>DATMMO010000143.1:0-16232 GCA_035569695.1 Acidimicrobiales bacterium | reverse complement strand
GGACCTGCTGGTGAGCTCGACCACCGACGAGATGCGCCTCTATCCCAACCCCGCAGCCGATGCCGCCAGCCTGGACGACTTGGCCACATCGACCCGTCGCTACCTGGCCGGGCGCCTCGGCTCGGACCCCGGCCCGGAGCGAGCCCGGCAGTTGGTTGACTTCTATCGGGACCTGCTCGGCCGGCAAGGGCGCACCAAGGGCTCGGACCTCATGGCCGCCATCCAGACCGACGGGGTGATGCGGCTTCCGGCCCGCCGTGTGGCCGACAGCCACGTGGCCAACGGCGGACGCACCTACATGGCCCAGTTCGGTTGGAGCGGGCCGCCCGTCCCCGGCCAGTGGGACCCCGGGGCGTTCCACGCCATCGACCTGCCCTTCACCTTCGACACCCTGGACCGGTGTGGCTGGAGCGAGTTCCTGCGCGCCGGGCCCGAGGCCCACGAGCTCGCCCGCCAGCACAGCCACGCCTGGAGCACGTTCAGCCGTGACGGGACCCCGGAGATCGCCGAGGTCGGTGAGTGGCCACGCTACGCCACTCCGGAGCGCCAGACCATGGCCCTGGACACGCCCTGCTCGCTGGCCGCCGATCCCCTGGCCGACATCGCCGCGGCCTGGGAAGGCCTGTGGTCCCCAGCCTGCCGAGCGCCCTTCATGGGGTAGGGCCGCTACCCGGCAATGACCCGGATCGGCTCTCCCTCCAGGTAGGCGTTGATGTCCTCGACGATCTGGGTGAAGAACGACGCGTACGTCCCTTCGGTGACGTAGCCGAGGTGAGGAGTGAGCACGACATTGTCCATCGAGCACAGTGGATGGCTGGGCGGAAGGGGCTCGGGATCGAAGACGTCGAGGCCGGCCCCGGCGAGCCGCCCGGCCCGGAGCGCGTCGACCAGCGCCGCTTCGGTGACGAGCGGTCCCCGCGAGGTGTTGATGAGGTACGCACTGGGCTTCATGAGCGAGAGCTCCGGCTCCCCCACGATGTCCCGGGTGCCATCGCTCAACACCAGGTGGATGCTGAGGACATCGGCCCTCCGGAACAGGTCCTCTTTCGACACCAGCTCCGCCCCGCCCTTGTGGGCTCGTTCCTCGGTCAGGTTCGGGCTCCAGGCGATCGTCTTCATGCCGAAGGCCCGGCCCACCGCGGCGACGGCCGAGCCCATGTGGCCGAGGCCCAGCAGGGCCAGCGTCTTGCCGTAGAGGTAGGTGCCCACCGTCTGCTGCCAATGGCCGGTGCGCACGCCCCGGTCCTCCAGCGGGATGTGGCGAGCGGTGGCCAGGATGAGCCCCCAGGTCAGCTCGGCCGTCGGGTCGGAGCCGGGGACCCGCTTGCCGCCGGTGCCGCAGACGACGACGCCACGGCTCGAGGCGTCGGCCACGTCGATCACCGCGTTGAACGGCCCGGCGGTGATGAGCAGGCGCAGGTTGGTCAGCCGGCTCAGGAGCGATGCCGGGAACGGCGTGCGCTCCCGCATGGCCACGACGGCGTCGAAGGGCAACAGCCGTTCGGCCACCGCTCCCTCGTCGGACAGGTGATCGTGGAAGTACACGACCTCCACATCGTCGGAGAGGAGGTGCCAGGGCCCCGAGGTCTGGGCTACGTCCTGATAGTCGTCCAGGACCGCCACCTTGAAGTTCGTGCCCACTGATCTCCCTTCACTCCGGTTGTGTCGAGACCATCGCGCCTGGCTCCACGGACGTCAGCCGTGGCCAAGGCGACGGTCAGCGTTGGCGTTGCGGGCTCCGAGCAGCCTCGGCCACGTCGCTCAGACGGTCCACGGTGACGTAGAAACCGGCCATGGTGCTCTCGATGATCTCCCGTACCGGCACCACCGCCTTGATGAGACCGGCGACCTGGCCCCCGAAGGCAAAACCGGCACCCAGGTTGCCCTGAAAGTACAGCTCGAGGACACCGTCCATGCCCACCCGCTCGTGCATGCGCACGGCCGGCTCCTGCTCCAGGGACTCGGTGAGCGGCGTGCGCATGACCCGGTAGGCCGGGCTGGAATGGGCACTCAGCACCACCGTATCGGTGGCGTCGGCGTCGACCACCAGTTGCTTGTAGTTGGCGTGCACGGGAGACTCGGCGGCCGAGACCATGCGGGTGCCCATCTGCACCCCATCGGCGCCCAGGGCGAAGGCGGCCGCCATGGCCGGCCCGTCGGAGATGCCACCGGCGGCGATGATCGGCAGGTCGAAGTGCCGTCGAATCTGGGGCACGAGCACGATGGTGGCTACCGGCTTGGTGTTCTTGAACCCACCTCCCTCGCCCCCCTCGACCACCAGGCCGTCGACCCCGGCCGCCACCGCCTTGGCTGCGGCTCGCAGCGAGGGCACCACGTGGAACACGGTGATGCCGGCGTCGTGCAGCGGTCCCGTGAAACGGGATGGATCGCCGGCCGAGGTGGTGACGAACGAGACACCGAGCCCGGCCACGAAGGCCACGATGTCGTCATCGCCCACGAACATCTGGGCGATATTCACTCCCCAGGGCTTGTCGGTCAGCTCCCGCATGCTCAGCATCTCGTTGCGCACTTCGTCCAAACGGCCCGACGACGTCTCGACGATCCCCAAGGCGCCGGCGTTGGACACCGCCGACGCCAGTGGGGCACGGGCGATGTAGCCCATCGGCGCCTGCACGATGGGGTAGTCGATGCCCAAGAGATCGGTGAGCCGGTTGCCAAGCGGAGCGGGACGTCCGTCGGTCATATATGTACCCCCTCGTGTGCGCTGATGGTGCCACACGGAAGCGGTCAGACGAGCCGCTGGGCCCGGTGGGCGCGCCGAGGAGGGACGAAAACCCACTCCAGAGTGGTCTTTTGTCTGATCGATGGCGCCGACCGGTTCGGCCCCCAGATCCTCCTGAACCGATGAGCCCGACCGGGACCTCCTACTGCCCCTCGGCGCGACGCCGCAGGTGGCCCGAACCGCGTCGTGAACGCGTCAGGAGACGCTGGCCGCGCTGCTCAGGGCCTCATGGTTTGCACCGGGCCCGCAGCACGGCGTCGTGGAGCACGACGGCATGACCGTCGTGGGTGCCGCTTCGTTCGGCAGCCATGTTCGTCACCACGTCCCAGCGGCTCGCATCGAGCTCGGCGGCGATGTCATCGCCGGTGAAGAACAGCTCGGGGGGCTGGGGACGAGGGACGGTCACCAGGTCGGAGGGGTGGTGACCGACGATGAGCAGGGTGCCGCCGGGAGCGACAGCTGACGCCAGTGAGTCGAAGAGCACCCGGCGCAGTTCCGTCGGCAGGTGCAAGTACTGAGCCGACACCAGGTCGTACCGTTGGCGAGGAGGGTCCCAATCCAACACGTCCTGGTGGACCCACTGGATGCGCTCGGCAATGGCCGAGCCGGCCCGCGCCGCATGGCCGGCCGCCCGCTCGAGGGCAACGGTGGAGATTTCGACGGCGGTCACCTGCCAACCCCGCCGGGCCAGCCAGATCGCATCGGCGCCTTCACCCGCCGCCACTTCGAGTGCCGTGGCCGGGGTGAGGTCCTCGACCTCGGCCACCAGATGTCGGTTGGCGTTCCCGCTCCAGAGCGCGGCCTGCGAGCGGTAGCGCTCGTCCCAGAATGCCTGGTCGAACTGATCGGACACGATGGTCTCCTTCGATTGGTGGGCCGTCCCCCTCCAGCCACCTTGGCCCGATCTCCTTCTTATGGCAAGTTCCATTGCCGATATGGCAATATGGAAGGGTGAGCTCCGACCTGCACCAAGTCCTCAGCGCAGTGGGTCCCCGGCTGCGAGCGCTCCGCCAGGAGCGAGACACCACCCTGGCCGAGCTGGCCGCACTGACCGGGATCTCGTCCAGCACGCTGTCGAGACTGGAGTCAGGCCAGCGCCGAGCGAACCTCGAGCTCCTCTTGCCCCTGGCCCAGGCCTACCAGGTCCCTCTCGACGACCTCATCGGGGGACCGCAGACCGGCGACCCCCGCATCCGTTCTCGCCCCATCACTCGCCACGGGATGACCATCGAGCCGCTCACCCGGCGAGCCGGCGGCCTGCAGGCGTACAAGCACACCATCCCGCCTCGTAAGGCCCCACAGATACCTGACCCGCAAACCCATGACGGCTACGAATGGCTGTACGTCCTGCAGGGCCGGCTCCGTCTGGTCCTGGGCCAGCACGATCTGGTCCTCACTGCCGGTGAGGCCGCCGAGTTCGACACCCGGGTCCCACACTGGTTCGCCAATGACGGAGCCGAGCCGGTGGAATTCCTGAGCCTCTTCGGGCCCCAGGGAGAGCGCATGCATGTCCGGGCCCGGCCCAAAGCGAAGTCGGCCCCTGAGGCCGAACGGGCTGATCGATAGCCCCCGCCGCCCTAGGCGGCAGCGGGGGCAAAGTTGAACATCCAGCGCACGCCGTAGCGGTCGAGACACGTGCCCCAGGTGGCGCCCCAGAACATCTCGGTCAACGGTGCGCAGTCGCTGGATCCTGCCGACAACGCATCGAAGAGGCGCTGCGTTTCTTCGAGCGTGTCCGGCTCGAGGTTGATGGTGGTGTTGTTGCCGATCCTCAGTTCGTGGCCCATGGACGCCAGCATGTCGGTGGCCATGAGCACGTGTCCGCCCAGAATCGGGAGTTCGACGTGCATCACCATCCCCTTCTCGGCCTCGGACAACGTCGGGCCGTCAGGGTCGGCGGGCACGTCCCCCATGCGCTGGATCGGTTCGACATAGTCGGTACCGAACACGGTCCGATAGAAATCGAACGCCTCCTCGGTATTGCCCATGAAATTCAGATAGGTACTCACTCGTGCCACGATGCTCCTCCTTTGATGCAGCCGATACTGTCACCGGTTGAGACGGACGCGGTATGCGGGAATCATCGCCCTCGACACGGGGGCTCGATGCCGGGGCGGTCAGCTCCGTCCACCGCCATTTCCCGTTCGTTCGGGCGGAAGATGCTTGACCACCTCGGGCGGGAGCAGTTTGGCCTGCTCGGGAGACATCTGATCCTGCACCGCGCCGATCAAGCGCTTGGAGCGCGATCGGAGCGACAACATCTGCGAGTACTGCTCATCATCCCCCTTGGTCCCCGAGACCAGGGGCGAGTGGGCGATGGACCCAACCCCGATGAACATGATGAGCAGCGCCACCGCCTCGGCGGGTCCGTAAAGACCGGCAGTACGGAGGTTGTCCCCGTAGAGCCCGAGCCCGAGGGCGATGCTGACCAGGGGGTCGACCAGCACCAGCGCCGTCTGCGAAGCAGCGATGGGGCCGGCGTGAAAGGCGTTCTGGGCCAGGAACAACGACCCCACGCCGCACAGGACGAGTGCGTAGGTCTGCCAGTGCGCAAACAGCCGCACCCAGTCAGAGGCGACGTCGTTCCCCACTGACTTCATGAGGGATGCCGTGAATGCGAATCCGATGGCCCCCGCCGTTCCGAACATGGCGGCCCGCCACCATCGGGGCCCGCGCAGAGCCAACAGCACGGCCACGATGACGACTCCGCCACACACGGAGCCGGCGACAATCCACTCCGACGAGGTGGGAACCCGGTCCCCTCCAACGGGGTGGGCAAAGATCAGAAAGCCGGCGAGGCCGCCGGCGGCGGCCAGACAGCTGATCCACTCCCGTACCCCGATCCGGAACCGGAACCACGTGGCCAGCAAGAGCACGAGGAACGGGAGCTCCAGGGTCAAGACGGGCTGGACCTGGGTGAGATCGCCGATGTGGAGGGCAATCACCTGGGTCACAGTGGACGCCACCATGAACGCGAATCCCAGGAGCCACACCCCTCGCTTCAGGGCGTGAGTCAGCAGGCTGAGCTTGAGGGTCGAGTCCTCGGGGGCATCCTCGACCCCCATACGCTGGAGGATGCTCGTCAGCGCGTTGGCCAGGGCTGAGGCCAGAGCGAGCAGGTAGACCATCGATCAGGACCTACCCCATTCGTGGATCGACGGCCCGGCCCCGATCCCGAGGGCTCAAGATCTTCCACCTGTACCCCGTCCCAGTCGCCATTGGCACGCGTCCCCACCCCGTTCGACAGTTCCTTCCCCGACAACGCTAGGGCCAAATCGGGGTGGATCAACCGGACCCTGCCGGTTGAGCATTCTGACCATCAGCGGGCCGGTACCAATGAGCCCGTGGTTGGGTCGGAAAAAACCGAGCCTGGGGCCCAGGAATCCACGAGCACCGGCCTGAACTGGCACTATGGGTGTCCAACCTCAGCCCACCCACTCTGGTCCCTCGCCGGTCGACGAGACAGGAGAGCCATGCACTTCGGCGTGACGACGTTCCCCACCGATCGAGCCCTCAGCCCGATCCGGCTGGGATCGTTGGTCGAGAGCATGGGGTTCGAGTCGTTGTTCCTGCCCGAGCACAGCCACGTGCCCGTCGATCGGATCAGCGAGTATCCCAGTGGTGGCGAACTGCCCGAGGACTTCTATCGGTTCTTCGACCCTCTGGAGTCGTTGGCTGCCGTCGCCGCCGTCACCTCCCGGATCAGACTGGGCACCAGCACGCTGGTCATTCCCGATCACGATCCGATCATGCTGGCCAAGCGGGTATCCACCCTCGACCACCTGTCCGACGGTCGGGTCGTTCTCGGTGTCGGCGCCGGCTGGAATCTCGAGGAGTTGGCCAACCACGGGTCCGACCCTCGGCTCCGGTGGACCATCTTCCGAGAGCGGGTCGAGGCCATGAAGGAGATCTGGACCCATGAGGTCGCCTCGTACGAGGGCACCTGTGTTCGGGTCAACCCCATGAAGCAATGGCCCAAGCCGGTGCAGATCCCCCATCCACCCGTCCTGGTCGGCGGGAGCGGACCGACGACCGCTCAGCGGGTGCTGCGGTTCGGTGATGGCTGGATGGCCAGTGGTCGCCACCTCGACGGTCCTGAGCTGAAGGCGCGAATCGACCAGCTGCAGTCGATGGCGGCCGAACAGGGCAGGGCGCCGGTTCCGGTGATGCTCCAACAGGGCACCCCCACTGCCGCGGCCATCGAGGAGTACCTGGACATGGACTTGGCCCGGGTGACGTTTCGTGTCGATCCCGGCGACGAGGGCGCCGTGGCCGAACAGCTCGAGCGCCTGGTTCTTCTCATCGACCCCTACCGCTCCGAATCCAGCTGACCACCGAGCAGGACCACGTCCTCGGCCGGTCCGCCCCAATCAAGGAGAGCAACCATGACCACAGACCTTCCGCTCGCAGGCATGGCCGCCCTGGTCACCGGGGGCGCCGGTGGGATCGGAAGCGCCTGCGCCCGGTCCCTGGCCAAAGACGGCGCCGCGGTGACCCTCATGGGCAGAACGAAGGGCGCGCTCGAAGCCACCGCAAGCACCCTTCGAGCGGAGCTGGGTGAACACGCAACTGTGGGTTGGTTCGCCGGCGACGCCATGGTGGCCGAAGACGTCCAGGGAGCCGTCGAGCAGGCGTCGGCGGCGCCGGGGGGTCTGCACATCTGTGTGGCCACGGTGGGGGGCGGCACCATCGCGCCGTTCCTGGCTGTCGACGAAGACGGACTCCTGGAGGACCTGCGGCGAAACATCGTCGGCGCCTTTTTGGCCATCAAGTACGCCGTTCCGGTCATGGTCACGACGGGGGGCGGGGCCATCGTGTGCATCTCCTCCGATGCCGCCACCATGTCCTGGCCGTTCATGGCGGGCTACTGCGCGGGGAAGGCCGGCTTGGACGCCATGGTGCGGGTGGCGGCCGACGAGTTCGGCCACCATGCCATCCGGGTCAACGCCGTCCGTCCCGGCTTGACCAAGACGGCCAGCAACAACGTCTCCGCCCTGTTCTCGGATCCAGAGATCCTCGAGGAGTTCAAGAGCCAGAAGCCGCTGGGACGGACCGGCACCCCCGAGGACATTGCCGCCGGTGTGCGTTTCCTGGCCGGACCGGAGTCAGCCTGGATCACGGGGCAGAGCCTGGCCATCGAAGGGGGCAACGAGCTGCGCAAGGCGCCCTCGCTCGAGAAGATCGCCCGGATCCGCCTGGGCGACGAGGCGGTCGACCAGGCCATCGCCGGGCGGATCCCCGCCGCACCGTAGGCCAGGGCCGTAGCGGGTCATTCCTCGGCTGTGCCGTAGCGAGCCCGAGCTTCCTGTTCGAGGGGGCACTGCCCGACCGGACGGCCGCACGCAGCGAGATCGCACAGGCGACAGATCCAGCGGGTGGCTCCGGGTTCCCGCATCATGCCCACCAGCATGCGACCGGCCAGACCAGCCAGGGTGTCGCGTTCCTCGGCGGTGAGCGGCGCCGTGACCCCACCAAGCAGCTGCAGCCGGGCTAGTTCGACTTTCTCGGCCAGCCGCCGCCCCGCCGAGGTGAGTGAAACGGAAGCACTGCGCCGGTCCGTCCCCGCACCCCGGCGCACCAACCCATCCCGCTCCAGCCGATCGACCAGTCGGACTCCCCCCGACTGGGTCAGCCCGACCACCTGGGCCAGCTGGTCGACCGTCGGACGGTCGAGGAATTGGTTGAGCGCCGACAATGCCGCCGCCGCCGTCTCGGACAGGCCCAGCTCGGCTTGGACCGACTCGACCATCCGGTCGGAGGTGGCCAGCATCAGGGCCCCGAGCACATTGGCGGCGTGGCCCTGAGGCGCCGGGGTCACAGATCGAAGTCGAAGCGGTACACACCGGTTGACCCGTGGGCCGCCGATCCTGTTCCCCCGCCCTCCAGTCCGGCCAGCTCGCCTCGGGCCGAACCGCGGACCACCTCGAAGTTGGTGCGGGCATCGGTGCCGTCGTAGCCCCCGGTGGCCAAGAGCACGAAGCTGCCCGCTCTGTCCTCGACCCGACCTTGGACCCGGTGATAGCCCACGAACTCGGCTGTCCCGTCTTCTCGGTACGTCATGACCATGTCGGCGATGGTCTCTGCCTCGATGCCACCGTCGAACCGCTGACCGATGGTGGCTCTCGACACCTTTCCCGTCTCCTCCAGGCCGCTGGCCTGCTCCTCGGACCACGACGTGACCTCGAACGATCCCTCGACTGTGATCGACATTGGTCGCTCCTCCCTCACACAGATGACTGACGCATGCATGTTATCTGGCCTGGTTTCCGCAGACAAACGAGAGCGGGAACGGGACGATCCTGGTCTCGCCGATCCGATCTGGACTGAGCGCTCACGCTGGTAGCGCTGCACCGTCAGTGGGCGGCGGACCCGAGGGCGACGCTGGACATCTCGACCAACCAGGCCTCCGTGCTGGCGACGGACCAGCCCCGTCCCTCGGTCAGATAGGTGAAGACCTCCGGGCTGACCAGGGCCCAGATGGCGTCGACCACCTTCTCGGCCACCTCCCCACGGAGGATCAGGGCTAGACCGGCGGCGGTCAGGTCCCGGCGGTCATCGTCGTACTGGGTCAACCGAGCCCGCGCCACCTCGTCGCTGGCCGCCGCCTCCTGGAGGGCCTTGAGGAGCGGCACCGATCGTCGGTAGACGCCGACCGTATAGTGCACTCCGGCCCGCAGGCGCTCGATCCTTCTGCCCTTTCCCAGTTGGGCGAAGTCGGGACGATCGACCATCGCCGCCTCTTCGTCGTCGCCGACGATGGCGACGTCGACGGCGGCCATGAGAAGGCTCGACTTCGACCCGAATGTCGAATAGATGGTGTCGACCGCGGTCCCCGCCTCGCTGGCGATCATGGGCAACGTCGTGGCCGCCCATCCCTTGTCCTGGAACAGGGTGATGGCGGCGGCGATGATGGCCCGGCGTGTCTCGGCCGCTTGCCGAGCCCGCAACGGCGAGTGGTAGCGGGAGGCCGATGCTCGCTTCTTGTTTTCGCCCGACATCACTACCACCGTACTCCGCTCACCAGTTTCATTCTACATGGCACAGATTAAATCTAGTACTACTTGATCTAACCTGGATGAGTTTGTTACAGTTCCCTCACAGACCGGACGAGGGTGATTTCTTCCGACCGGGTCGGCCCCTGAACCTGGAGGAAGACGTTGACGTACAACCTGAGGAGGGCGGGCGACCAGAGGGTCCGAGCACCCAGGCGCCTGCTGACGGTGGGCACGCTGATGGTCGCCCTGGCTCTCGCCGCGGCCGGCCCTTCCGTCGGGGTGCCCTCCGCTTCTGCGGCCACGTCCAACCCCTCACAGGCGGCGGCGATCGCCACCATCGTCCGCAAGGCGATGACGACCTATCAACTCCGAGCGGTCATCGTCCGGGTCACCCAGGGCAACAAGGTGATCACCACCCAGGCGTTCGGCGACTCCATGGACGGGGCGCCGGCCACCACGGACATGCATTTTCGACAGGGAGCCGTCGCCTTCGAATACGTCAGCACGCTGCTCATGGAATACGTCGACGAGCACAAGGTCACCCTGAACGAGACCATCGACCACTGGCTGCCCGGCCTGCCCGAGTCCAACCAGGTGACGCTGAAGATGTTGGCCAACCAGACGACCGGGTACCCCGACTTCGAGACCGACCCGGGCTGGACGGCGGCCTTCAACACCAATCCGTTCCAGATCTTCACCTATCAGCAACGCATCGCCTACGCCTTCGACCGGCCCGTGCAGTTCCCTCCCGGTACCAACTGGAGCTACGCCCATACCAATTTCATGATCTTGGGGAAGATCCTGTCGATGGTGGGCAAGGCGCCCCTGAACGTGCTTCTCCAAAAGATGGTCCTGGGGCCGATGGGCCTTACCCAGACGGCTGGGTATCGGACCTCGTTCATCCCGAGCCCGGTCCTTCATTCCCAAAGCTCCGAACGCCGAGTCCAGCTCGGGATACCGAACGGGAGCCCGTTCTTCGAGGACTCGACGTACTTCAATGCGGCCTGGGGAACGCCCGACGGAGCGGCCGAGACGTCGAACATCGATGACATGGCCACCACGGCTGTCGCGGTCGGCACGGGCAAGCTGCTGTCGAAATCCAGCTTCCATGCCATGACCGACCCCAACCTGCTCGGCTTCGGTCAGAAGCAGGCCAACTGCGTACCGTCGTGCTTCACCCAGGTCCCGGGCTACAACTTTGGCCTCGGTGTGGTGCGCTCGGGCTCGTGGACCATGCAGAACCCGCTCCTCGGTGGCTACAGCGCCACCGAGGCGTACCAGCCCAATCAGAAGATCGCTATCGCCGTGGTGGTGACGTTCAAGCCCGGGGCGTTCGACTGCTCGGGGGTCGAACAGAACACGAGCGATACCGTCTTCCGACTGATCGCCGACTCGGTGGCGCCCAACAACGCACCGCCCACCCCGTCGGCCGCCAGCACCGCCCCGCCCACGGGTTGCTCCCCACAGACGGCCGATGCCGCTTCATAGTCGGCGGTACCGAGCGGGCCGCTCCGCTTAGTGCGTGGTCGCCACCGTGAAGATGGGCCAACCGATCTCCGTGCGCCACAGTGCTTCATCGGGTGAGTCGTGGCTGCCGACGAGGTAGTACTCGCGGATCGGGCCCTCGACGGCCAAGGCGTGATCGGTCACATAGGTGGCCAATGCGCCATAGGCCCGGTCGACATTGGTATCGGCGCCGCCATGCTCGATGAGGGCCAGGTCGACCCCGGGCACGACGAGGGACTCGACCCGCCCGGTTGACCGGACGGGGGACAGGCAGGGGATGAACACCGTCGCCTCACCCCGTTCGTAGGCGAACAGGTCGGTGGCATAGATACCGCCCGCTGGCCCGGCCGGCGCCAGCCGTTGGGCGGCCAGGGTGGCATAGAGCTCCCCGAAGGCACCCTGGTACCACGGCGATATGTCTTCCAGATCGACGACGTCGCGTATGGCCACGGCCGGTATGGGCTCGATCCTGCGGTGCTCGATGGCCGCCGAGGCCGGCCCCGAAGGCTGGAGCAGATCGCGCAACGAGGCCGCCGCCTCCTGGGTCCGGGCCAGGCTGGTTTCGAGGCGGTCCAGATGGCCGGCGATCAACTCGTTGCGGCTGGCGATGTCCGGGGTGGCGATGACCGCCCGGATCTCTTCCAGCGGCATGTCCAAAGACCGAAAGCGGCGGATGACCTGCGCCGTCGGGATCTGATCGGTGGAATAACGCCGGTGGCCGGTGGCCGGATCGACATCGGCCGGCTCCAGCAGCCCGATCCGGTGGTAATGACGCAGCGTCTTGACACTTAGGTGGGTGGCGCGGGAAAAGTCGCCGATCGCCAGGCATGGCCGCATCCCTCAAGTATGCAATCTCCCCTTAGGGGAGAAACAAGCGCGAATCGGGCCCTTGATCCTCCCGCCGGTGGATGCCCGAAGCTGGCAACAGAGACGAAACGAAGAGACCGAAACCGAAAGGAACAAACCATGTCTGCTACCGAGCTTCCCGGCGTGATCGCCGACCACATCGCGGCGATGAACGCGTTGGACACCGATGCCATCGTGGCCACGTTCGCCCCCGACGCCTATGTGAACGACAACCGCCGGGAGATCGTCGGGATCGATGCCATCCGGCGGTTCGTAGAAAAGGAGTTCGTCGGCGACCACGTCACCATGGAGGTGCAAGAGGTCATCGACCACTACGGCGACACCATCGTGCGGGCCAAGTACGACGGCACCTACGACAAGACGAACCTCCCCGACGAGCTGATCATGTCCAACTACTTCAGCGTCCGCAACGACAAGATCGTCAGCCTCGCCGTCATCTTCAACCAGGCGTCCCCGTACTGAACGGTCCGGCCGGAACGGCGCCGGCCGTTGGTCTTCCCTGCCTCAGTACGACCGGCCGACCACGGCCACGAGATCGCCTTCGGCGTCCCCGGGTTGGGCCAGGCTGCCGTCCGGCCGCTGCAGGCAACGGACCGAGAGGGCGTGGTGACCCAGGCGGTCCTCGCCGTCTTCTCCGAGGGCGCCCAGGCGAATACGGGCAAAACCGGTGGCGCCGGCCTCGACGACCTCGTCCAACGATCCGGCGTCGACCGTGCGCTCGGTCCGGGACGCCTCGGCCTCGGCCGCCAGCTCGGGGCCGACCCGGGCCAGGACGCCGGTCACCGCCGCCACCACCCCGGCGGCCGGTACCGTCTCCTTGTCCCGGGTGTGCCGGGTGACCACGGTGACGTTGCCCTCGGTCAGGTCCCGGGGGCCGATCTCCACCCGGACCGGGACGCCTTTCAGCTCCCAGCCCACGCTGCGCCGGCCAAAGCTGGTCTCGGTGCGGTCGTCCAGGCGCACCCGATGGCCACCGGCCCGCAGCTCGGCCACCAGGGTCTCCGCCGCGCTCCGCACGGCCGGCTCCTCTTTGATCATGAGCACCACCACCTCGGTGGGGGCCAGGGCCGGGGGCAGGCGGAGCCCGAAGTCGTCCCCGTGGGCCATGACCAGGGCGCCGATCAGTCGGGTGGAGACGCCCCAGGAGGTCTGCCAGGCGAATTCGTTCCCGCCCTCACGCGTCGAGTAGGTGATCCCGAACGCCTTGGCGAAGTTCTGCCCCAGCTCGTGGCTGGTGCCCATCTGGAGGGCCTTGCCGTCGCCCATCATCCCCTCGCAGGTCCAGGTGGTGGTGGCACCGGCGAAGCGCTCCCGGGCCGTCTTGTGCCCGGTCAGAACCGGGATGGCAGCCACGTCGGCCATGGTGGCCTCGTACACGTCGTGCAGGATCTCCAACGCGTAGGCCCGGGCCTCGGCCTCGCTGGCATGGGCGGTATGGCCCTCCTGCCACAGGAACTCACTGGTCCGCAGGAAGAGGCGGGGACGCAGCTCCCAGCGCACCACGTTGGCCCACTGGTTGACCAGCAGGGGGAGGTCGCGATGGCTCTGGACCCACTTGGCGAAGTAGTGGTTGATCACGGTCTCGCTGGTGGGGCGGACCACCACCGGCTCCTCCAGCTCCTTGCCCCCGGCCCGGGTGACCACGGCCAGCTCGGGGCTGAAGCCCTCGACGTGCTCGGCCTCGAGCTTGAGGAAGGACTCGGGGATGAAGAGCGGGAAGTAGGCGTTCTCTGCCCCAGCCGCCTTGATGCGCCGGTCCAGCTCGGCCTGGAGCAGCTCCCAGATGCCATATCCCCAAGGGCGGATGACCATGGTGCCCCGCACCGGACCGTTCTCGGCCATCTCGGCCAGGGCGACCACCTCTTGATACCAGCGAGGGAAGTCCTCGGCCCGGGTGGTCAGTGCGCTCTTGGCCATGGCTGGGCAGGCTACCAATGCCAGGCCGCCACCCAACACACGGGACGGTTGGTGCGCCCGGTTGACCTCGATGTCTGGCGTGGCCCGGTGTGCCCCTGCAACCGACGCACACGAGGAGGGGTCAGGTGGTCGCCACCAGGAGATCCTCGCCGCTCGACGGCCGGAAGCCGTCGGCCCGTCCGGCAAAGTACCGTTCGGCCAGATCCGAGATGGGCACGTGCGAGGCGTCTCGGAAACCGGCGTCGCGGGCCAGGGCCAACAGGTCCGGCGGTTGGAAGAAGCTGATGAAGGGCGTCCCCGATGCCCGGGCGCCGTTCATGGCCATCTGGAGGCCGGGACGGTCCTCCTCGTCGAGGAGCTCCATGGGCACGAGGAACGTCATGGCCAACGTCGAGCCCGGGGCGAACGATGCGATCTGGCCCAGCGTGGCCACATTTGCCTCCCGGGTGAGGTACATGGAGACTCCGGTGGAGGCGATGACCGCCGGTCGGTCGGCCTCGAACCCGGCGGTGGCCAGCTCCTCCCACCACGAGTCGGCCTCGAAGTCGACCGGCACCAGCCGCAGCCATTCGGGAACGCCGAATCCGAGCTCGACCAAGCGCTGGCGCTTCCAGGCCTGGGGACCGGGCCGGTCGACCTCGAAGATCCGGAGGCGGGAGGCGAGCTCCGGCCTGCGCTGCGCGAAGCTGTCGAGGCCGGCGCCCAGGAGGACATATTGGCCGACACCCCGGTCAGCCTGGTCTGCGATCAGGTCCTCGATGAAGCGGGCCCGGGCCACCATGGCTCCCCGAAAACCACTGGTAAAGACGGGGTCCATGTCCGGTCGGCTGCGCCACCCGTCGTCCGGCGCCACCAGCTGGAGACCCACCTCGTCCTCGATCACATGGGGCGGCGGGTCGACCTGGACATGCATGGCCCGCCATAGGGCAGTCCGGACCGCCGTACTGTCCGGCTCCGCCGTGAGCCCCTCATCCCGGGCTTCGGCCTCTCCTGCGGTCGCCATGTCAGATCTCCTTCCGAGACGCTTACCGTCGCGCCTTCAGCAACCCGGTCTACTATCAGTGCGAACCCGGCCGCACGAGGTCGGCAATTGAAAGTCGGGGAGCAAAGAATGTTCGCATCGTCCTATCCACTGCTCAACATCTTCTGGTCGATGTTGGAGTTCTTTGCCTTCTTCGTGTGGATCTACTTGATCTTCCTGATTTTCGCAGACATCTTCCGCAGCCACGACATGGGGGGATTGTCCAAGGCCATTTGGGTCCTCGTGATCATCATCCTCCCCTTGTTCGGCGCACTGATCTACCTCATCGTTCGCGGCGGCGGCATGCACGAGCGTGGGGTGGAACAGGCCAAGCGGCAACAGGAAGCCTTCAACTCCTATGTTCGCGAGACAGCGGGCGCTGGGAGTGCGGGGGGAACGAGTCATGCCGATGAGATCGCCAAACTGGCCGATCTCAAAGAGAAGGGCACGATCACCGAAGAGGAATTCCAGACGGGGAAGGCGCGCATCCTCAGCTCATAGCCTCTGCTCTCTTGTCAGACCAAAGGCGTCGTGCCCTGAGCCGGCGGTCGAGGAGCCGAGCGGCTGCGGGCCAGGAAGATAGGCAGTGGTGCCAGACGACGAACCCGCCGATCGCTACCCGGAGGCCTCTCGCCGAACCTACTTCGCCGAGGAGCGGACACTGCTGGCCTGGTGGCGGACGGGCATTGCCGCTGCCGCTGTAGCCCTCGGCGTCGGCGGTCTCGTTCCCCATCTCTCCGGTCTGCCTCGCACCCGATTCCTGGCGCTCGGGGCGGGATATGGTGCCTTGGCCCTCTTCTTCGTCATCGGGGGCACCATCCGGGCCGCTCGGTCACACCGCGCCCTGGCCCAGGGCTCCTATGCGGCTCTGCCCACCGGTGTCATGGCCGCGGTGGCTGCCTACGTGTCAGCACTGGTCGTTCTGACCGTTGTGGCGCTCTTTTGAGATGACCACGATCCTGAGTCCCTGACCCATCGGAGCCCGGCCCCGACCCCTCGGGAAGGGCCGGACAGATGGAACGGGGACTGATGCCGACTAGTTCTTGGCTTTGGACTCGTTCAGGGTCACCGCGGCGCGAACGAGGGTCTTCAACGCCTTCTCGTTTATCTTCTCGCCCTCGTGGAAATCGATGGCACGCCTCACGTTCCCCTCAAGACTGGAGTTGAAGAGCCCCGTTGGGTC
>DATMMO010000142.1:0-8721 GCA_035569695.1 Acidimicrobiales bacterium | reverse complement strand
TATTGCTCACGTAGATGGTCGTGTTGGCCTGGCCGCCGGATCCCGTGGTGCCACCGGCGCAATACCACGACGACGAAACGGCCGCGGTGCTGGGAATAGTCGACGCGCTCAGCGCCGAGGGGGCCGAGGGGGACGCTGGTGGTCCCACCGCCCGGTCGATGAGGGCTGCACCCACCACCACGGCCACCACCGCCGCCACGATGGCCAGGCGGCGTCCAGCGATGTGCTCGCTCTCGTGTCGGCTCTGGCGAACGGCGTGGCCCGGTGGCGTCACGATCGGACCTGGGAAGAGGTGAGGTTGATCGGCGGCCCGAGCGCCAGCTCACCCTGGGCACCGGTCTGTCTCGAGCCAGGGCGGCCTCGCCCGGCGGCCAACCGACGGCGGCGCAGCAAGGCCAAGATGGCCGCCACCCACACGATGATCTGAAAGGCCACGCCCAGGGGTGACCAGATGTCAGTGGTGAACGTCAAGGTCCCCGTGCCCGACGTGGAGACGTTGTAGCGGGCGGCCCATCCAAACGAGGGGGTGCTGGGGACGACGCCCCCTGACGGAGCGACCAGTTGCCATCGGCCGGCCGGGGCGACGGCGGCGAGAACGGTACCCGCTACCACTGGGCCCTGGTAGGACGAGGCCGCGGCAGGACCGGGCAGGACGGGACGGAGGCCGGCCAGGATCGGTGTCCCCGGTGCGAGGTTCAGCGGAGAGGGCAGGGAGGTGGCAACCGGTGTCGTGCGGTTGGTCGGCGTGGTCGGCCGTTCCGCCCGCATCGGAATCCAATCGGCGTTCTCGTACACCGTGATCCCCGACTGGGAGAGGACCGGGTGTAGATCGAGCTGTTGGGCCAACGCCGGGTCCAGGTCACCGGGAAGCGGATAGCGCTGGGTCTCCTGCAAGCCGGGGATGTTGGGGGCCAGGGCGGTGAGCACGGCCACGTAGCGGACGCCGGCTGGAGCCAGGAGCTGTCCGAGCTGATTGGTATCACCGGCACGGGCCAGGTCGACCGAGTTGGCCAGCAATCGGGCCGGCCCTGGGTCGGCTGCGTTCCACAGCCAGGTGGCATTGGGGGCCCCGTTCTCCGAGGTGGCATAGGCCAGTCCATCGCCCGCCGACCAGCTGCCCTGGTTGAGGGCTCGAGGGTCGCCGAGCCACAGCACCCGGAATGCTCCCTGGGCCACCTTGGCGTGCATCCACCCGACGGTCTGGGACGTGTCGGTCGTGGGCTGATCCCACCTTCCGGGCAGGGCCGAGATGATGGTGGGGAACGCCCCCAGGACCACTGCGATGGCCGCGATCCCCGTGGCTGCCTGCTTCCAGCCGAACGTGGCCGAACGCAGGTCCTCCTCGAACGCGGCGATACCCAATCCGATGGCGGTCACGATGGCCGCCGCCGCCGGGGCCAACAGGACCATCGGGTCGACAGCCAGGTTCCCGGCCCAGCCGCGGCCGATGACCCAGGCCAGAAGCCAGAACACGATGGCAATCGACCAGCAGCGGGTCGCCCACCGGAACCGGGCTCCTCGCCCAATGAGCAGGGGCAGCAACGCCGCCACGACGAAACCCCAGGCCAGGGGGGATGCGCCGATCGGGCCGACAGCAAAACGGACCAGACCGCTCCACGAGGGGGCAGTGGACGGCGCGCTGGCCACACCCAGAACATTGATCGCTCCCCGGCCGGCGGTCAGCGTGCCGATCAGCCAGGGCAGGCACAAGATGCCCGCCACCACGGTGGCCCCCACCGCGGTGACCAGCGCTCTGACCGACGGCTGCCAGGCGCCGAGGACGACGGCCGACAACAACAGGGCCGCAGCCACGCCCAACACGACGAGGACGGCTCCGGGTACGAAGGACACGAGGACGGCCTCGAGCACGCCCAGGGTGAGGATGCGGCGCAAGATCTGCGGCCGGGGTCTGACGGGTTTCCCGGTTCGGGTCACGCCCCGTCTGGGGCCGGCGATCCGTCCCGCCGCTGACCTCGTGAACGGATCCAGAGCCGTGGCCCGGAACAACAAGGTGAGCACCCAGGGTGCACCGGCGTAGACGATCAACCCATCCCAACGACCGACGGCCAAGGCGTTGTAGGGCAGGGGCACAGCCAGATAGGCGATTCCCGCCACCATGCCGGCCCGTTGCGAACCGAAGGGGCGCATGAGCCGGACCGCGCCCCAGGCGCCGAGCGGGATGCAGGCGAAGATGGCGACTTTCAGCGTGAGGCCCATGGCCCCGAGCAGGACAGTACCGAGTACGCCGAGGAGGGCGAAGGCAGGCGACGCCGGTGCGGTGCTCCCGACCCCCGAAGGGTGCCATCCGGTGGCGAACTGATGGAAGACGCCCGACCAGCCGGGCAGCGGCGCGAACTGGCCGATCGCCGGTATCCCCGATGTGATCAGGTTCCGGGAACCGATGAGGACGATGATGATCGCCACCACCCAGCCGGTGATGACGCCCCGTCCCGTCACCCGGCCCCGTTCGGTGGCAGCGACGGTGCCACCCTCGTCAGCCATCAACGGATATTCGACCGGGGGGCCGCCTTGGTCATCGTTCTCGTGGACATCGAAGGCGGCCGCGGCGGCCAGCTCGTCGGCGTGGGCCCCGTGGAACCCGTGCTGGAACAACCGTCGGGCATACGCCGACAGCCGGGCGCTCCCGCCCACCTGCTGCACTCGGATCTCTGAGTCGCTCAACCGACGGTGACCGCGTAACTCCTTGCGCTGGCGCCGGATGATGCCCCACCGGCCGAGATTCCATCGCCAGGCCCGGACCACAGCCCGGGCCCGGACCCGGTTTCCGGCCAGCTCGGCCACCACGACCTCGCCCAGGGCCAGAAAGACGATCTGGGGCACGACCCGGACGAGATGGAACCGCCCGTAACACTTCAGCACGGCCAGCAGCTCATGACGCCGTTGCAGCTCTTGGAGTGTGGTTGGCGCGGTGGTGGGCACCACGGTCTCCACCGCGCCGGTCGAAGTCGTGGACGCCGCGCCCGATCGGCCTCGGCCTCGACGTCGGCTGGCCCGATGGGTGCGGGGTGGCGTCGAGGCCGGGATGTCCCCGACGCTGTCGGCCAGCAGCTCACCCGCCGGCGCATCAGGTCCGCTGCCGGTCGCTCCGGTCGCCGCTCCGACCCGGTCGACCAATGACGGCTCGAGCGCCCGCTCGCCGCTGGCCAACCCCTCGCGGTGGCGGACCCGAGCGTCGGGGGCCACGATGATCCGAGCCCCGGCCACCTGGGCGCGCCAGCAGAAATCGAGATCCTCGCCCATGGCCACGATGGCCGGGTCGAACCCGCCGAGCTCGGCAAAGAGGTCGGCCCGTATCAGGGTGCAGCCTCCCGGCGCGACGAAGACGTCACGGACCGAGTCGTGTTGGCCGTGGTCGATCTCCTGGGGTTGCACCCGGCCGACCACCGAGCCGCCCTTGTCCGCGGCCATGCCCACCTCGAGGAGACGAGCGGGGTCGTCCCAGCTCACCAATTTGGGCGAGACGATGCCGGCATTGGAGCGAAATGCCTCTTCCACCAGGAACTGGACCGCATCGGGGGCGAGGGCCACGTCGTCGTGGCAGATCAGGTAGTAGGCGGCGCCGTCCACCATGGAGCTGACCTCGTTGGCCGTGGCCCCAAATCCCCGGTTCCGGCTGAACCGGCGGACATAGGCGTTGGGCAGGACGCCGGCGACGCGACCGGTCAGGTCCTCGGCGCTCGCGGCATCGAGCACCAGGATGGACAGCTCTTCATAGCTTTGCGATCCGAAAGAGGCCAGGGTCTCTTCGAACCACGGACCGGGATCGTGAGCAACGATGACGGCGACGACCGGCGGTGCCAGCGATTCCATTAGGGAGCAGAGGCTATCGGGCCACTGAGGGGTTGGGGGAAAGCTTCCTGATCAGCGCCACTATGGGGCCCGACGAGCTGGCAAGGGGCGGCCCGAAGCACCCCTGCTACCGAACACCGAGATCGTCGCGAGTGCTTGCAATCATTTATCATTGCGTATACACTTGTATGTGCGAGCAGTTCTCCGGAACCCCCATCCGACGATCACGAGGAGCGACGACATGCCAGACTTCCCCACCAACTTTACGAACACCGCCAAGGACATCACGACCGTGGCCAAGGACGCCGGCTACGTCGCCGTGGGCCTCGGTGTCATCGGTTTCCAAAAGGCCCAGGTTCAGCGCCAGGAGCTCATCAAGCGGCTGGCCGAGCCGCGCACCGAGATCGAGACCCGACTCAACGGTGTCCGCTCTGATGTCACCAAGGCCGTCCAGGACGTGGACGCCCGGGTCGAAGACGTGATCGCCCGCATCGAAGCGGCGATCGTGCCCCTCGAGCAGCGTCTCCCGGTCCAGGCCCGTGACCTGGCCAATCAGATCCACGTGCAGGCCCGCGAGGCCCGCTCGCAGATCCGCGGCCTCATCAAGACAGGCGCCTGAGCCCGCCTGTCCAGTTATTCGGCGAGTGTCGGCCCGGCCCCCCCTGGGCCGCCCGTCGAACAGGCCACCGCCCCATCGGGCGGTCGGCCGCAGGTTCCGGAACCCCCTCCGGTCCTTTGAAGAACGGCCCGCTCCGGCGGGTCGTTCTTCGCGCCCGGGCGCTGGTGTATGGGGGCTGGTTTGGCGGGCTGGTTCGGCGGCGTCCGGTCTTGGTGGCCATTGCCGCAATGGCCGGCGCGGTTGGTCAATCTTTGTGCTGGCGCCAGTACTCGAGGACGTCGGCCAGCGTCTGGTCGAGAGGGATCTCGGGCTTCCAGCCGGTGGCGTGCTGCAGACGGGTCGGGTCGCCCCGGAGCACCGGTACCTCCACCGGCCGGGTCAGGGCCGGATCGGTCTTGAATTCGAGTGACGCGCCCGCCAGCCGCAAGAGGGTGGTGGCGATTTCCTCGATGGCCACGTCGTGCCCCGAGCACACGTTGTACACCTCGCCGGGCGTGCCCGAATCGATCAGCATCCGATAAGCCTTGACTACGTCGCGAACATCGGTGAAATCCCGGCGGGCAGCCAGGTTGCCCACCGCGATGGACGAGTCCCCCCGACGATCGGCCTCCACGATCCGCTTGGCCAGGGCAGGCACGGCAAAATTTGGGGTCTGACCAGGACCGATGTGGTTGAAGGGCCGCACCACGATCACTTCTTGCCCGTGCCCCCTGAAGGCCTGGCCGATAAGCGCCTCGGCTGCCAGCTTGCTCGCCGCGTAGGGGGTGAGGGGTGCGGTCGGCGTCAGCTCGTCGAGGGGCATGAGCGAGGGATCGGTCACCGCTCCGTATACCTCGGCCGAGCTGGTGACCAGGATGCGGGGGTCGGTTCCACACTGGCGGGCCGCGGCCAGGAGTGCCGCAGTCCCGATCACGTTGACTTGGAGGACCTGCAGGGGGTCCTTCCAGGAGTCCCCCACATGGGTCAGCGCAGCCAGGTGGTAGATGGCATCGGGCGCCGCGGCGGTCACCGCCTCGAGCAACGCAACCGGGTCGGTGACGTCAACCTCATAGTCGATGGCCACGACCTCATCGCCCCGCTCTCGCAGGTGTTCAGCCAGCCAGGTGCCGACGAATCCTCGGCCTCCGGTGATGAGCGAGCGCACGATCGGTCACCCTACCGGTTCGGCTGGCGGGACAACGGCTGGCTTCGGAGCGACCGAGCGGCCCGGCCCTCCCTGCGCATACCGATAGGCCTCGACGTGACGGTTTGCACTGTCGTCCCAGGTGTGGGCGGCAGCGATCTTCAGGCCGGCACGTCGCCGGCGGTCGCGCTCACCGCTGGCGGTGGTGCCCGATCCCATCACGGCATCGAGGGCCTCGGCCAGCCCGGCCACATCCCCGGGGGGAACCAGAGTGGCTGCGTCACCGGCCACTTCCTCCATGGCCGTGCCCGACGTGGTGATCAACGGCGTCCCACACGACAGGGCCTCGAGGGCGGGCAGTCCGAACCCCTCGTAGAGCGCGGGGTAAACCGCAGCCAGGGCCGAGCGGAGCAGCACGGGGATCACCGCATCGGGCACGTAGCCGGTCCGCACCACCCGCCGGCCCATCGAAGTGGCGGCAATGGCCTGATCAACGGCGCTGGCGCCCCATCCGTCCCCGCCGGCCAGGACCAACAGGGCTTCGGGATGACGATCGGCGACGCGATGGAAGGCCTGGACGAGGGAGGGCACGTCCTTGCGGGGCTCCAGCGTGCCCACGAACACCAGATAGGGCCGGCCATCACCGAGCCGGGCATCGATCCGACCCAGGATGGCGGCGTCGGCGCCGGGCTCGGCCTCGTGGGGACCGAATCGCTCGGCGTCCACCCCGTGATGGGCCACGAACAATTCGGCATCGACCCGGCACCACCGGGTGAGCTGGCCGGCCGTGGCCCGGCTGGGGCACACCACGGCGGTGGCACGACGGGCGGCCACCCGGATGGCCCGCTTGAACAGCACCACCTTGGATCTATCGTGCCACTGGGGTGCCTCGAAGAAGCTGAGATCGTGCACCGTCACGACCATAGGAACCGACGAAAGCTCGGGCATCGTGTAATGGGGGCCGTGATGGACCGAGGCACCGAGGCGGCGCACCAAGCCGGGCAAGGCCACCTGCTCCCAGGCCAGGCGGAGCGGGCGTTGCCGCGGCGCGGCGGCGACCAAGCGGGCCCCAGACGCCACCTGCGTCCATCGCTCCCGATCGTCCCGGCGGCCGATGAGGTTCAGGTCGAGGTCGGTCCGGCGGGACAGGGCCGAGGCCAGGTGCATGGTGTACTGCCCGGCTCCGACCGGATTGGACGGCACGGCCGAGACGTCGAGGGTCAGCACCAGTCGGTCATGGGCCCCGGTGTTGTCCATCCGATCGCTCGCCTCCACCTGGCCTCCGCTCGCCTCCACCTGGCCCGCGGTCGCGTCCGCCTCATCCACCGGGGCGGACCTCCTCCCAGAGGGCCACGTGGCGCTGGGCAATGGAGGACCAGCTGAGCCCGGCGGCGTGGCCCCGTCCGGCGATCTGCAATCGGTCCCGGACGACCTCGTCCGTGGCCACCACCAACAGGCCGTCGGCGATCGAGTCGGTGTCGTTGGGATCCACCTGGTACGCAGCCGCTCCCGTGCTGGGCACCTCGCTGGCCACCACCGGTGCTCCGGCCAACATGGCCTCGACCGGCGGCAAGCCGAAACCCTCCATCAGGGGGACGTAGGCCAACAGGCGGGCTCGGGCATAGAGGCCGGCCAGCTCGGGAGGAGTGACCATGCCGGCCAGGATCACCCCCTGGTGCTGGTGGAGCCGTTCCCCCCACCCGCTGGGGCCGACCACCACCAGCGGCCACGGCTCGGGGAGCGAATCCCGCATCCGTTCATAGGCCAGGGCCAGCCGGACCAGGTTCTTTCGAGGCTCCATGGTCCCCACGCTGAGCAGGAAGGGTCCCGCTACTCCCAATCGGGACAGCAGCGCATCGACCGCCGCCGAATCCGGAGGGGGTAGGTGGTCGCACCCCATGGGCACCACGGTCACTCGATCTGGGGACGCTCCCGCGTTGACCAGGTCGGACGCCACTACGTCGGAGGGGACGATGAAGCGATCGGAACGAACCAGGGCCCGGCGCAAGGCCTCCTCATGCCAGGCCCGACCGCGATCGGGAAAGGTGTCGGGAACATGGCGCCAGAGAAGGTCGTGCACCGTCGACACCAGGGCGGCGGGTCCCGGCTCCGCCGTAGCGATCGACAGTGCATGGACGACGTCGAAGCGGCCCGGGGCCCGCAACAACCCCCGGTCCCAGGCGCGAGTCAGCATCGGTCCGGGCAGCACCGAGGAACGGAGGGGAAACCCCAACGCGGCCAGAGGATCGGGTTTCACCCTGGGTCGACTGGCAAACAGCTCGATGTCGGCCCGGCCCTGGTCGGGCAGCTCGGTCAAGCCCTGGATCAGGCCCATTACGTAGGTGCCGATCCCACCGGCCGCCTTGCGTCGCAGTTGCTCCACCAATAGGAGCACCCGCACAGGCCGGACGGTTCGTGCGGCGGGGACCCCTGCCGGCCCGACGGCTGGCCCAGACGTCATCGGCCCAGCTCCGTGGCCGCGTCCCGATACAGATCGACCAGGCCTCGGGCACAGGCCGACCAGGTGAAGGCCTCGCTCCGTAGCCGTCCCCGGTCGATCAGGGCCGAGACCTCGGCCCCACCGGCCAACACCACGTCCAGGGCCTCGGCCAGAGCCCGGGGGTCACCCGGATCCACCAGGACAGCGGCATCACCCACTACTTCGGGGATGGCCCCGACCCTGGTCGTTACCACCGGCACCCCCTCGGCCATGGCCTGGACGGGCGGGAAGCCGAAGCCCTCGTAGACAGACGGATAGGCCAACACGGCAGCGCCCCGCAGCGCCTGGCCCAAAGCGGCATCGTCGAGAAAGCCGGGGCGGACGATCCGTGCCCGGGCCGGCGAGGCGTCCACCGCGGCCTGGAACGCCTCGGACCCCCATCCGTCGGCCCCCACGACGACCAGGGCCACATCCGGGTGATCCTCGGCCAGCAACCCGAATGCCGCCACCAGAGAGGGGTAGTCCTTCCTCGGCTCGACCGTGCCGATGGCCAGTACGTACCGATCGGTGCCCGAGGGCAGCACGAGCGCACCGGACGTGGACGGATTGGCACCGGGCACCGACCCGGGGCCGGCCGGCAGGTCCGGGAGTCGGGGCACGCCATGGTGGACCGCCCGCACCCGCTCGGGCGGGAGGTGAAACGCCTCGATCACTTCGGCGGCCACGAAA
>DATMMO010000141.1:0-4860 GCA_035569695.1 Acidimicrobiales bacterium | reverse complement strand
TGAAACGATCCGGGCTGCGAGAGCCGTTCGATCGTTCGAAGGTGATCCTGGGGTTGCGCTCAGCCACCAAGAACCGACCCGTGACCGAGGCACAACTCGATGCCGTGGCTCAAGCGGTCGAGGACGCCATGAGGGAGTCGGGGACCGAGCCCACGACCCAACAAGTCGGGTTGGCCGTGCTCGACCGACTTTCGTCGCTCGACGATGTCGCCTACCTGCGCTTCGCCAGCGTCTACAAGGGATTCGAGGGCGCCGATGACTTTCAGCGGGAGGTGGGGCTCCTGACCAAGACCACTGCGCCCAAGCAGCCCGGCGGCGAGATCCCGAGCGGCGGCAACCAGCGCGAGCGTCGACCCGACGACTCGGGCTCGCCCTGACCGGCTCTCCGAGCCAGAAGGAGCGACCGACATGGCCGATCACATGACCGACGTTCCTGACCGGGCGCTCGGGATCTACGCCCATCCTGATGATCCGGACGTGTCGTGCGGCGGAACCCTGGCCCGGTGGGCCAAGGCCGGTTGTCAGGTCCACGTCCTGTTGTGCACCGACGGTGACAAAGGCTCGAGCGATCCCGCGGTTGATCCCGCTGCCCTCGCCCGCCAGCGGGCATCGGAGTCAGCCGAAGCGGCAGCAGTGTTGGGACTGGCCGGGCAGGAGTTCCTCCACTATCCCGACGGGGAGCTGGTCGACGATTCCCGGTTCCGGGAACAGCTGGTGGCAACCATCCGTCGCCTCCAGCCCGCCGTCGTCCTGTGCCCGGATCCGACCGCCGTGTTCTTCGGGCAGGAGTACTTCAACCATCGGGACCATCGCGTCGTGGGGTGGGCCGCGCTCGACGCCGTGTCTCCGGCCTCGGCCCTGCCCCACTACTTTCCCGCCGCTGGTCCCGCTCACCAAGTGGGCACCCTGCTGTTGTCGGGGACGCTCGAACCCGACGTCTGGATCGACATCACCGACACCGTCGAGTTGAAGAGCGCCGCCGTGGCCTGCCATCGCAGCCAGTTCCCCGACGGTGAGCAGTGGGCGCGCACCGCGGTGCGCCTGGGGGCCGAGGACGCCGGGAAGCGGGTGGGCGTCCGCTTCGCCGAGGGGTTCCGAAGGCTGCGGCTCGGTGGATGACCGGGTCATTCTCCACGTCGACATGGACGCGTTCTTTGCCTCTGTCGAGGTGCTGGACGATCCCAGCTTGGCCGGCAAACCGGTCATCGTGGGCGGGAGTGGTCAGCGGGGCGTTGTCGCCGCCTGTACCTATGAGGCCCGGCGGTTCGGGGTGCATTCGGCCATGCCCAGCACGGTCGCCCGCCGGCTGTGTCCCCACGCCATCTTCCTGGATGGCCGCTACCACCGGTATGTCGAGGAGAGCGCCAAGCTCCACGCCGTCTTCGACGCCGTCACCCCCTTGGTGGAGGGCATCTCGCTCGATGAGGCGTTCCTCGATGTGTCCGGTGCCCTGCGCCTGCTGGGGGACGGACCGGCCATTGCCCGGCTCATCCGGGCCCAGGTGGCCGACCAGCTGGGCCTGAGCTGCTCGGTGGGCGTGGCCACCACCAAGTTCGTGGCCAAGCTGGCTTCGGAGCAGGCCAAGCCGGTGGCCGACCTGCACGGGGTCCGGCCCGGGCGGGGCGTGTTCGTGGTCGAACCGGGCGAGGAGCTCGACTTCTTGCACCCGCTTCCCATCCGCGCCCTGTGGGGCGTGGGTCCGGCCACCGGCCGCCGTCTCGATGCCATCGGTGTGCGAACCATCGGCGACCTCGCCGCCCTCCCGTCGGGATCGCTGGAGCGCCTGCTGGGAACGGCCCAGGGTTCCCATCTGGCCGCGTTGGCTCGGGGCCACGACCTCCGGCCGGTCGTACCCGATCGCGAAGCAAAATCGATCGGTCACGAGGAGACGTTCCCGACCGATCTCCGCGATGGCCAGGTGCTGGCCCAGCACCTGGCCAGGATGGTCGACGCCGTGTCCACCCACGTCCGAGACGCTGGGCTGTCGGCCCGGACGGTGACGGTCAAGATCCGGTTCGGGGACTTCACCATGGTGACCAGGTCCCACTCGGTGGCCGTGCCCATCGATGCGGCACCGGCGGTCGGTGCCGTGGCCCGAACCCTGCTCGAGTCGGTCGACGTGTCCGCCGGGATCCGACTGCTGGGTGTCAGCTTGTCCGGATTCACCGGCACCGGCGCCGGCGTGCAGCTGAGCCTGCTGGGGGACGAGGACCCCGGCCCCGAGGGAAGCCGAGCCAGTGGGCCGGACTGGTCGGCGACCGATGGCACGGTGGAGCGATTGCAACAATCCTGGTCAGGGGTGACCGACGCCGTGGACGACATCCGCTCCCGGTTCGGTCGGGCCTCGGTGGGGCCGGCGTCGCTCATGGGCAGGGACGGACTTCGGGTCCGTGAGCGAGGGGATGCCCAATGGGGGCCCCAGGCGGTGCCCGGTCCGGAGGGTTCGGACGGTGAGGCGTCGGTGCCCGGGGCCGATGCCGGGGCTCGGGATCCGGCGGCCTCAGACTCGACAGCCAGGACCGAACCCACCGGAGAGGCCGATGGCGCAGGATGACACCCTCCATCCTGAACGGAGCCTCTGTGACCAGGAGCGAAGCCCGGACCAGCGGCGAACGGGGGGATCCCGGAGTCCGGCAGGCCGGTGCCGGGCCCGGCAGGCGCTCGCGTTGATCCCGCCCGTTGTTAAAATCACCGGTGGTGCGCGAAACTTTTCCTCGGAAGGTGCGCGATCATGAGATCAGATATGGCAACTGGGTCGAGACAGGGATGGGGGGTGGAGGGAATTGCCGCTCTCTGAGCACGAACAGCGCGTCCTCCATGAGCTCGAGCAGTCGCTGTACCAGCAGGATCCGGAATTTGCCGAGCGGGTGCGCTCGGAGACGGTCTATCGCCACGCCGGCCGCTACTGCATCTGGTCGGCCGTAGTCTTCGTCGCCTCCCTGCTCTTCATGGTGTTCACGTTCTCGCGTTCGGTTGTCGTCGGGTTCGTGGGCGTGGTGATGATGTTCCTGTCGGCTGCGGTGTTCGTCAAGAACGCCCGTCGTATGGGCAAGGCGGGCATCGACGACATCTCGCGATCGCTGCAGAACCGGAATTCGGGTTCCACGGCCCACGATCCCCGTGACTGGATCCGCGGCCGATTCCACCGCGACAGCTGAGCTCCTCGTTTCCCCGGTCGTGGTTCCGACGCCCCGAGGCGCGTCCCCATCGGGCGACCAAGCCGGCCGGTCCTCGATCGATGGTTCCTCCGGGGTCGTTCTCGCCGTCGATATCGGGGGAACGAAGATGGCGGCGGCCCTGGTCGACGGGGACGCCTCGATCCTGACCGAGGACCACGTGCCCACGCCGAAGAGCAGTGACCCCGAGGCCGTCTTCCACGCTCTGGTCGGTCTTGTCCAGGACGTGGGTGCTCGAGGGCCAGCGGTGGCCGAGGTGTGCGGCGTGGGCTGCGGCGGCCCCATGACCCGGGGCGGCGTGAAGGTGTCCCCGTTGAACATCCCGGGCTGGCGGGGTTTCGAACTCAGGCGACGGCTGGCCGAAGCGACCGGGCTCGCCGTGGCGGTGGACAACGACGCCAAGGCCCTCGCCCTGGGGGAGCGCTGGGTCGGCGCGGCACGCGGCGAGGACAATTTCCTGGCCATGGTGGTGTCGACCGGGGTCGGAGGGGGCATCGTCCTCGGGGGGGCGCTGCTCGACGGCCGGGACGGCAACGCCGGTCACATCGGCCATGTCATCGTCGAGCCCGACGGGCGCCCGTGCGTCTGTGGGAGCCGAGGATGTCTCGAGGCGGAGGCGTCGGGACCGTCGATCGCCGCCTGGACCGGGTTGTCCCCGGTAGACGTCCCCCTTGCCGTCAAGCAGCGAACGGGGACGTTGGTGGGTCGAGGGGTGGCGTCGGCGGTGAACCTGCTCGACCTCCCCCTGGTCGTGGTGGCGGGCTCGGTGGCCCTGGGATTCGGCGCCCCTTTCTTTGCCGCAGCCCAGGCCGAGATGGACGAACGGTGCCGGTTGGATTTCTCCCGCGGTGCCCGCATCATTCCCGCCGGTCTGGGGACGCGGGGCCCATTGATCGGGGCGGCCGCCGTCGGGAGAAGGCTGTTGATGGGGGACAGGGCATGAGCGGATCGCCCGTTCCCTCGAGGCCGGCCGTCTTGACCGTGCCCGTCGTGGCCCGGGCCATCGGGCGCCGACCGTGGCTGTGGGCCACCGCGTTGGGGACGGTCTGGCGGCTGGCCGAGCCGGGGTGGTGGCGGCGTGCCCCCCACCTTCCCCTCCCCAACGACCACCTGTGGTCGTTCCGGATGATCACCGCCTACGGCCGGGCTAACGCACAGCCCGACGTGGAGGACATCGTGGCCTATCTGGAGTGGTGCCGATCGGCCAAACGCCGGCGAATCAGGCCATGACGCCGATGAACCCCATGCCCATCGCCGGACAGGGCTAAATTCCGCCGTGATGGATCGACGGTCCAACCTCCCGAGGAAGGCGAAGGCGGCCGGTCCGTCGACGTCGAGCGGAGGGACCACGTGCTCCCCGCGCCTGCAGCCGAGGCGAGCCCTGGTGCTCAATGCCACCTTCGAGCCGTTGGGCATCGTCTCTTCCCGGCGGGCCGTCCTCCTCGTCTTGGATACCAAAGCCGAACTGGTCCACACCACCGATCGGTTCTTCCGGGCCGAGCGGATCTCGGTGCCCGAGCCATCGGTGGTCAGGCTCATCCGCTACGTCTACATCCCCCGGCAATACCGGATCGCCGTCAACCGGCGCACGGTTTTCGCCCGGGACAGCTCGCGATGCCAGTACTGCGGCGCCGCCGCCGAGAACCTCGATCACGTCATCCCCCGCAGCAAGGGCGGGCCGCAC
>DATMMO010000140.1:0-2551 GCA_035569695.1 Acidimicrobiales bacterium | reverse complement strand
CCTACCTCAACCAGTTCGGCAAACTGGTGGCCCGGTACCGGCAGACGATCGTCT
Organism: Acidimicrobiales bacterium; assembly: GCA_035569695.1. Lineage (GTDB taxonomy): Bacteria > Actinomycetota > Acidimicrobiia > Acidimicrobiales > RAAP-2 > DASXMT01. Next base: position 2,497 of record DATMMO010000140.1, on the reverse strand, counting down.
TCCGCTGACTTCGCCCGGACACCGACGAGCCCGGGCGTGCCCGATGAGCTCCGGTTGGGCCAGTGCGGTCCGGCCGGCGCCCGTATGCCGGCACCAGGATTCAGTGCGGCAGGTAGACGCAGGCCTGCCCGGTGTCCACCGTGGTGCCGGGGGCGGTGGTCATCTCCAGCCCGCGTTGCGCTCCTCGAGCGAACGCAGCTGCGCGCCGGCACCGGCCCACGCCAGCACCAGTTCGGCGGTACTGGACGAGGTACTCACTGAGCCTCCTGAGATGGCTTGTTCGCGGCCCTCGACACGCCGCCCGACGATCTTCGTCCACCCGACCCCGCCGTCTCAACATGCCAGCACGCATCGAGCCCTGGCGGCGGTAGTCCTCCTAGACATCATCGCTAACTATCTATACGATCAAACGACCGACTTTTCGAGGAATGAGGCCCACCAGAGCATGGCCAGCCCCTTCGTCGACGATGAGCTCGTCGAGCGTCTGCTACCTGAGATGGATGCACTGACGACCCCCTTCTGGACGAGTGGGGCTGACGGGAAGCTGCGGGTCTTGGCTGCACCCGATGCGGCTTCTACAACCACCCACCAACATCACGTTGCTCCGATTGCCTGAGCACCGAGCTGGCGCCGAGGACCGTCTCAGGGCGGGGCATTGTCGCGACGTTCACGGTCAACCATCAGATTTGGGTTGTCGGCCGATCGCCCTACGTGATCGCTATCGTCGAACTCGCCGAGCAGCACGGGCTCAGGCTGACGACCAACATCCTGGGCTGCCCGGTCGAGGATCTGGCCATCGGGATGCCGGTCGAGGTTCGGTTCGTCCAACGACATGGAGTTGGCCCGTGCCGCTCCCCCGCTGTTCTTCCACGCCGCCTGCCGACCGGTCGTCGCCGAGCGGCACCTTCAATCCGAACTATCGCCAGGTCATCATTTTCCGCTGACCTGCCTTCCCACTCTGTGAACTGCGAGGAACGTCATGCGGCGCACTCTCTTCACCGCCGAACATCAGGCCTTTCGCGAGCTCGCCCGAGCGTTCTTCGACAAGGAGTGCGCACCTAATGTCGCTCGGTGGGAAGCCGCCGGTCAAGTCGATCGCGAGGTCTGGGAAAGGGCCGGCAAGCTCGGCCTCCTGGGCTGGGCCGCGCCCGAGGAGTTCGGCGGCAGCGGCGTACTCGACTACCGCTACAACGTCATCATGACGGAAGAGTTCGTTGCATCGGGCTCCTGCGGGTTCGGCTTCGCACTCCACAACGATGTGATGGCGCCGTACCTTCTCGACCTCACTAACGACGAGCAGAAGCAGCGCTGGCTACCTGGCTACGTCGCTGGAACGACGATCACGGCGGTGGCCATGACCGAGCCTGATGCCGGGTCGGATCTCAAGTCCATCCGTACTGTCGCTCGAGACGAAGGCGACCATTGGGTCGTCAACGGCGCGAAGACCTACATCACCAACGGCATCCTGTCCGACCTCGTCGTTGTCGCTGTGAAGACCGATCCGGGCGCCGGACATCGAGGCATCAGCCTGTTGGCGGTCGAGCGCGGAATGCCTGGATTCACGCGCGGACGCAACCTCGACAAGATCGGGATGAAGTCACAGGACACCTCCGAGTTGTTCTTCGACGAAGTTCGCGTGCCCAAGGCAAATCTGATCGGCGAGCTGAACCGTGGCTTCTACCATCTCATGGGTGGCCTCGTTCAGGAGCGCCTCGGTTGCGCAGTGACCTCTGCCGCGGTCATCGAGCGGACCCTGGACCTGACCTGCGAGTTCGTGAGAACGCGTCAAGTCTTCGGAGAACCGCTCGGAGCCTTGCAGAACACTCAGTTCCGGCTGGCCGAAGTGAAGGCATTGGCCGAGGTATGCCGGACATACACCGACCGGGCGATCGAAGAGCATCTTCGTGGAGAGCTGAGCGCCGATGAGGCTGCGATCGCGAAGATGTTCGTCACGGAGCGACAGTGGGAAGCCGTTGATGGATGCCTGCAGCTCTTCGGTGGAGCCGGCTACATGAACGAATTCGAGATCGCGCGCTTGTGGCGCGATACCCGCGTGCAACGAATACTGGCCGGGTCGAGCGAGGTCATGCGGCACATCATCGGCCGATCCCTACAGCTCGCTTGATGTCCCCACTCGACGGAAGAGTCGCCTGGGTCACAGGCGGCGCAAGCGGTATCGGCTTGGCGACAGCGCGGGCCCTCAAGGCGGCGGGGGCCACGGTCGCCGTCCTCGACGTAGCGCTCACGAATCTCTGTGGAATCGGCTGCCGTCGTCCTCGAATCTCGGGTCGGGCCGGCAGACCTGCTGGTCACCTCCGCAGGGGTTGCCGGGGCAGCCGCCGTTGCTGAATATCCGGACGAACTATGGGACCGACTCATCGCGTCGATGGCCCCTTCGTCATCGACGCGGTGAGCGCACCCTCAGCGCCGAGGACGTCCAGGGCGTAGCTGGCGATGTCGAGGTTCGTCTCGGAGAACAGCGGATCGCCCAGTCGGC
>DATMMO010000139.1:0-20171 GCA_035569695.1 Acidimicrobiales bacterium | reverse complement strand
GCGCTGGACGAAGTTGATCTTGCCCAGCTCGGGATCGGGTTGGGGATAGTCGTCGCGGGTGTGCCCTCCCCGGCTCTCGGTTCGGTTGAGCGCGCCTTGGGCCACGGACCGGGACACGGTGAGCATGGCGGGCAGGTCGGTGGTCAGGTTCCACCCCGGGTTGTAGGGGCGTCCGCCGCCGATGGCGACGTTGCTCGCCCGTTCCTCGAGCTCCTCGATCTTGCCCAGGGCCTCTTTCAGCTCGGAGTCGGTCCTGATGATCCCGACCAGGCTCTGCATGGTCCGTTGCAGGTCGTGATGGACGTCGTAGGGGTTCTCCCCCTCCTCCCGCTCGAACGGGGCCGTCGCCGCGGCCACGGCCTCGTTCACGTCGGCCTCGTCCACGGACGGGGCACCGCTGCGTCCCTCGGCGTACTCGGCCGCGCCCAGCCCGGCGCGTCGGCCGAAGACCAGGAGATCGGAGAGCGAGTTCCCGCCCAACCGGTTGGCGCCGTGCATGCCCCCGGCCACCTCGCCCGCGGCGAACAGGCCGGGCACGGTGGCGGCGGTCGAATCCGCCTCCACCCGGATGCCGCCCATCACGTAGTGACAGGTGGGGCCCACTTCCATGGCCTCGGTGGTGATGTCCACCCCGGCCAGCTCCTTGAACTGGTGGTACATGGACGGGAGCCGGCGCCGGATGTACTCGGCGCTGCGGCGGCTGGCGATGTCGAGGAAGACCCCGCCGTGGGGGCTGCCCCGACCGGCCTTCACCTCGCTGTTGATCGACCGGGCCACCTCGTCGCGGGGGAGCAGCTCGGGCGTGCGCCGGCCGGCGGCGTGGTCCTCGTACCACCGGTCGGCCTCCTCCTCGGTGTCCGCCGTCTCCGCCGCGAACATCGGGGGGATGTAGTTGAACATGAAGCGGGTGCCCTCGGAGTTCCGGAGCACGCCGCCGTCACCGCGGACCCCCTCGGTGACCAGGATGCCCCGCACCGACAGGGGCCAGACCATCCCGGTGGGATGGAACTGCACCGACTCCATGTCGATGAGGTCGGCTCCGGCCCAGAGGGCCATGGCGTGGCCGTCGCCGGTCGACTCCCACGAGTTCGAGGTGTACATCCAGCTCTTGCCGATGCTCCCGGTGGCCAGGATCACGGCCTTGGCCTTGAACACCACGAATTCGCCGCTGGGCCGCCAGTAGCCGACCAGACCGGAGACGGTGCCGTCGGCGTCCCGGAGCAGGCGGAGGACCTTCACCTCCATGAACACGTCGATGCCCTCGGACACCGCCTTTTGCTGCAGGGTCCGGATGAGCTCCAGCCCGGTGCGGTCGCCCACGTGGGCCAGCCGGGCGAAGCGATGGCCGCCGAAGTCCCGCTGCAGGATCAGGCCGTCCTTGGTCCGGTCGAACAGGGCGCCCCAGTCCTCGAGCTCGCGGACCCGGTCAGGGGCCTCTTGGGCGTGGAGCTGGGCCATCCGCCAGTTGTTCAGCATCTTGCCGCCGCGCATGGTGTCGCGGAAGTGCACCTGCCAGCTGTCCTCGGAGTAGACGTTCCCGAGGGCGGCGGCCACGCCCCCCTCGGCCATCACCGTGTGGGCCTTGCCCAGCAGCGACTTGCACACCAGGGCGGTGCGCAGTCCCTGGGCCTTGGCCTCGATGGCGGCGCGGAGGCCGGCGCCGCCGGCGCCGATGACGATGACGTCGAATTCGTGGGTTTCGTACTCTGCCATGTCCTCGTCCTCTAGAAGTGGAAGCCGTAGTCGTGGATGACCCCGCTGGCCACGAGCCGCACGTACAGATCGGTCAAGGCCACGAACACCAGGCTCATCCAGGCGAACTGCATGTGCCGGGCGTTGAGGGGGGTGAGGGCCTTCCACACCTTGTGCCGAATGGGCGCCTTGGAGAACTGCTTGACCCCGCCGCCACAGAGGTGGCGGCAGGCGTGGCAGCTGAGGGAATAGAGCCACAACAGGGCGGCATTGATAGCGAGCACGCCCGTTCCCACGCTGATGCCGATGCCCTGGCCCGGCTGCTGGAAGGCCACGACGACGTCGATGGTCAGGATCACGTTGAAGACCAGGCCGGCGTAGAAGAAGTACCGGTGGACGTTCTGGAAGATCAGGGGAAAGCGGGACTCGCCGGTGTAGGAGTCATGGGCGTCGGCCACCGAGCAGGACGGCGGCGACAACCAGAACGACCGGTAATAGGCCTTCCGGTAGTAGTAGCAGGTGAGCCGGAAGCCCAGCGGGAAGATGAGGATGAGCAAGGCGGGGGAGATGGCCCACCAGGTGATGATGGTGCTCGGATGGCTACCGGGGACGCAGCTGGCCGTGAGGCACGGGGAGTAGAACGGCGAGATGAGGTTCCGGTGCAGTGATGCCCCGGCGTAGTAGTCCTTGTTCGAGAATGCGGCCCAGGTGGCGTAGCCCACGAACAAGGTGAGTACGGTGGCCGTGACCACCGGCAGGACCCACCAGGTGTCCCTGCGCAAGGTGGGGACTTCCGGGCCGCCCCGCACGCCCCCCAGGACCACCGGGGTAACAGTTGCGTCCTCCAACGTGGTCAAGCCGAGCCTCCCTCTACCGGCCCGCAAAGGCCTAAAATTCCGCGCGAGCCACAGGGCCCGGAGCGCTGACGGTGCATCATCTTTCCACTCCGCCGGGGGGTACGTGAAACCGTGGCCCTCCCGGCCGCGGAACGGGACGCCCCTGGGCACGCGTAGGCTCCTCGTCATGACCCCGCCCGAGTCCGCCGAAGCCGCTGATCTCACGGAAACGCCCGCCACTCCACCACCGGATGTGACGACATTGGGCCAGCTCAGAGCGTCAAGCTGGCAGCCGTCGACCGTCGCCGCCGAAATCAGGCGTAATGCCGCCGCCCGGATCGCCGCCGGCCAGCCCCTGGTTCCCGGTGTCCTCGGGTTCGAGGACACGGTGCTTCCCCAGCTCGAGAACGCCGTGCTCGCCGGTCACGACATCATCCTGTTGGGAGAGCGGGGACAGGCCAAGACCCGGCTGATCCGCTCTCTGGTCGGCCTGCTCGACGAGTGGCTGCCCATCGTGGCCCACTCCGAGATCAACGACGACCCCTTCGCCCCGGTGTCCCGCTACGCCCGGGACCTGGTGGCCGAACAGGGCGAGGACACGCCCATCGCCTGGGTCCCCCGCGCCGATCGCTACGGCGAGAAGCTGGCCACCCCGGACACCTCCATCGCCGACCTCATCGGTGAGGTGGACCCCATCCGGGTGGCCGAGGGTCGGTACCTCTCCGACGAACTGACCATCCACTACGGCCTCGTCCCCCGGCTCAACCGCGGGATCTTCGCGGTGAACGAGCTGCCCGACCTGGCCGAGCGCATCCAGGTGGGACTGCTCAACGTGCTGGAGGAACGCGACGTGCAGATCCGCGGTCACCGGGTCCGCCTCCCGCTCGACATCATGCTGGTGGCCACGGCCAACCCCGAGGACTACACCAACCGGGGCCGGATCATCACCCCGTTGAAGGATCGCTTCGGCGCCCAGATCCGCACCCACTATCCGCCCGACGCCGCCACCGAGCTGGCCATCGCCCGGGTGGAGTCCCGGGTCCCCGGCGACATCGCTGCCCCCGGTGGGGGCGTGACCCGGGTCGAGGTGCCCGACTTCATGGCCGAGGTGGTGGCCGAGCTGAGCCAGCTGGCCCGGCAGAGCCCCCATCTCAACCAGCGGTCGGGGGTGTCGGTCCGCCTCACCATCGCCAACTACGAGACGTTGACGGCCAACGCCACCCGCCGTGCCCTTCGGGCCGGTGAGACCGAGGTGGTCCCCCGGGTGTCGGACCTGCAGTCGTTGGTGGCCTCGACCCAGGGCAAGGTGGAGATCGAGACCCTCGAGGAGGGTCGGGAAGAGCTGCTCATGTCCCAGCTGGTCTCCGCCGCCGTCCTGGTCGTGTTCCGCCGCCGGGTGGTGCTGGACGATCCCCAGGGGGTGGTGGCCGCCTTCAGCGAGGACACCGTGGTCCACGCGGGCGACGACCTGCCGTCGTCGGCCTACGCCGAGACGCTGACCCGCATGCCCGCGCTGTCCGGCCCGGTGCTGTCCCTGGCCGGCTCCGAGGACCCGGCCGTGGTGGCCAGCGCGTTGGAGTTCGTCCTGGAGGGGCTGCACCTGACCAAACGGCTCAACAAGGAAGCGGCGGGCGCCCGGGCCACCTACCGGGGTCGGGGCTGAGCCGGTGGGCTGGCGCTTCGACTACCGGCGCTGGGACGGCACCCAGGACGGCCTGATCGACGACACCGATGCGGTGCTGAGCGAGCTGACCGATGACCTGCTGGCCAACGGGGACCTGCACGAGGCCCTGCAGCGCATGCTCAACCGCGGGTGGGAGACCCCCGACGGCGAACAGGTCCAGGGATTGCGGGAGCTCCTCGACCGGCTGCGGCTCGAGCGCGAGGAGCAACTGGACCGCGGTGATCTGGGTGGGGCCTACAGCGAGATCGCCGACGAGCTCCAAGACGTCCTGGACGAGGAGCGCGAGGGCATCGACCAGCTGGAGACCGACGCCCGGAACTCGGGCGACGAACGCCGCCAGCAGGTCACCGACGAGGTGGCCACCGAACGGCGCATGCAGCTCGACCTGCTTCCGTCCGACCTGGCCGGCATGGTCAAGGAGCTCCAGAGCTACGAGTTCGTCTCGTCCGAGGCCAGGCAGCACTTCGAGGAGCTGATGGAGAAGCTCAAAGAAGAGGTGACCCGGACCTACTTCGAGCAGATGTCCGAGGCCATGGCCAATCCCGACCCCGAGCAGCTGGCCCGGATGCGAGAGGCCTTCGACGCCCTCAACCGCATGCTTGAGCAGCGAGAGGCGGGCGAGCCCCTCGACCCCACCTTCGAGTCGTTCATGGACCGCTTCGGCGACCTGTTCCCGGGGAACCCGGCCACCCTCGACGAGCTCCTCGAGCAGCTGGCCGCGCAGATGGCCGCGGCCCAGGCCATGTGGAACTCGATGTCACCCGAGCAGCGGGCCCAGCTCCAGGGGTTGGCCGAGTCACTGCTGGAGGACATGGACCTGCGCTGGCAGGTCGACCGCCTGGGCGAGAACCTGCGGAAGGCCTTCCCCGACGCCGGCTGGGAGCAGCGCATGCGGTTCAGCGGCGACGAGCCCCTCAGCATGTCAGGGGCGACCGACGCCGCCGCCCGCCTCAAGGACCTCGACGAGCTCGAGGCCTTCCTGCGATCGGTCAACTCGCCGGCCGCCCTGTCCGAGGTCGATCTGGACAAAGTCGCCCGCCACCTGGGTGACGACGCGGCCAAGTCGCTCGACCGCTTGGCCAAGTTGGCCAAGCAGCTGGCCGACGCCGGCCTCATCGAGCAGCGAGAGGGCCGCTACGAGCTGACCCCCCAGGGCATCCGCCGCATCGGGCAACAGGCCCTGTCCGACCTGTTCGGTCAGCTGGACAAGGACCGGATCGGAAACCATCGGGCCACGTGGACGGGCGTGGGCCACGACCGGGAAGAGACGACCAAGGCCTACGAGTTCGGCGATCCGTTCAATCTGGACCTGTCCCGCACCGTGCACAACGCCGTGCGCCGGGCCGGTAGCGGCGTCCCCGTCCGGCTCTCGCCCGACGACTTCGAGGTCATCGAGACCGAGGCCCTGACCCGATCGGCCACCGTGCTGCTGCTCGACCTGTCCCTGTCCATGCCCATGCGGGACAATTTCGTCCCGGCCAAGAAGATGGCCCTCGCCCTCCACACCCTGATCGCCAGCCGGTTCCCCCGGGACTACCTGGGCATCGTGGGGTTCTCCGAGGTGGCCCGGGTCATCGAGCCCGAGGACCTGCCCACGGTCAGCTGGGACTACGTCTACGGCACCAACCTGCAGCACGGCCTGCTCCTGGCCCGCAAGATGCTGGCCCATCAGCCCGGGACCAAGCAGATCATCCTGGTCACCGACGGCGAGCCCACCGCCCACCTGGTCCACTATGCCGACGGGGGCTACGACGTCGAGTTCAACTACCCGCCCATTCCCGAGACGCTCGAGGTCACGCTGGCCGAGGTGATGCGCTGCACCCGGGGCGGGATCACCATCAACACCTTCCTGCTCGAGCCGGACCGGGCCCTCCGGGGGTTCGTCGAACAGCTCACCCGGATCAACAAGGGGCGGACGTTCGCCACCACGCCGGGGGAGCTCGGTGACTACGTCCTGGTCGATTTCCTCCAGCACAAGCGGACGTTGCGCACCCGGGGCCGACGAGCGGGCTGAGGGCCGAATACCTGATCGGACGGGATTTCACCTTGCGTTTTGGGCTGCAATGGGGAAAGATGACACCGTTGTAGTTACATACGTGCTATGCGGAAGCAACCCGCAACCGCCTAGCTGAGTGGTGAGGGGAGGCGTGCCGATGGACATCGTGTCGCTTCTATACGGACGCCAAGAGCAGAGCTGGCAAAACAAGGCCAACTGCATGGGTGTGGACCCCGACTTGTTCTTTCCCGAACGGGGAGCGTCGACTCGGGAAGCAAAAGAGGTCTGCCGAGGCTGTGTGGTCCGCGAGGACTGCCTTGAATACGCCCTGGCCAACGGGGAGAAATTCGGCATCTGGGGCGGGCTGTCCGAACGGGAGCGCCGCCGCCTCCGCCGGGCCCGGGCCATGCAGCGACGGGCCGTGGTCAGCGCCTCCTGATCGGCCCGTCTGCCGTCCCAGCCGACTGGAGCCGGGCCTCGATGGTGCGGTCCGGGCTCACGTCGAGCTCTCGATGGCGCGCTGCGGGGATGGCGGCGAGCACGTCAGCGGGGACCAGGCCCACCAATTCGGCCCGGACCACCGACCCGCCGAGCCGGGTGACCGCTCGGGCGATCCTGTCGTAGGCCTGGGCCGGTCCGAGGCCACTCGGGTCGATGAGGTTGCAACTGACCTGGGCTCCGTGGCCGACCGGCAATCCCAGGCTGCGAAGAGCAGGTCCTCGGATGGACCGTGCCACCGACCGGGCGAGGGTCAGGGCTGACCGCTGGCCGTCGTCGGGACCGGTCACCCAGACGTTGTAGGCCACCAGGACAGGACGGGCCCCGACGGCCGAGGCGCCGGCGGTGGGATGGGGCGTCGGCGGACCGGTGTCGGGACCAAGCGATCGAAACGCCTCGCGCCTGACGGTGGGGAGGCTCCGTTCGGGTCCGTAGAGGAAGCAGGGCAACTGCAGTTGCCGGGCTGCCCACCGGGCGAAGTCGTCCCGCAGCGATACGGCCTCATCGAGGCCACCATCCAGGGCCACGAAGGGCACGACGTCGGCGGACCCGAGGCGGGGGTGGACCCCATGGTGGGCTCGCATGTCAATCAGCGCGCACGCCTCTTGGACCACCGCCCGCGCCGCCGTCACGACATGGGCGGCCGGGCCTCCGAGGGTGAGCACCGAGCGGTGATGGTCGGGATCGGAATGGACATCGAGCAACGCCGGTCCCGCCACCGATGCGATGGCGTCGATCACCGCCGCATCCCGGCCTTCGCTGAGGTTGACGACGCACTCGACGGTCACGAGCGAGGGGCCGGCGAGCGACCCCGAGACTGCTCAGACCCGAGCGGCGTGGGACATGCGACGACGACGGAGGATGCGACGGCGCTCCCGCTCTGACTTGCCACCCCAGACCCCGTGATCGACCCGCTCGTCCAAGGCATACTGGAGGCAGGCCTCAGCGACGGGGCATTCAGCACAGACCCGCTGCGCCTCTTGGACACCGATGCCGTCACTGGGGAAGAAGAAGGACGGCGAGAGCTCCCGGCACTTACCTTGACTCATCCAGTCCGTTCCCATTGCGACCTCCCTGACCCTCGGCGGCGGCCTCGTCGTGATCGGTGCTGATCCCGCTCCCGCCCGTTCCACCGCTAGTCTCCCATTTCAAGGTGTTCTTCGGCGCGAAACGAGCCAGAGTTGATGGAATCCTCACAATTTTCTTATGGAGGACCAGGTTCTTCTTATGAAGGACCGACGGGACCGGCCCAGGAAGGTCCCGCTGACGGCGCCGTAGGGCGGGATCCGTCCCCCTCCGGCCCTCCTCCAGGACCCGGCCCCGTGCCTGTTCCCGAGGCGCCACGAGGGGCGCCGGCACCACCCCCACCCCTGACGGCCCCGCCGCCTGTCCCCGGTTACCCGATGGGATCGCCGTATCCCGCGGCGGGGGGCTACTACGGCTATCCCGGTCATTACGGCGGCGGGTTCGGCCCTCCGGGCTATGGCCCCGGGTTCACCTACCCGCAACCACCACCGCGACGCCAGGTGGTTCGCCATACCCTGACCCGACGGAACTGGCTGGCGGTGGTGATCGCCACCGCCGTCCTGGCTGCCGCCATCGGTGGGATCGTCGGTGCCGTGGTGGGGGTCAATCACGAGCAAACGGTGGTGGAGAAGTTCTTCCCCAACAAGAGCGTGTTGTCCCAGCCCCAGGACATCCAATCGGTCCTGTCCAAGGTGGAACCAGCGGTGGTGTCCATCGACAGCCATGCCGTTCAGAGCTCCGGCGGAGACTTCGTCGAGGCCGCGGGCACCGGCATGATCCTCACCTCCCAGGGCGAGGTCCTGACCAACAACCATGTGGTGTCGGGGGCCTCGTCGGTCACGGCCACGCTGTTCGGTCAGACCAAGTCGTTGCCCGCTCACGTCATCGGCACCGACCCGAGCCGCGATCTGGCGCTGGTCCAGATCGACAACGCCAGCAATTTGCCCACGGTGACATTGGGGAACTCGGGACAGACCCAGGTGGGAGACGACGTACTGGCCATCGGCAACGCCTTGGCCCTGTCCGGCGGGCCGTCAGTCACCCAGGGCATCGTCTCGGCCGAGAACCGTTCGCTGTCGACGCAGGATGACAGCGGCAAGACCGAGAACCTGTCGGGCCTGCTGCAGACGGACGCGGCTATCAACCCGGGTAACTCGGGTGGCCCCTTGGTCAATGCCCAGGCCCAGGTGATCGGCATCAACACGGCGGTGGCGGCCAGCAGCCAGGGGAACGCACCGACCCAGAACATCGGGTTCGCCATCGCCATCGACTCGGTGAAGCCCCAGCTGGCCAGCCTCAGGCAGGGGGGAACCGGCGGCCCCGGCAACCCCTCTCCCACCCCGACACCGGCGGCCAACAAGGCCTACATGGGCGTCAGCGTCCAGAGTGTCTCCCCGGCGCTGCAGCAGCAGGACCACCTCACCCCGGCCGCCGGTGCCGTCGTCAACAGCGTCCAGGCCGGGAGCCCCGCCGACCAGGCCGGCCTGAAGACCAACGACGTCATCGTCGCGCTGAACGGCAGCCCCATCTCGACGGCCAGCGGCCTGACCACGGCGCTGCACCCCCTCAACCCGGGCGATGTGGTCAAGGTCGGCTTCTACCGGGGGAGCGCGCAGCAGACGGTCAGTGTCACTCTCGGGACGAATCCCGCAGCCGGGTAGGATTGCTTCGCTGTCTTTCCAGGAGGAACCACTGTGATGTCCCCGGCCACCGACGAACCTGAGGTAGTGGAGAGCGAGGAGCCTCAACCACCGCGCGGCCATGTCCGGGTGGTGTACCTCGGCCCCGTTGCCCCGCACTGGGAGGTGCAGTCCGACTTCGGCGACCGCGATCTCATCGAGGAATTCCGCCAGCGGACCCAGGCCCGTCTGGTCCTGCTCCCCCCGCACGACCCCCAGTACCGGCGGAACCGCGAGCGGGTGGTGCGTGATGCCGAACGGGAGAACATCCTGCTCGATTGGGACCTGGGCGTCCCCGAGGAGGAGGCGGTCGCCGTCGCCGTCCCCGATGCCGAGGCTGCCACCGCTACCGAGGCAGCTCCGGCCTCTGAGACCGAGGCAGCTTCGGCCGCGGAGACTCCGGCGGAAGACACCCCCGCCTCCTGACAGTCCTGCCCGGCGTGGGGCCCGCCGGCGTGGGGCCCGCCGGCGCCGAGCCCCGGGCTCAGGTGCCCGCTGGGGGCGGGTCGATCTCGGGGAGGTCGATGCGCTCCAGCCACAGCCCGGGTGCGTCCACTTCGGCCGGGGTGGGAAGGTTGCGGGCCGAGGACCACAGACGGGCCAGGCCCTCCTCGCCCGCTCGTTCGATCACCCCACTGACGAAGGCGCGTCCCCGGTCTACCTGCGCCTGCTCGAGGTCGAGCCCGAACAGCGAACCGGCCGCCTCTTCTCCCTTGCCCCGTTCGATGCGCCGGCGGTACCAGGCTTCGGCCAGCTGGCTGTGCGAGCTGACCAGGGCCGTGCCCACCGACTCGGCCACGTGGTCGGCGTAGGCATCGATCACCACGGCCAACGAGGTGAGCTGGTCCGACGAGTGCTTCGCCTCAGGCGTCAGGAGGCCTCCGAGGAGGGCATCGGGGTCCCCGAACAGCGACTGCAGCGACTCCATGTCCATCCCGCCCTCGCCCAGTGACTGCAGCTGATCGGACAGGCCGCCCTGGGCGGCGGTGGCCGATTCAGCCACCTCGTTGAGCAGCTCGGCCAGTCGGCCGCGGACCGACGGGCGGCTCAGCACCGTATGGGAGGCCAGCTCCCGCGCACACACCCAGAGGAGCGCCTCTTCCTCGGGCAGGCTCCAGTCCTGGGCGAACGAGGTGACGTTGGCGGTGACGATGAGGAGCTCGTCAGCCGGTGGCCACGGGAGAGCCAGCACGTACTGGCCCAGCGCCCGCTGGGAGAGGTGGCCGACGACCGAGCCGAGCTGCAGGCCGACGAACATGGGCCCGATGGCGGCTGCCCACTTGTTCATGAGCTCACCGAACCCTTCGCCCAGTCCCTCGCCTGACGCATCGCCGCCGAAGAGCTGTTCGGGCGAGGGCGGGGCCCCGATCGACTCCGCACCGGGAGGTGGGGCGGTCATGGCTGACAACACCGGCCGCCAGGCATCGAGTGCCCGCGCCGTCCAGTCGCCTCGGCCCACCGGGATGCAGGTCACGCGGCGGCCGTCAGAGGAGACGGGCATGCCCGTGGTCTCGGTGACGTGGAGCTCGGCCACCCGGGCCAGCTCCTCCAGTCGGATCCGCTGCAGCGGCTCCACGTTTGGCTCGGCCTCGCCGCCGGTGGCCACGTTCAGACCGAATGCCCGGGTCAGCTCCCACTGGTCGGTATTGGCGCCACCCAACATGTTCATCAAGTCGCCGAGGAGGAACTGAAACGGGCTGCCGTCTCCTGGGCCCTGAGAGGTCATACCTGCATGCTACGGCGGTCAGCCGGCCGGTGATGCGGCGGCTTGCGCCCCGGTCAGCGCCACCCCGACGGTAGCCGTGGCGCCGTTCCGGTCGTAGGTCACGGTGACGGTTGTCCCCGGTGGCTCGGCATAGAGACGGGTACGCAGGTCGGCGAGGGATCGCACCGTTCTTCCGTCGATGTCCACGATCGAGTCGCCGACCCGGATCCCGGCCCGGGCTGCCGCACCATCGGGCTGCACCGTGTCGACCAATGCTCCACCGGTTGCCGCCGTGCGGGCCCTGCTGGGAGTGCTGGCTGTGGTGGTGGCCCCAGGAGGGGAGGCCGGTGTGGAGCGATCGCTGGCGTCGACCCCGAGCCAGCCGTGCTGGACCGATCCGGTGGCGATCAACTGGGTGGCCACGCCCACAACCAGGTCGGCGGGCAGGAACACCGATACCTTCCGCCCCTTCATGGTGGTCGTGGTGTCCATGATCCCGGTCACGGCCCCGGCCTGATTGATCAGGGCGCACCCGGTGTCTCCCACGCCCAGGGGTGCGTTGACTGCGGTGGCCGACATGGCCGAGGTAGTGAGATCGGCATCCACGGCCGTGCCCGACGACCGGACCGTTCCCGCGTAGACGGCGTCAGTGACGACTCCGGCGTGGTTCGGTCGAGGCTCGGGGGCCACGGCCATGGTGGCGTCGCCCGCTTTCATGTCGGTGTCGTCACTGAACTGGGCCACCGGCAGGTCGCTGTGCACCCGGAGGATGGCCAGGTTCGAATTCTGATCGCTGGCCAGCACGGCCGCCGACGTTCGCCGTCCGTGGGGGTCGACGGTGGTGATGGAGCTGGCGCCGGCTACGGCGCTGGCCAACACGACCACAAGGCCGCCGCTCTCGACGGTCACCCCGGTGGTGTGCATGGTCCGACCGGCGACGGTCACGGTCAGAGCCACCATCGAGGGGCCGATGGTCGAGACCGTCTGGGCCATCTGCTGCCCGGTGATGGCGTTCCCGTTCCCCGGTTCGGTGGTGGGGCTGACCAGTGCGGCCGTGGTCGTGGCCGTGGTGTGGGGGGAAGCGGTCGGTGATGCGCCCGAGTTGGCCATGAGCAGGCCTCCGACCAGGAGTGCCCCCACGACGCATACGGCCGCGGTGCTGGCTACCCACTGACCGGACCGGCTCCGATCGACGGTGGTGGTCGAGGTCGGGTGGGCGGTGCCGGCCCTGCCCATCTCCGAGGGATGTCGCCACAATCGGTCGTCGGGAGACAACCAACCCCGAATGCGATCGAGCTCCGGATCGGAACGATCCGCGTCGTCCGGATCCGGGTCTTCGGCCTCCGGGAACCCTCCATTCATCGACTGAAGACTACTGAGGTCCTCATGTCTGCGGACATCGCCCCGCCCGGGGTTGACGTCTTATTTCCCCTCTCAGCTGGTCTGGTTCGAGGCGGTGGACCGCCGCACCCAGGGGGGAGCCCTACGATGTCCCCGTGGCTCGGGACCTCGCGATCGATCTGGGCACGGCCAACACCCTTGTGTACGCCAAGGGTCGGGGCATCGTCTTGAACCAGCCCACGGTCATCGCCCTTAACACCAGGACCCACGAGGTCCTGGCCGTCGGCAACGAGGCCTGGCAGATGATCGGCCGGACCCCGGGCTACATCGTTGCCGTCCGCCCATTGCGGCAAGGGGCCATCACCGACTTCGACATCACCGAGCGGATGATCCGCCTGCTGCTCCGCCGCGCCGGTGTGTCCAAGCTCAATCGGCCTCGGGTGTTGATCTGCGTGCCCTCGGCCATCACCTCCGTCGAGCGCCGCGCCGTCAAAGAGGCAGCTCGCCGGGCGGGAGCGTCCGCCGCCTACCTCATCGAGCAGCCGATGGCGGCGGCCATGGGTGCCGGGCTCGACATCCATGAGCCGATGGGCAACATGGTGGTCGACGTGGGCGGAGGAACCACGGAGACGGCGGTCATCTCCCTGGGCGGCCTGGTGGCGGTCCGGGCCATCCGCTGCGGCGGCTTCGACATCGACGCTGCCATCCAGAGCTACGTGCGTACCGAGTACGGCATCGCCATCGGTGAGCGCACCGGTGAGGACATCAAGCTGGCCATCGGGTCGGCCATGGCCTACGCCGGCGAGGTGCGGGCCGAGGTCCGGGGACGCGAGGTCACCACCGGTTTGCCCAAGACGGTGGTGCTCTCGCCCAAGGAGATCCGGGGGGCGATCGAAGAACAGGTCAGCACCATTGTCAGCACCGTGATCGATTGCCTGAGCGAGTCGCCGCCCGAGCTGGCCCAGGACATCATCTTCCGGGGCATCCACCTGGTGGGCGGGGGCGCCCTCTTGCGTGGATTGGCCCTTCGGCTGGCCAACGAGACGGCCGTGCCCGTCCATCTGGTGTCCACCCCGCTGGAGTGCGTCGTGCAGGGCGCGGGTGAGTGCCTGGACTCCTTCGACAGCCTGCGGGCCATCTTCGCCGCGGCCGAGAGCTGATGGCGGGCTAGCTCCCACCATCTGAGTTGCCGATCGCAGGCGACGGCCTCGTCGCTACTGGGTGGCCAGGAGGTCCTCGGCCACCTGTCGCACCTGCCAGTCGCGGTCCTCGAGGCATCGTCGCAGCGCGGCGTCGACCTCGGGGCCCTCGAAGGCGGCCAGGGCCACCGCGGCGCGGCGGCGGATCGCCGGCTTGTCTCCCAGGGCGGCCAGGATGGTGAGCAGGCCGGCGTCGTCCCCGATGGCTCCGAGTGCGGCCACGGCCGCTTCCCGGCACAAGGGGTCGCGATGGCCCGAGTCACGGTCGGCCAACCGGCACAGCGCCGGTACCGGGACGCGGTCCCCTCGCTCACCCAGCGCCCATGCCGCCATCTCCACCACCGAGGCGTCGGGGTCGGCCAGCAGTCCGGCGATCTCACACCGGGGGTAGGTGGCGGCCAGCTCGCAGGCGCGGCGCCGCACCGTGGGGTCCGGGTCACTCAGGGCCTCCGACAGCTCGGCCTCGCCGAGCAGGCCGAGCCGGTCGAGGGCACCCAACGCCGTGGCCCGGACAACCGGGGCGGCATCGACCAACCCATCTCGCGCCGTGTGCTCGTCCCCGGTGAGGCCGGCCGCGGCCACCAAGCGACGCCGGGCGGTGACCTCGGATGGCGGCGGTTCCGTGGCAGGCTGAGGCACCCCACCACCGGATTCGGGCGGCTCGGGTTCCGATGCCCCAGACGTTGAACGAGAATTGACCACCGCACCACTATGACCGAGGACATGGAGAAGAGGCAGGTGGCCACGAGCCTCCCGGTCACCGGCGGCACCGTTCCGGGACGGCCGGCACCCCCGCCGCCCCCGCCATCGCGGCCCCGGCCCCGGCCCCGCCGGTGGTTGAGCATCCCCGTGGCCATCATCGCCGTGCTCGTCCTGGCCGTCCTCATCTCGTCCCGGGTCGATCTGAACTACTACGCCGTCCAGCCGGGAACGGCCCAATCGGTGCAGCAGTTCATCACCGTTCCCGCCGACCGGGCTCATCACGTGGCCCACCCGGTGAAGCTGACCGACGTCGAGCTCAGCCGGGTGTCGGCCCTCACGTACCTGTACTTCAAGCTGGACAGCAACACCGACCTCCAGCCCCTCCAATCGGTCACCGGCGGCACTCCCCCCTCCGAGCTCGATGCCCAGGGCAATCTGGAGATGAGCCAGGCCGAGGCCCAGGCCAAAGCGGCGGCGCTCCGCCGACTGGGCTACGTCGTGCCGGCCACGCCGGCCGGAGCCGTGCTCTTCGCGGTGTGGAACGGCACGCCGGCCTTCGGGGTGCTCCACGTCGGCGACGTCATCACCGCCGTCGACGGTGCGCCCACTGTGACCGCCGATGCGCTCACAACCGCGCTGAAGAAATACCACTCGGGCCAGACGGTCAACCTGTCAGTGGAAAAGGGCGGCGCAGGAAAGCCCCAGTCCGTGCCGATCACGCTACAGGCCTCGACGGTCAACCTGGGTGACGGGCACAGCGCCCACGTGACCCTGGGCATCGAGCCCGTGGATCAAGTCGACTACAGCTTTCCTTTCCCGGTGACCATCAACGTGACCAACATCGGTGGGCCGTCCGCCGGTCTGGCCATGACCCTCGGGGTCATCGACACGCTGTCCGGCGGAAACCTGACCGGCAACCGGACGGTGGCGGCGACGGGCACCATGGACGACCACGGCAACGTGGGGGACGTGGGCGGCGTTCCCCAGAAGACGGTCGCCGTCGAACGAGCGGGCGCCACCATCTTCCTGGTCCCTCCCCAGGAGTACAAGGCCGCCCTGGCCAAGAAGACCCCCGGCTTGCAGATCTTCGCTGTGTCAACGCTGAACCAGGCCCTCCACGTGCTGGCCACCCACGGCGGACACGCCCCTGCTCCCGCGCTGACCAGTGCCTCGGGATGAACGGTTTGGTGCGGTGCCCGTCGTAGGCTCTGCGTATGCCTGAGGATCACCGGTTGTCCATCTCGTCATCGTCGAGCCTGTCGCCCGACGAAGTGGCCCGCCACACGTTCGGCACGGTGCGCCGGGGATTCGACCCCGGCGAGGTTCGGACCTACCTGGACTACGTGGCCGACGCACTGCGGGTGGCGGCCGAGCGGGAGATCGAGATCCGCCACCAGTTGGCCGAGGCCGAGCGCCGGGCGGCGAACCCTGTCCTCGACGAGGCAACGCTGACGTCGGCCCTCGGTCAGGAGACAGCCCGGGTGCTCCAGAGCGCCCACAACGCCTCCCACGAGATGGTGACCAAGGCCGAGGCCGAAGCGGGCCGCCTGCTCACCGAGGCGCAAGACGAGATCGCCCGGGCCGAAGGTCGAGCCGAGCACGCGCTGGCCGAACGAACGGCCCAGGCCGAAGCATCGGTGACCGAGTACCGGCAGCGGACCCATGACGAGTCCGAGGCCATGATGAACCAAGCACGGTCGGAATGCCGGGAGATGATCGAGGAGGCCCAAGCCCTCCGGTCCCGGGTCTTGGCCGATCTGTCGAAGCGCCGCAAGGTGCTCCACGCCCAGATCGAACAGTTGCGGGCAGGCCGGGAACACCTGGCCGAAACGGTCCGCGGGGTGCGCCGCACCGTCGACGGCATCGCTGACGAGCTGTTCCGGGCCGAAGATGAGGCCCGGTTGGCAGCAGAGGCGGCCGGACGCGAAGCGATCGCCCGTCCCTACCAGGGCACGCCCGAAGAGGAAGCAGCGGTGCTGTTGGCCGAAGGCACCGGAGGCCCTGGTCTTGCCGACCTGGGGGTGGGGGAGGACCAGCCCACCTTCGGCGCCGAACCAGCCGAGGCGGGCGAGCCCCTGGCCCCTGAACAGGAATCCTTCATTGCCGCCGAGATCGGGGCGAGCGAGATCATCGCCGAGCCTGAAGGGTTCACGGCCGAGGTGACGGGTGGGCCTCCCGACGCCGCCACGCCCGAGATCCCGTCGGAGAGAGAGCCCACCGCGGAGACCGAGCCCATCGTCGTGGACGGCGAAGAGACCGCTGCTGATACCGATACTGAATCCAGCCCCGGGGGGGCCGAGACCGGCGTGGTCCCCACCCCGTCGGTGGACGAGCTCTTCGCCAAGCTCCGGGCCGAGCGGGGGGGAGAGCACGATGACGATGCACGGTCGGAGACCGAGGGCGAGGCGTCGGCAACCGAACCGGTTGGGTCCGGGAACCCACTGGTGGATCGGCGCGACGAGCTGGTCGGCCCGGTAATCACCGCCTTGTCCCGTCGGCTGAAGCGGACACTCCAAGACGATCAGAACGACCTGCTCGACCGGCTGCGCAACAATGGGTCACTGTGGTCGGTCGATCTGCTTCCCGACGAGGTGGAGCAGCTCGATGGCTACGCCACCGCTGCCCTACCCCAGCTCGAGCAGGCAGCCAACGCCGGTCGGCTGTTTGTCGGCGACGAGTCCAAGGGCGGCCCGCTCAGCGAGCACGTCGTGGGTGTGGCCCACGATCTGGCCACCGCCATCGTGGGGCCCCTCCGCCGCCGGCTCATCGACGACGGCTCGAGCTCCTCCGATGAGTCGGCCGTGGCCGAACATGTCGGGGCCGCCTTCCGGGAGTGGAAGGGCGAGCGGATCGAGCGGCTGGCCGGTGACTACGTGATCGCCGGATTCTCGGCCGGATCGGTGGCCGGATCGTCCCAGGACATCGAGTGGATCGCCGCCGCCGCTCCCGGTTCCAACCCTTGTCCCGACTGTGACGACAACGCCCTGAACGGCCCCCAACCGGCCGGACAGGAGTTCCCCACCGGCCATCGGCATCCGCCTGCCCATTCCGGGTGCCGTTGCCTGCTGGCCCCGTCCGCCACCTAGGCTGCAGCCGTGCGCAGACCGGATGACGTGGCCAAGCCTTCTCGCGCCACCTCGCACCGGCGACGGAATTGGATCATCGTCGCCGTCGTTGTCCTCATCGCGCTGATCGCATCGCTGCGTACGTTTGCCGTCTTCTACACCGACGCACTGTGGTTCTCGTCGGTCAATCTCCACACGGTGTGGCGGAGCCTGTTCGAGATCAAGGCCGGCCTGATGATCACGTTCTGCGTGATCTTCGCCGCCTTGCTCCTGACCAGCCTGATCGTGGCCGAACGACTGGCGCCCAAGGGCGAGGCGGCTAGTGCCGAGGATGACTTCGTTCGGCGCTACCAAGAGGTCGTCGGCCCCTACGCCCGCTGGATCCGAGCGGCGGTGGTGATCATCCTGTCGCTCATCGTGGGCTCACAGGCCCTGGGCCAATGGCAGAACTGGATCTTCTTCCGGAACGGGGTGAATTTCGGGACCACGGACCCGGTATGGCACAAGGACGTCGGCTACTTCGTGTTCAGACTTCCGTTCGAGAACTTCCTCGTTCACTGGGCCCTGGTCGCGCTGATCGTCATCTTCTTGGTCACCGTGCTCTTCCACTATCTCAATGGGGGCATCCGGGTCCAGGGACCCAAGCCGCGGGTCCGGCCCGCCGTCAAGGCCCACATCTCGGTCATCCTCGGGTTGATGGCGCTGGCCAAGGCGGTGGGCTACTACTTGCAGCGCTACAACCTCGACAATTCGACCGATGGCTATGTGAACGGCCCCGGCTATACCGACATCCACGCCCGGCTGCCTGCCCTCCAGCTGCTGATCCTGGTGTCGCTGGCCGCGTTCTTGTTGTTGATCTTCAACATCCGCCGACAGGGCTGGGCCCTCCCCGTGCTCGGGGTGGGCATGTGGTTCCTGGTAGCCCTCACCGCCGGGGCCATCTACCCGGCCGCCGTACAGGCGTTCAAGGTGAACCCGGCCCAGAACACCCTGGAGCGTCCGTACATCCAGCGAAACATCACCGCCACCAGAGACGCCATGAGCCTCAATGGAATCCAATCCATTCCCTACCCGGCGACAACGACCCTGAATGCCAACACGTTGAACGCCAACAGCGCCACCACGGCCAACGTGCGCCTGTGGGACCCCACGGTGACCCAGCCCACCTACGACAAGAAGCAGGACATTCGCTCGTACTACAGCTTCAACTCGCTGGGCGTGGACCGCTACACCATCGACGGCAAGGAGACGCCGGCCGTCGTCGGCGTGCGGGAGATCAACGACCAGGACCTGCCCGCCGCCTCGTGGGTCAACACCCACCTGCAGTTCACCCACGGCTACGGCATGATCGTCTCGCCCGCCAACCAGACGACGACCAACGGTGACCCGGTCTTCGGCGTCGGCGGTGTCCCCCCGCTCTCGACCAATGGCCTACCCACGCTCACCCAACCGTCGGTCTACTTCGGGCTGAACGAGCCAGGTTATGTGGTGGCCAACACCAAGCAGCCCGAGATCGATTACCAGCAAACCAACAACATCAATCAGGAGTCCCACTACAGCGGCGACGGGGGGGTCAAACTCTCCTCCTTCTTCAACCGAATCATGTTCGCCTTCCGTTTCGGCGACATCAACATGCTCATCTCCGACCAGTTGACCAACGACTCCCGGGTGATGTTCGACCGCCAGCTACAGCTCCGGGTGGCCAAGGCGGCCCCGTTCCTGAGCCTCGACTCCGACCCGTACTCGGCGCTGGTGAACGGGCACATCGACTACGTCCAGGACGCCTACACCACCACCGGCAGCTATCCCTATGCCCAGAACGCCAACACCTCGGCCCTCTCGTCGGCCAGTGGGCTGCCGTCCAATTTCAACTACATCCGCAACTCGGTCAAGGTGGTCACCGACGCGTACACCGGCATGATGACCTTCTATGTGATGGATCCCAACGATCCCATCATCCGTACCTATGAGCGGGCCTTCCCCAACATGTTCACCCCGGCGTCGAAGATGCCCAAAGCGCTCCGAGCCCACATCCGGTACCCGGAGGACATCTTCACCGTTCAGACCTCGATGTTCGGGAAGTATCACATCACCAATGCAGCCAGCTTCTACAGCGCCGCCGATGCCTGGACGATCTCGCCTACCCCGGGTTCAGGTTCGCCCTCGGCCGCGCTGGCCACCACCCAGACCCTCAATGCCCAGGGCGTGCCCGTGTCCACCGGGCAGGTGGTGAAGATGGCCCCCATCTACCAGATGCTCCAGGTCCCCGGTCAGACCCAACAGTCGTTCACGCTGCTCGACGCGCTGGTTCCGGTGTCCAACGGGAGCCAGATCCAGACGCTGTCGGGGTTCATGGTCGCCGGATCCGATCCCGGTCACTACGGGCAACTCCAGATGTTCGTGACCCCTCGGGGACAGCCGGTGGATGGACCTGCGCTGGTGGCCGCCCGCATCGATGCCACCCAGGCCATATCGAGCAAGATCAGCCTGTTGAACCAAAATGGCTCGAGCGTGGAGCTGGGCAATGTGCTCATGATCCCCGTGGCCGACTCCCTCTTGTACATTCAACCGCTCTACGTCCAGTCGTCGCGCAATTCGTTCCCCGAGCTGCAGGGCGTGATCGCCGTGTACGGCAAGCAGGCGGCATTGGGCACCGGTGGTACCGACAACAATGCGCAAGTAGCACTCCAGGACGCCCTGACCCAGGTGTTCCAGGCGCCGGTGTCGACGACGCCGGGAGGTGGGGGC
>DATMMO010000138.1:0-10071 GCA_035569695.1 Acidimicrobiales bacterium | reverse complement strand
TGGACCCGCGCCATCCCGGCCGATCAGGTCAGAGTCAAAGAGGGCGAAGGACCGGTTGGACACCGGGACCGATCCGACCCGGTGTATCGCCGCTGAACAAAGGGTTGGTAGCGTCTGTGCTGATGGCCCTCCCCGCCCCTTTGCACGGGAGTGCACCCGCACCGCCGATGGACGTGCGTTTCCAGTCGTTCTCTCGCTCCCAGTGGGCCGCGCTGGGACAGCCGTTGCCCGACGGGCTGTCGCCCTCGGACGTGGCCAACCTGTCGGCCACCGGGGAGCCGGCCGAAGTCGACGAGGTGACCGACATCTACCGGCCCCTGGCCCAGCTCCTCGCCCTCCGAGCGACGGCCACGGCCGAACACCAGCGTCTCACCGATGAATTCCTGGCCGATGATCGACCGGCGGCGCCGTTCATGATCGGGATCGGCGGCGGCGTGGCCGTGGGCAAGAGCACCACGGCCCGGATCCTGCAGGCCCTGTTGGGGCACGGCCCGGGTCGTCCCCGAGTCGAGCTGTTGACCACCGACGGCTTCCTCTACCCGAACGCCGTGCTCGAGGAACAAGGGCTCATGATGCGGAAGGGATTCCCCGAGAGCTACGACCAACGCAAGTTGGTCGATGCCTTGGCCGCCATCAAGGCCGGGGATCCCGAGGTGGAGACACCGGTGTACTCCCATCACACCTACGACATCGTGCCGGGGGAATCCCAGGTCATTCGGCGCCCGGACATGCTCATCGTCGAGGGGTTGAACGTGCTCGAGGTCAACACCAACGTGGCACCCGATCGCGTGATGGTCTCGGACTTCTTCGACTTCTCCATCTACGTCGATGCCGCCGAGGACGACGTCGCCCGGTGGTTCGTCCAGCGGCTCCAGGGCCTTCGGGCCACGGCATCGCAGGAACCGGATTCGTACTTTCGTCAATTCGCGGCGATGTCCGACGAACAGGTCACGGCGATGGCCGAACAGGTCTGGTCGGAGGTCAATCTGGTCAATCTGGTCGACAACATCGCGCCGACCCGGGGGCGGGCCCACGTGGTGATCGAGAAGGACGGCGACCATCGGGTATCCCGGATCCGTCTCCGCCCGACCTGACATCGGTTCTCTGCTCTCATGTGCCTGCTCGTCGCCGTCTTCCAGGTCGTGGAGGACGCACCGTTGATCATCGCCGCCAATCGGGACGAACGCTACGACCGGCCGGCGACCGCGCTGACCGTGCTGTCCGAGGCTCGCCCCCGGATCCTGGGTGGACGCGACGAGCAGGCCGGTGGCACGTGGTTGGCGGTGAACGAGCACGGCGTGGTGGCCGGGCTCACCAACCAGCCGGCCGCCGCGGGCCGGGATCCGGCCAAGCGCTCGCGGGGCGAGATACCCATGGTCCTGGCCACCGAGGCCTCGGCCGCCGATGCCGTCGACCGCCTGAGGGCGACGCTCCCGCCCGCCAGCTTCAACCCGTGTTGGGTGCTGGTCGGAGACCGTAGCTCGCTGCACTACATCGACATGACCGCCGCCGACGGCGTCCGGAGCCAGTCGCTCCCGCCCGGGATCCACGTCCTCGAGAACCGACCGCTGGGGGAGCCCAGCGCCAAAGTCGACCACGTTCGGGACCTGGTCGGGGACCTCGGGAGCCGGTCAGTGGCCGGGACCCTGAATCGGCTGCGGGCGGTGTTGCGCGATCACGTGATGGCGCAACCACCGGTCGACGACACCGAGGCGGCTCGGCTCGGTGCCCAGATCTCCGCCTGTTGCGTGCACAGCGAGCTCTACGGCACCCGGTCGTCGATGTTGGTCCACGATCCGGCCTCGAGCGGCAGCGAGCCCCGGGTGTGGGCGTCCAACGGCCCGTCTTGCGTGAACGTCCTCCACCAGGCCTCCTTCGCGTCCTGATCCGGGTGCGTGCGCCCGCTACCGACACCGGCAGTAGCGGGCGCTTGGCCGAATCAGTTGGTCGTGGGCACCCGCTCGGGTTGCGGGGGTGCCTGGTCACGAGGCCCGGTGACGTAGCCGTCGTTCTCGGCCATCTCGTCCATCCCGATGGGGCCGTTGGCCCGACCGGCCAGAAATTGGTTGATGATGGGATCGTCGGTGCCCAACATCTCTTCCTTGCTGGCGAACTTCACCAGCCGGGACCGGAAGAGGACACCCAGGTAGTCGGCGGTCCGCTTCACCGACGAGATGTTGTGGGTGATGATGAAGAAGGTGGCGCCGGTCTCCTTCTGCGCAGTCAGCACCAGATCGTCGAGATAGGCCACCCGGACCGGGTCCAGACCGGAGTCCGGTTCGTCGAAGAGCACGATCTCGGGATCGGTGACCATGGCCCGGGCCAGACCGGCGCGCTTCTTCATCCCGCCGGACACCTCGCCGGGCAGCTTCTTGAGGTGGTCCAACAGGCCGACCAGTTCGGCGTTGCGCAGGACGACCTCTCGGATCTCCCGCTCGTTCTTTCGGGTGTGCTCGCGCAGTGGGAAGGCGATGTTGTCGTAGAGGCTCATCGACCCGAACAACGCTCCGTCCTGGAAGAGGACACCGAACTTGCGTCGGATCTCGTAGAGCTTCTTCTCCCGTAGTCCGACCATCTGGGTGCCGTCCACCCAGATCTCCCCGGCTTCCGGTTTCAGCAGACCCAAGATGTTCTTGAGCAGCACCGACTTGCCGGTTCCTGACGGGCCGAGGATGGCGGTGATCTTTCCCTTGGGCACATCGAAGGTGATGTCCTCGAGCACCGTGTTCGAGCCGAACCGCTTGGTCACGCCGCGGACGGAGATGATTGGTTCTCCCGGGGCGATCCACGGTCGCACCCCGCCGTCCGTAGTGACCGCCGTCTGCGCGGTGGTCGGGCTCGCTTCTGCCTGTGTCATGGTGTCCCCTCTTTGAAGGGAGAACGTCGGATCAGCCTTCGCCTTGTGCCCCAACGGTCATTTGCCACCGGGAAGCCCCTCGACCGGTGTGGTCAGGGGCGCGGAGCCCGACGGGAGCGACGGGATGGTAGGGGCATTGGTCGGCTGGTTCAGGTCGGACACGGGAGGTATCGGGACTACCGCCGGGACCGTGGGCACGGGCGGGAGAGCGCTGGAGCCGGCCGGGGAAACGAGCGCGTTAGCCGACGGCACCTGGGCGAGACCGGGGGTGGGCACGGCGCCGCTGACTCCGGGCACCCCGGTTCCCGCCGTTCGGGTGGCCGGCGACCCAGGGGCCGTCGCCGACGGGGACACGGTGGTCTGGTCGGGGGCGCCCGAAGCGGACGATGACGATGACGGCAGTGCCGGGCCGCCAGGGAACGATGACGGCGATGCTGACGTCGACCCTCGCCACGGCGGCGATGCGTTGCCCCCGGAACCTCCCCGAGAACCGGGCTGGCCGGTCAGGGCTTGTCCGGCCGGGGCCGGGGCGGCGGCGGCGTGTTGTTCCGTCTGGCTGGTGCCCGGCACGACCGCGGCCACGACCGCGAACGAGGTCAAGGCCACCGCCGTGGCCAGCCCTCGCGCCCCGCCCGTGCTGCTCACCACGGCGGCCACCGGGTGCACCCGTCGGGTCAACGATCCGCCTGCTCGTCGCATGGCGCCCCAACGGCCCACGGCGATGCCGCCGATCACGCCGTTCACCTTGGCGATGGAGGCGTACTCACGCTTGAGGGCCTGGCGGGCGCGCCAGATCAGGCTCTCCACCGTCCTGATCTCGACTCCCTCGTGGCTGGCGATCTCCTGGTACGTCCATCCCGAGCCCTCTCGCAACGAGAGGACCTGACGGTGACGGGGGGAGAGACGTCCGAGGGCTTCGACGGCGAGATCGCCTTCCACCGACATCATCAGGGCGTCCTCGGGGGTGTCGGCGCTCAAGGGCTCCGCGGCCTGCTTGGCCGCGATGTCGACATCGGCGGTCGGGGTGCTGCGCACCCGACGGCGCTGGATGTCTCGGCACCGATTGTCGGCAATGACGGTGAGCCAGGGATAGAAGCGCCGCTCCCCGGCGAAGTTGGGGAGGGCCCGCCATGCTCGGGCAAACGCATCCTGGGCGACGTCCTCTGCCTCCTCGTGGTCGTGCAGACGTCGGAAGCAGAAGCGGTAGACCCGGGCGTAGTACCGCGAATAGAGCTCGCCGAACGCTGATGAGTCCCCGGCCTGGCACCGCTCGACGAGCATCCGATCACGGTCGAGATCGACGTCGTCGTGCAGTGCGGACAGCTCGCTCGGTTGCAGAGCCATGGATTTGCGTCCCTCCCCCAAGAAGGCCCCATCAGCTGGGTGCATTGGTCCTTACCCGTAGGTAACGGACAACGAGGACAGAACTTGCGAACCGTTCGAAAAATCGAGCCCCGATCCGAAATCCTTTCGGACTTACCGAAAGGTCAGCACCTTCCGGCCGTTGTTCAGGCACTGTCCTGAAACTGAAAACCAAGAGCCGGCGGAAGGGGGTCCACCATGGCGCACGGCAGCACGGACACGCGATCACAGCCCTCTGGGGGGTACCCGGTCCTTTCCTGTCGGCCCCCCAAGGGCAGCGCTAGGACCGGGTTCCCCCAAAGGGTTGGTATCGAGTATGCGTCATGTCGCGCCCAGAGTGGTAGCGCTCTCACCGGAAGTTGGCCCGCACGGGCAGCGGGCCGTCTTCGCCCAGGTCAGAGGCATGCTCCGGCCGGGTCACTTATTCCCGTCACAGGGCCGATGCCGGTCCTGGGGTCGGCCACTGCCGTGAGGAAGTCCTGATGCCCGCGACCAAGGAGGTCACCCCCCAGGGACGCCGGCCCATGCCCATCTCCCCGGCGCCGCCGCGGGTCCGGCCGCCCTCCAAGGTCAGCACCGGCCTTCGGGAGACGGGCAACATGTTCGCCGTGGCCGCGGAGGCCCTCCGCCAGCTCCCCATCCGGGGCCTGCCGGTGTCCGAATTCTTCGATCAGTGCTGGTTCCTGGCCCGGGTCACCACCCTGCCCCTGATTCTCATCTCCATCCCCTTCGGCATGGTCATTGCCCTGGAGGTGGGATCGTTGCTCCAGCAGATCGGGGCCCAGTCCCAGCTCGGGGCGGCGATGGTGCTCGCCGTGGTCAGAGAACAGGCCCCGGTGGCCACCGCACTGTTGATCGCCGGGGCCGGGGGTTCGGCCATGTGTGCCGACCTGGGCTCTCGACGGATCCGCGACGAGATCTCGGCCATGGAGGTGATGGGGATCAATCCCCTCCACCGCCTCGTCCTCCCGCGTCTGCTGGCCGCCACCGTGGTCGCCCTGCTCCTCGATGCCGTGGTCAGCGTGGCCGGCATCGCCGGCGGCCTGTTCTTCGGGATGCACTCGGTCCACGTCACGGCGAGCAGCTTCTTCTCCACCTTCTCGGAACTGAGCCAGCTGGCCGACCTGGCCATTGCCCTGTTCAAAGCAGCGCTGTTCGGCTTCATCGCAGCCATGGTCGCCTGTTACAAGGGCATGTACGCCAAGGGAGGGCCGAAGGGGGTGGGCGACGCCGTCAATCAAGCCGTCGTCGTCACCTTCATCCTGGCCTTCTTCGTGAACTTCGTGCTCACCATCTTCTACTTCAACTTCATCCCCCAAAAGGGCATCTGAGATGATTGGCTCCGCCGCGCTGAGTGGACTCGACGGTGTCTTCGACCAATTCCGGTTCTACGGGCGGATCGTCCGGTCGATGCCGACGGCCCTGCGCCACCGGGGCGAGATCGCCACGCTGATCTCCGACATCGCCCTGGGGGCCGGAGCCCTGGTCATCGGGGGCGGCATGTTCTTCGTCGTGACCAGCATCGCCTTCTTCACCGGCACCGAGGTGGGTCTGGAGGGTTTCAACGGGCTCCAGCAGATCGGCGCCCAGGCCTTCACCGGCGTCATCTCCTCGCTGGCCAACACCCGCGAGATCACCCCGTTGGTGGCCGGTATCGCACTGGCGGCCCAGGTGGGCGCAGGCTTCACCGCCCAACTGGGGGCCATGCGCATCTCCGAGGAGATCGACGCCCTCGAGGTCATGGGGGTCAACAGCGTGGTGTACCTGGTCGCCACCCGGGTGTGGGCCGCCCTCATCACCATGGTCCCCCTCTACCTGGCCGCCCTGTTCGCCAGCTACCTGGCCACCGAGCTCATCGTCACCAAGTTCTTCCACCTGTCGACGGGCACCTACCAGCACTACTTCCAACTGTTCCTCCCGCCCATCGACATCCTCTACTCGTTCCTCAAAGCCATGGTGTTCGCCGTAGCCGTCACCTTCATCCACTGCTACTACGGCTACAACGCCACCGGTGGGCCGGCCGGCGTGGGCGTGGCCGCCGGGCGGGCCATCCGCATGTCGATCATCGTGGTCGTCCTCATCAACTTGTTGCTGTCGTTGGTGTTGTTCGGCGGCGTCAACTTCACGGCCCGGTTGGTCGGATGATCCGGGTCGTCCGTAGCGGCGTCGCCCTCGTCGTCCTGATCGCTCTGGGGGTGGGCTCGGTCTTGCTGGTCAGGATGGCCAACGGCGACTACTCGGGCGCCTACCACCTCACCGGGATGTTCCCCCGGGCCGGGGAGGGGTTGCAGCCCGGGTCCGAGGTGGTGTTCCGCGGCGTGCAGGTCGGCCGGGTGTCCACCATCTCGCTGGTTGATTCCCAAGCCAAGGTATCGGTCCTCATCCAGCCGGACTTTCGCGTGCCCACCTCCGCCACCGCCACCATCCGACCGGTGAACCTGTTCGGGGCCGAGGAGATGTCGCTGACCACACCGGGCGGGAACGCCGACAACGGGCCCTATCTGTCCCCGGGGTCGAGCTTCGTCCACGCCAACATGTCCTCGGAGATCGGCGACCTCTTCGCCGCCGCCACCCCACTGTTGAACCAGGTCAACACGGTCAACCTGGCCAACGTCATCTCGGAGCTGGCCCAGGCCAGCAACGGGGAGGGCCCCCGTATCGCCTCGTCCATCCAAGCGGGGTCGAAGCTGGCCGGGTTCCTGGACAACACCCTGCAGGCCCAGCTCACCGCGCTCGCCTCCTTTGCCCGTTTCAGCGCAGTGCTGGCCCCCGACGCGTCGGCCATCAACGGCATCTCGCAGCAGGAGAACATCGCCCTCCCCGAGTTCAACAAGAACGTCGCTGACTACCAGCGACTGCTGGAGTCGCTGACCCCGTTCGCCAACCAGTTGGCCACGATCCTGACCGACTATCACCCCGACATCGCCACCATCTTGGCTTCGGGGGACAATGTGGCCCGGGTCCTCACCGCCCAACAGGTCAACGTGGGGCAGGTCATCCAGGGCGCCTACCAGTACGCCGACAAGCTCGGGCATGCCAGCAGCACCAACGTACTGCCCGATGGCAGCACCTTCGGCTACTTCAACACCTTCGTCCTCTTTGCCGACGTCAATCAATTGGTGTGCTCGCTCATCGCACCCTCGGGCACGGGCCTGTCGTTCCTCGAGCCCTTGCAACAGGCGCTGGCCGGCGCCGGGTCAGCCTTCAATTGCTCGAGCCAGCTGGCCGCCTTCAATGCGGCCCAGGCCACACCGGCGCCGGCGGCCGCCCCGGCGGCACCGGCCGTGGTTGCTCCCAACCCGACCAGCTCGTCCGCGGCCCAGGGCCTGGCCAACCAGGTCTACGGGATCCTGGGCAAACCCTCTTCCCCGTCCAGCGGGTCCGGGTCAATCGGGGGATATGTCCACTCGCTCCTGGGCGGAGGGTCATGAAGTTCTTCCGGCACTTCCCCTCCTCGGCGTGGAAGTTCGCCGTGTTCGCCGTGGTCTGCCTGGTCCTGCTGGTGGCCCTGGCCGTTCGCATCGGCAACATCTCGCTCTTCTCGTCGCGCTATGGCCTGAGCGCGGAGATGAACGATGTCACCGGCCTGACCACGGGGGACGCCGTCAACATCGCCGGCGTGCAAGTGGGGCAGGTCTCATCCATCACCCTCCAGCGGGGCCATGCCCTGGTGGGTCTCGATCTCAACAACAACGTCTCGCTCCGCCAGGGCACCGACGTCGGTCTCCGCTGGCACAACGTGATCGGCCAGAAGGAGGTGTATCTGTTTCCGGGACGGGACGGAGCCACGCTGAGGCCGGGAGCCACCATCCCGCTCACCCACGACGTGTCCGACGCCAGCGTGAACGCCTTCCTTAATTCGTTCGGCCCCTTCCTCTCGGCCATCAATCCGAAACAGGCCAACGCCTTCGTGGAGAACGTCTCCGGCGCCCTGGAGGGGGATACGGCGGAGATCAACCAACTGATCAACAACGGAGCCACCGTGTCCAAGACAGTGGGGGACCTGGACACCCAAGTGGGGGTGGTCATCGACAGCCTGGACCAGGTCCTGACGGCTATTGCCTCCCGCAGCGGCGATCTGGGCTCGTTGGTGGACAACCTGCAGACCGTGGCCCAGTCACTGGCCAGCCACAACGACGTCCTGGACAGCGTGGTGACCAACCTGGGCCAGGTGGCCGGCGACCTGGCCTCCCTGGTGGGCACCAATCGGAGCAACCTTGACGGGACCATCAACAACCTGCAGGCCGTGGCCACAGACGTCGCCGGTCACCAGCAAGATCTGGCTCAGAGCCTGTCCACCCTGGGGGCCGGCCTGACTCCTTATATCCAGATCTCCTCCTACGGCCAGTGGTTCCAGATCCAGACCGTGTACACCTGCTTGGCCGGCGAGAGCGTGTGCAACTACTTCCAGCCCACCAACGCACCGACGGGTTCCGGTCCCCTGGGCAGCATGCCCGCCTCGGCGCCCTCGCTCCCGGGACCCACGTCGGGTTCGTCGGCACCGACGAACGCGGCGCCCAGCATCGGTTCCATCCTCAACAACGTCGCCGGCGGGGCAGCGCCGGCCACCGCGGCGGGGGGCGGATCATGAAGGCCTTCACCGAGCGGAATCCCCGGGTCCTCGGGGCGTTGACCGTCGGCATCATGGCCGTGGTCGTGATCGGCATCATCTTCCTCAACCGGAACATCTTCAACAGCGGATATCAAGTGTCGGCCCGTTTCTCCAATGCCGCCGGCATCGGGGCGGGAACCAACGTGCTGGTGGCCGGGGTGAAGGTGGGCACGGTGACCTCGGTGAAGGTCGACGGCAACGCCGTCGACGCCACCATGTCCATCAACCACGGGACCGTCCTGCCCCACTACACCCAGGCCGCGGTGCAGGTGGAGACGTTGCTCGGCGTGGTCGATGTGGCGTTGCAGCCCGTATCGGGATGGTCGTCGCCGCTCCGTCCGGGGGCGATGATCACCAACACCTCGGTGCCCGAGGAGTTCTACCAAGTCCAGAACACCGCCGGCCATCTCCTGACCCAGACCAACGCCAAGGCGCTCAACAACATCATCGAGTCCCTGGCCACCATCACGCAGGGCAAGCAGCAGCAGGTGGCCCAGATCATCAAGGGCCTGGGTGCGTTGACCACCACGGTGGACCAGCGCAGTGGAGAGGTCAGCCAGCTGATCGATTCGGCCAACACCGTGTCGAGCACGTTGAACAGCAGGGACCAACAGCTGACGTCGGTGCTCGACAACCTGAACACGGTGACCGGTGGGTTGGCCAACCAGAGCGGGGACCTGGCCAGCCTCATCGACAACATCGATCAGATGGCTACCCAGACCAACAGTCTGGTGGGCCAAGACCGGCCCCAGCTCAATTCGTTGTTGCAGAACCTGCATCAGGTGCTGGGTGTGGTGTCGACCCACCAGGTGGACGTGGCCCAAGGAGTGAGCTATCTCGGGTCCGCGTTGAAGGGCTTCGCCTCGGTGGGGTACTCGGGCCCCAACAACACCCCCAACACCTGGGCCAACATCTACACCAACGCGGTGACCCTGCCCGGTGGTTTCGGCGTGCTGGGGCCGTGCGGCGCCCTCGACCAGTCACTCACCGCGGCCCTCGGGCCCGACCCGCTCTCGTGCAGCAACCAGACCGGCCCGCTGCCCAGTGGCTCGTCGTCCTCCACCCCATCCGGTGGGAACGCAGGAGGCTCATCGGGATCGGGATCCGGCTCGGGGTCGACCAGCACCAGCGCACCCAACTCCGGAGCCGGGGGCCTGTCCCAGCTTCTCGGCCCGGTCCTGGGTGGAAAGGGAACGGGATGAGCAACGGGATCGCTTCTCGCACCACCGGGGTCATCCGA
>DATMMO010000137.1:0-2939 GCA_035569695.1 Acidimicrobiales bacterium | reverse complement strand
GCCGATGGTCCCGAACCGCTTGCCCTGGGTCCAGACGGCGTCGGCCCAGCCGGACACCAGGGCCTCGATGTCGTCGGGCCGGGCATCGGTGGTGAAGTCGAGGTCGTGGTCCACCGGATCGTCCGTCGCCGTGTCGCCGGCCACAATGGCGTCGCGAACGGAACCCCCGACCAGGTAGAGGGTGTGGCCGGCGGCCCGGAACCGCTCGGACAGCCCGGCGGTGGCCTCGACCAGCGGCTGCAATCGCGCGGGTAGCACGCCGCCGAGGGTAGTTCGACTGGCGTAGGCTGCCGTGCGAGGTGAACTGGGAACGAGGCAGCCTTTTGCCACACGGCAGCCAACCCCGCGGCCCTGTGCCTGGGAACGGCCCCGCCCCGTTCTCCGGGGCGGTGGCCAGTCGTGCCCGAAAAGGCATCGCACGGCGGGCGACGTCGAAGGTGCTGGCCTGCGGCTTCCTGGCCGCGGTCGTCATCGGCATGGCGCAGCCGCCGGCGTCGGCCGCGGTGGTGGCGGCGTCGTCTCCCTCCGGCGCAGCGGCCTCGCCCCCTCTCACGTTGGTCTCCCAGACCAACTGGGTCACCGCCGCCCATCCCACCTTCGATCTGGTCCTGGTCGCCGGGGCCGGCACCCCGTCAGTGAGCCAACTGGGGGTGACCATCGCTCTCTATCCATGCTTGGGCACACCTTCGGGGTTCGACCAGTCGGTCACGTCGAGGACCGGTCCTAGCGGGAAGCCGCTGGCCGCCACCACCGGCCCGGTGCCGTGGACCTCGCTCGCCCCCGCCATCGGTGGCGGCGTCGACGTCCCCATCCCCGTCGTCACCGATGGCTCGTCGTCATCGGCGCCCGGAGATCCCCTCGGAGGGTTCGCCGCCCGCCTGCGCGATTGCAACGTGGCCAACGGCGGCGTGTACCCGGTCCGGGTCCAGCTGGTCGACACCCGCTCCAACGCGGTGCTCGGTGCCCTCACCACCCACCTGGTGTACTCCACCGCGCCGGCCACCACCAAGAAGCTGCTCTTTGCCTGGGAGCTGCCCCTCCAGACTCCCATCCCCGCATCGGTCGCCGCTCCCCCGGCATCGACGTTGGCCACCGATCCCCTGAGCGCACTGTCGAAGCCCTCGGCCGCCACCCTGGACTCGCTGGCCCAGGTGGCCGAGGCCGTCACCGCAGCCCCCTCGGTACCGGTGACCATGTCGGTGGCGACGCAGACCCTCCACGCCCTGGACGTCGGGGGCCACGCCAGCACCGTCGGCGCGCTGCGGGCGGCCAACAAGGGCGAGTGGCAGTACCTGTGGACGCCCTATGTCCCCGTCGATGCCTCCGCCCTGGTCGATTCGGGGCTGACTGGCGAATTGACCCTGCAGCTCCGCGCCGGATGGGTGGGTGTGGCCACCGTGTCCAAGGCCCTGGGCCCGGACACGGTAGGCACGGCCGGGGCGTGGATCACCAACGACCCCGTCGACGACGCCACTCTGGCCCAACTGCAGACCCAGGGGTACAACCAGGTGGTGATCCCTGACTCCGACGTGACCTCGTCACCCACGCCGTCGGCTGGTGGATCGACGGCGGCCCCGTTCACCATCGCCTCGGCCCACGGGCCCTCGTTCACCGCCCTCACCTCCAACGCCGACGTGTCCTCCCGGTTCGCGGCCAACCCGGGCGACCCGGTACTCGCCGCCCACCAGCTGCTGGCCGACCTGGCTCAGATCTACTTCGAGGGGGGCAACACCCAAACGGTGCGCGGCGTGGTGGCCGTGCCCCCCACCAACTGGTCGGCCGACCCCGCCTTCGTCAAGACCCTGCTCAGCGGGCTCAACGCCCAGAACCCCGTGGTCCAGGTGGTCACCGTGTCCGGGCTCTTCCAGGCCCTGGGCGCGCCGGTGGCCTGCCCGACCCAGGGTTGCAAGCTGGCGGCGACACCCCGGGCGGGGGGCGGCCTGCCGGTGACCGCCATCAGCAGCCAACGAAACCGGTTGGACAGCTTCACCGCGGCCGCACCGTCAGCCCACGCCGCCATCAGCCAAATCAGCAACCTGTTGCTCTCGGCCCAGTCCGAGACCCTGGCTTCGCACCAACAGGCCCGGATCGTCAGCCGTACCGGGTCCGCCCTCAGCGCCCAGCTGGGCCAGTTGAGCGTGACCGGTGACAAGAGCTTCACCCTCACCGCCCGCAACGGCAACATTCCGGTGACCATCGGCTCCAACGCCGGGTACCCGGTCAAAGGTGTCCTCACCCTGACCAGCGACAAGCTGACCTTCCCGGGGGGGTCCTCTCGTTATTCGGAATCGGTGCTCTTGAACAAGAACACCAACAACCGGTACGTGCCCGTGCAAGCTCGGGCCTCGGGTGAGTTCAAGGTCACCGTCACCCTTACCGCGCCCACCGGCGGCCTCATCCTGACCCGGGGGGCGGTCACCGTTCGCTCCACCGCCACCTCGGTGGTGGGGATCATCCTCTCCCTCGGCGCCGTGGCCGTGCTGCTGGCCTGGTGGGTACGGACCACCGTCCGGCGCCGCGCCCAACGGCGGGCCGAACCGGCCGACGGAACCGCGGCCTCATGACCGACTTCGCGCCAGGAGCGGCCCGGGGCGACGGACCGCGGGGAGCCGGCGGTCCGCCGATGAACCCGCCCCCGAATCGGCGCTCCAGCCTCCTCGGCGCCACCGCGGGCATGGCCGTGGGTACCGCGCTGTCGCGGGTCACCGGGGTGATCAAGCTGATCGTCCTGGTCTACGCGGTGGGCGATCAGTGGTTCGCCGACGGGTACAACCTGGCCAACAACACGCCCAACATGATCCACGACATCGTGCTGGGCGGGGTCCTGGCTGCCACCTTCGTCCCCGTCTTCGTCGACCGTCTGTCCACCCGGAAGGGTCCCGAGGCCTGGCGGGCCATCTCGGCGGTGACCACCATGACCATCACCGTGCTCGCCGTGG
>DATMMO010000136.1:0-7127 GCA_035569695.1 Acidimicrobiales bacterium | reverse complement strand
TGCAGGACGAGGCCCGCCATGTCATGTTCGGCCGTCTGGCCCTGCGCGACTACTACCCGCAGCTGACCCAGGCTGAGCGGGACGACCGCGAGGAGTTCTGTGCCGACGCCTGTTACCGGATGCGCGATCGCTTTCTGGGTGAGGAGCTGTGGCAGCGGCTGGGATATGACCCCGAGGACTGCATCGACTTCGTCAACCGCAGCGAGACCCAACGGGTGTTCCGCAGCTTGTTGTTCACCCGGATCGTGCCGACGTTGAAAGACGTCGGACTGTGGGGGCCGAAGATGCGCCAGACGTTCGCCGACATGGATGTCATCGGCTACGAGGCCACCGATCTCGATGCGGTCATGGCCGAGGACGAGGACGTGGCCGAGATGATCGATGTCGAGCGGGCCCGGCTGGACGAGGCCATTGCCGAGGGATCGCCCACCGACTGATCGGGGCGTGCATCGCCGCCCGTCTCGACCTCCGGTCATCCTGTACGCGAACATGCCCCGGTGGGCCTGACGCGCACGAGCCACCGAGGACGCAGGAATGCGAGGGGGAAGCGATGAAAATCACCACGATGCTGAGCTACGCCGGCGGGTTCCGGGAGTCAGCGGCCCAGGTCGTCGACTTCGAGCGGGCCGGACTCGACGTGGTGTGGGTGGCCGAGGCCTACGGGCTGGATGGCCCCAGCCTGATGGGCTACCTGGCCGCACTGACCGACACGGTGGAGATCGGCTCGGCCATCCTCCCCATCTACACTCGGACGCCCACCTTGATCGCCATGACGGCAGCGGGCATCGATGCCCTGTCGGAGGGCCGTTTCCATCTCGGCCTCGGCGCATCGGGTCCCCAGGTCATCGAGGGGTTCCACGGTGTGCCCTATGCCGCCCCGCTGGCCCGTACCCGAGAGACGATCGAGATCTGCCGCAAGGTGTGGGCCCGCGAGGAGCCCCTCACCCATGACGGCGATGTGTTCACGCTGCCCCTGCCACCGGGCCAGGGCACCGGGTTGGGCAAAGCGCTCAAGATCATCGGCCGACCGGTTCGGTCCGACATCCCCATTTGGGTGGCGTCACTGGGGGAGAAGAACGTGGCCCTGACGGCGGAAGTGGCCAACGGCTGGCTGCCGATGCTGTTCATCCCCGAGAAGATGAAGGCGGTGTGGGGCTCCGCCCTGGACGAGGGTCAGGCCAAGCGGGACCCCTCGCTCGGGCCCTTGTCCATCGCCGCCGGAGGACTGCTGGCCATCGGCGACGGACCCGACGTGCTCGCCGTGCGCCAGTTGTCCCGTTCCTCGTTGGCCCTCTACATCGGCGGGATGGGGGCCAAGGGCCGGAATTTCTACAACGATGTCGCCCGTCGGTCCGGCTACGAGGATGCGGCCGAGAAGATCCAGGACCTGTACCTGAGCGGCAAGAAGGCCGAAGCCGAGGCCGCCGTTCCCGAAGAGCTGCTGGAGCTGACCTCGCTGTGCGGACCAGCCGGTCATGTCGCCGAGCGCATCGCCGCCTTGGCCGAAGCGGGGGTCACCCACCTCCAGGTGTCGCCCGTACCCTTGGGTGACCAGCGGCCCGTCGACTTGATCGAGCAGGTGAAAGAGCTCGCCGGCTGAGGGAACGATCGAGCTTTCAGTCGGTCACGTCGCGGAGCTCGTATTCGGGATAGCGGTGGGCGGCCAGTTGCCGGAACCCGTCCCGCCATGAGGTCTCGCATCGTCCCAGGACCTCATGCATCAAGGTGGTGTCCATCTGGCCCGCCGGGTAGGTCCCGTCGGTGTATTTGAACGTCGGCTCGATGCCCAGCAACCGGCCCACGTAGGTGCAGTAGTCCTCGATGCTCACCGCTTCGTCTCCGCAGAAGTTGACGGTGATGGCCGGCAGCCGGCCGGCGCCGAAGGCGGCGATGGCCAGGCGCACGGCGTCGCCCTGCCACATGACCGAGGCGCCCCGGGGCTCGGTCGGGTTGACCCAGACCTCCTTGCCCCGCACCATGCGGTCGAGCCGGACGGCCGGTCCGGTGGCGTCGAATCCATAGACCGCCCCGATACGGAGGATGATGGTCGGAATCTCCCACTGCTCAGAGATGAAGCGGACCAGGTGCTCGGCCGCGATCTTGGACAGGCTGTAGGCGGGGATGGTGGCCCCGTAGAGATCGGTCTCGGTCCGGGGATGCTCGGCATGGGCGTAGACCCCGCCCGTGGAGCAGTGGACGAAGGTCTTCACCGCCTTGCAGTGGACCATCAACCGGCCCGTCCCCTGCACGTTGACCTCGAAGGTGTGGGCCATGTCCTTCTCGGAGTCCATGGCCACCATGGCCCCAGCGTGGAAGACATAGTCGAAGTCTTCGGGGAGGTCGTCGAAGTGGTCGACGGCCAGGTCCTTTTTGACGCAGGTGACCCCCAGGGCCTCCAGCTCGGAGCGCTGCTCGGGACGGGAGAACCGAGCCAGTCCCCAGACGTCATTGTCCTTGGCCAACTCGCGGACCAGCGGTGCGGTCAGGTGCCCGGCCGGTCCGGTTACCAGGACCTTCTGTCCCTCCATGGCTGTCTCCCCTTGCATGGTCAGTGCCGCGACGGTTCGCGGTGACCCTCCGAAATCTAGGCCGGGATCCGCCGCACTGCCTTGGTCGTCAACCCGGTGAGCAGCTGGCCGTCGACGGCTCCGTAGTCGCTCACGGCCACCGCGGCGAGGGTGCTGCCCTTTCGGGCGATCACGAACTCCTGATCGATCTGGGTCCCCTGGACGGTCAGGGTGGCCGTGTAGCTCGAGCTCTCGTTCCCGAATCGCTGGTTGGAGACAGGGCTCATCGTTCCCGTGACCTTTTGACCCTGCACGGTCTCGGTGAAGCGCGAGCATCGATTGAGGCTGGCCACCACCTGCAGGTAGGCGGCGTGGGCATTCGGGTAGGAGGCGAGCAGCTCGACCAGCTGGGGCACGCTGGAGTTCATCTGGAAGGCGGCGCGGGCCTTGGCCGTGTAGGGAACCTTCCAGATGGGATTGCTGTAACAGCTCTTGGTCGTGGGGGAGCTGGCATTGGTCTTCGACCAACCCGGTGGGAGGTTCCCTATGGTCAGCAGGCTCGATTGGAGTCGCTGGGCGGTGAGGACGGGGGCGGCCATCGCCGGAGTTCCCCACACCAGGGTGCCCGCGGCCATGGCCGCCACCAGGCCCATCGTCACCAGTGTCACCGTTCGGCGGCGCAGATCAGCCGCCATCAGCTGGAGTGATGGCGTACCGGGGTCAGGACTCCGTCTCACGAATGCACACCGATCTCTCGTAGGGCGTACATCATGCCGTAGGTCGCCGCCGCCCTCTGCCGGCCCGCGGAGGAGGGCTCAGGTGAGGGTGCGGGGCCTGGGCAGCTCCGCCTCGGCCTGGTCGGCCAGCTCGCAGGGCGTGTCCACCGGGTCGAGTGCGTTGACTCGGGCTGCGATGAGCTGGAGCTGGGAGCGGAAGGTCTCCCGGGCGCCGGCCTCGAGCGGGGCCAGGAGGTGGCCTTCGACGCCTCGCAGGCGCTCGTCCAGGGTGACAAGGAGCGCGATGCCCTTGGCCGTGGCCACGACACGACGGGCCCGTCGGTCAGAGGGGTCCGGGCGCCGCTCGATCAATCCCTCGGCCTCGAGGTCGTCGAGCAGATAGGTCATGACCGTGCGGTCGATGCCGAGGTATTGGGCCAGGGCCAACTGGCTGCCGACCTCACTTCGGGCCGCGGCCGAGAGCACCTGATACCCCCGGGGCCCACCGGGCAGGTCGGCCACCGCGGCGTGGGCGGCGGTCACATAGGCCCGGAAGACCACTCCCAGCCCCCATCCCAGGTCCTCGGCCAGGGCCGCGGTGCACTCCGAGGGGCCCAGCTCGACATCGGGGATGGTCGTGTCATCAGCCACCATCTCATGCTACCCGGACTGCGTGGGATTGAGAAGATCACTTGCGCAGATGATCTGAATACAATACGATCGTGTTGGAGACGATCTGACACGAGACCTACCTGGTCTCGCCCCATGGGGCCCGAGCACACGACTGGAGATCACATGACTGGGAATGATCAGGCAGGGAGCAGGCCGACGGTGGCGGTCGTGGGCGGCGGCTACGGCGGGGTAACCGTGGCCAAGGCGCTGGACGAGACCATGGACGTGGTGCTGGTCGAGCCCCGGGACGCGTTCATGCACAACATCGCCGCCCTGCGGGCGCTGGTCGACCCCTCCTGGCTGCCCAAGATCTACTTTCCCTACGACAAGCTGCTGACCCACGGTCGCGTCGTCCAGGATCGCGCCGCCCGGGTGGAGCCGGGCCGGGTGGTCACGGCGTCGGGCGAGGAGATCAGGGCCGACTACGTGGTGCTGGCCACCGGCTCGAGCTACGCCTTCCCGGCCAAGACGGACAAGGTCCATACCGAGGAGGCCCACGACCAGGTCCGGGCCGCTCACCGCGCCTTGTCCGAGGCGGACCGGGTGCTGTTGCTCGGAGCCGGTCCCGTCGGCATCGAGCTGGCGGGCGAGATCGCCCATGTGTGGCCGGAGAAGTCGATCGTCCTGCTGGACGTGGCCGGCGACATACTCGGTGGCCCGTTCAAGCCCGAGCTGAAGGCCGAGCTCCGCCGCCAGCTGACCGAGATCGACGTCGACATGGTATTGGGCAGCCCGCTCACGGACCTCCCGCCCACGGCGCCGGGCGAGTTGGGAGCATTCACCGTGACCACCGAGGAGGGAACCGAGGTCTCTGCGGACATCTGGTTCCGCTGCTTCGGGGTGGTGCCCAACAGCGACTACCTCGGGGAGGCATTGGTGGCGGCCCGCCAGGCCGATGGCTTCGTCCAGGTCGAGCCGACCCTCCAGGTCGTGGGTCAGACCACTGTGTTCGCCCTGGGCGACCTGTCGACGGCGGACGCCAAGATGGCCGGGTTCGCCGGTCGGGAGGCGGAGACGGTGGCGGCCAACATCACCGCGCTGGCCAACGGCGACGAGCCCACCGCCTACCAACCGATGGGGACAGGCATCGCCATCCCGATCGGACCTCTGGGGGGCGCCGGCCAGTTCCCCGGCCAGGACGAGATCGTCGGCGCCGAAGTCATCGCCGACGTGAAGGGTCGGGACATGATGGTCGATCGGTTTCAGGAGCTGTTCGGCCTGGCCGTGGCGGCCATCGACTGAGCCCAGGGCGCCGCCGTCCAGCTCGAGGCGAACGGGGATCAGCTGTCGGTGTCGAGTTGGCGGTCACCCGGGGTCGCGTTGAGCGCGTCGGCGGTGGCCTGGTCGCTGATGCCCAGGAGCTTGGCCACCGAGAGCTGGTGCTGGTGCAGCTTCTCGTCGATGTGCCGGGCGTGCCGGTCGAACAGTTCCTTTTGCTTTTCGAGGTTTCGGGCCCCGCGGATCTCCGATCCGATCCACCCTCCAAGGAATGCGATGGGCAGCCAGATGAACGAGGCGTAGACGTTGGGCCCGTCGACGGACTGGTCGAGTGGCCAGAAGTCCACCCGGAGCCGGTGCCACCCGAAGATGAGGCCGAAGACGGCGAAGTAGAGGCAGAGCACGATCAGCAGGATCGCTGCCTTGCGAACGTGTGTCACAGCTCCTCTGAGACCGTGGGTGCAGTCGTCGGTCAGTGCTCGGCTGCGGGCAGATCGTGAGCGAATTCGATGAAGGCGTGCGGGGGCAGGTACTGGACCGGGATGTCGTCGGGGTGCCGGTAGTTGTCGATGTCGAACAGGTTCGACACCCCGTCGCCCTCGGCCGTGGCCACCAGCGCCGGCTCGCGGCTTCGGGCAAACGCGGCCTGAGCGGTGATGGCGTCGGCTTCCAGTGAGATGTACGTGTCCCGGTCGATCCGCGCCACCAAGCTGTAGATGCACCCGTCGAGGGTGGCACCCACCCGTCGGCCGATCATGCAGTGGTGCTTGCCGTCGTCGATCACGTAGATGGTGCCGTCGCCCGTGCCGAAACGCTTTCGAAGCCGATCGGCGTGGCCGAACATGACCCACTGCTCGTGGCGCTTGTCCTTCATGGCCCACAGCGGGCTCGGGGGGATGATGCCTTCCGGCTCGTCCTCTTCGAGCGGAGTGGCATCGACGGGCGAGGAAATCGGATTGGTGCTTCCCACCGACTCGGGCGTGAAGTGCAGCTGCCCGTCGGCCCTGGATTGGAAGATGCCGCCGCCCTCGACGGGGACCGCCCCAGGCTGCTTGGTGCGTTCGGGTCCGTCTGTGTCGCTCACTGCGGGCTCCTCTTCGTAGAGCGGTATCGGATCCGCGCCTACCTCGGTCTAGGGCACAGTCTGCCGGATCCATCGCAGCAGCGCCGACCATGTCGGCTGCCGCCGGGGCGGTCAGGAGCCGTTGGCCACCCGAGGGCCCCCGAAGGCCACATAACTGTGGAGGAGGAATGCCCTGAGGGCCGGGCTCTGAGTCGCCCTCCAGACCAGGGCCAACCCTGCCGGGGTTTTGATGTCACCAATGGTGAGGGCCTTGAGGCGGCCGTGGTTGGCCACCATGGACTGGGTGAGGATGGCCACCCCCAACCCGCGTAGAGCCAGAGCGGCGACGGCGTCGGGAGCACTGGCTTGGAGCACGATGTCCATCTGCAGGTCGTGTTCCGCGCAGGTTCGGTCGAACATGGTCCGAGGGGCTGTCCCTTCGGGCATGCACACGATGGGATAGGCCGCGAGTGATGCCAGTGTTGCGCTCTTTCGTCGGGCCAGGGGATGGTCGAGCGGAACGGCGGCGACCAGTCGTTCGGTGCTGATGGGAAATGTCTCGAGACCCGGGGTTGGCGCGCCGGCCGTCCCGATGAGGGCCAGGTCGGCAGTGCCGGTGCGGACCCGCTCGGTCAACGGGTCGGAGCTGTCCTCGAGCAGTCTGATGTCGACGCCGGGATGGGTGCGGTGGAAGGAGGCCAGGGCCTCGAACAGCCCGGGGATGGTGCACCCGTTGACCATGCCGACCACGAGCCGCCCTCGGATGAGCCCGGTCACCTCGTCCACCGCGTCTCGGACGGCCGCCACCGATGCCAGTGCGGCTCGGGCGTGCTCGAGGGCCATGGCTCCCGCCGTCGTCAGCGTGGCGGTACGGCCCGACCGGTCGATGAGCGTCGCCCCGAGATCCGACTCGAGCTGGCGAATCTGAGCGCTGACCCCGGACTGGCTGAT
>DATMMO010000135.1:0-23841 GCA_035569695.1 Acidimicrobiales bacterium | reverse complement strand
CCGGACAGCTCGGACAGCCCCTCGCCGGACAGCTCGGACAGCCCCTCGCCGGACAGCTCGGACAGCCCGTCGCCGCCCCACACTTCGCTCCTGCCGGACCCGTCGTGGGGGATGGACGTCCCGGCCCGCTCCTGGCCTGGTCCACAGGTGGGGAGGGCGTCGCACCAACCGCACAGCGGATTGGGGGTTCTTTGCGGTTCTGCTCCAGTCGCCAGGCGGGCAAGGGCCTCGACGCCGGCAATGGTGCGTCGGGCCGCCGCCACCAGCAGGTCCTCGCTCACCGGCTCTACGTCGAGCTCTCCCGTGCGCGAGTAGTAGGTCGCCACCATGAACGGTGGCGCCGGGCTGCGCAGGGCCTCGATGAGCGCGTAGAAGTGGAGATCAGCGCGGTGCTCCGCCCTCCGTTTTCCCGACTTGAGCTCGACGATCCCGACCGAGGCGTGGTCCACCGCCGGACGACCGATGGCCAGGTCGACCCGAGCCGAGAGGAGCACCCGTCCACCAGCCAGGGAGGCCTTGATCGGCTCCTGGGTGCGAGGCAACCACTCAGGCGACATAGCGGGCCAACGGACGACAAGTCCGGCCGCCTGTCGTTCGACCTCCATGGCCAGCTCGGATCGCTGGGGTGCCGGAAGCTCGTTGATCCATTCC
Source organism: Acidimicrobiales bacterium (assembly GCA_035569695.1). Lineage (GTDB taxonomy): Bacteria > Actinomycetota > Acidimicrobiia > Acidimicrobiales > RAAP-2 > DASXMT01. The sequence continues at coordinate 23,190 of DATMMO010000135.1, read as the reverse complement.
ACCAGCGCTCGTTGGTGATCGTCGAGCGTGAGCGCGGCAAGACCTTCGGTCATAGGGTCGTCGATACGACCGGTGACCACCAGCTGCCGAAAGAGGCTGTCGATCAGCGCCCCGCAGGCGATGGCCTGTGATGGCCGCCGTTCCCCGAACTGACTGGCCACATGGTGTGCTTCGCAGGTCAGCACCTGAGTGAGCCTGTCCTTGGTGACCACGACCGGCGCCGGGCCGAGTTCCGGAGGCAGAAAAGTCTCAAGAGCCTCGTCCAACCGATCATGAAGGCGTCGAGACATGGGAGGGTCGAGGGCAGGGCGCGGTCGGCCCGTCACCCGGAGCCGTTCGAGCAGGACGGCACCGGCCAGTGGCTGCCACTCCTCAGGCATCTTCGAATCCTTGTCGATCCGTTCGGCTGTCACCAACACAAGGTGAGTGTCTCAGGACGGTATGACACTTGGGGGCGTCGATCCAGGCGCGGGCCCGTCCGTTAGCCTTTCCCACAATGGACCTCGCCACCGTTCACGTCGCCTTCGCCGTGATATTCCCCCTGTTTGTCCTGGTGACAGTGGTGCTCATCGTCCTAACCGTGCGGTTCACGTACAAGCGGAGTCGGATCGATCGCCAGGAATGGCTGGCCCGGCAATCGACTCCAGGTCCCGTCACCGCCTTGGTCATGGCCGGGGGAGGAACCCGTGGGGCCACCCAGGTTGGGATGCTTCAAGTCCTCGCCGAACAAGGCTTCAGGCCGGATCACATCTACGGAGCCTCAGTCGGGGCGGTAAACGGGGCGGCGTTCGCCGGCGACCCCTCAGAAGCCGGCATGGAACACCTCACCAAGATCTGGCAGGGACTGCGGGGCGAGGACGTGTACCCGCAGCGCCGAGTGCACGGGCCCTGGATCTTCTTGCAGCAGCGCGAGTCCGTCCATCCCAACACGGGTCTGCGGAAGATCATCGAACAGGGCATTCAATTCGAGCGACTCGAAGAGGCGGCGATCCCCTTCGAGGTGGTGGCCACGTCGCTCGAAGACGGACGCGAGCAGTGGTTGACCTCTGGTCCTGCCGTGGAGGCCATTCTTGCTTCGGCCGCGATCCCCGCCATATTTCCTCCGGTCGAGATCGACGGCCGTCAGTTGATCGATGGCGGGGTGGTCGACAACGTGCCGATCAGCCGGGCGATCGAAGGGGGTGCCACCAGGATCTTCGTGTTGCTGTGCGGCCCGCTCACCTACACGCCCCCCATTTCTCGCCGACCAGTCGAAGCCATGCTCAACGCCTTGTTCATCGCTGTGCATGCCCGCTTCAGCCAGGAGATGGCCAGGCTCCCCTCCGGGGTCGAGGTCATCGTGTTCAGCGGCGGCGGCGAGTCGTCTCGGGACTACACCGACTTTTCGGACACCGATGCGCTCATTGCCGCCGGTCGAGCCGAGGCGCTCGAAGTACTTCGACGGCATGGTCTTGCCCCGGTAGGCATACCCACGGGACTACACCCACAAGATGGATCGGCCGTTGATGATCCCGCCGCCTTCATCGAACCTCGGACTCGATAGCAGGTCCGAGCCGGCCGAGCCCCAGCACCGAGCCAGCTGGCCAGCCGCACCAGCCACCCGGCCGCACCAGTCAGCCGGTCGAGCCACCCTGGTCAGCCGGTCGAGCCACCCTGGTCAGCCGGTCGGACCGCCGAGGAGCTTGTTTACGCCACCGGTGGCCCCGGTGACCGCTTGACCCAGGCCCGAACCTACTCCGGCCACTGCACCACCAACAGCCCCGGTCACGCCGGTCGTTGCTTGCCCCAATCCTGTGCTGGAGCCGCCAAGGGCTCCGCCGGCCGTGCTCCCGACACCGCTCACCGCACCCCCGAGACCGTTCCCGATACCGCTGACCGCGCCTCCGAGACCGCTCCCGACCCCGCCGACCGCGCCGCCCACACCGCTGACCGCACCCCCGACACCATCGCCCGCGCCGGCCACGACGCCACCCAAGGTGCCGGCAACCCCAGCCAACGGTTGGCTGAGCCCCGACCCGGGGTTCGACGGGATAGCCGATCCAGGCGGCGGGCTCGAGGATCCGGCCCCAGAGGATCCGGTCCCAGAGCCTCCGGTTGCCGTCGTTGTGGGCGGAGGCACGACACCCGAACCTGCAGGTACCGATGGTGGCGTCGCCGGGGGGACGGGTGCCGTGTTGGCCGGTGGGGTAGGTCCGCCGTTGCCACCGCCGGCCGGAGCGACAGTCGACGTGATCAGAGTGGTCCCGGTCGAAGTGGCGGTCGCCGACGTACCCGGAGAGAGGTAGACAGCACCGAGACCGACGACCACGGCGCCGGCAGCGGCCATGGATGCACCCGCCGGCGTCACCGCACTGACCACGTGACGGGCCGCCTCCATGGCGTGTCGAAACGACGTCGGAAAGCGTCGAAGGGCGTTCCGGGGAAGGGTCATGGCCAGACCGACCAGGGCCCCTGCCTTGCCTTCTGCTCCGGCTAGCAGCGCGAACTCTCGCTTCAGGGCATTGCGAGCTCGCCACAGCAACGTCTCCACGGCCGAGACCCCGACACCCTCTTCTTCGGCGATCCTCTGGTAAGACCACCCGGACCGCTCGCGAAGATCCAGAACCCTCTGGTGCCGGGGCTTCAGGTTCTCGAACGCGGTCGTCACCATCTTGACGTCGACAGCCTGGAAGACGGCGTCTTCGATGTCGTACGACCCCACATCGCTGGTCCGCATCGTCGTCTCATCCAGAGGGCTCAGGCGGGCTCGACGGCGGAGAGCGTCTGTGCACAGGTTGCCGGCAATGACGGTCAGCCAGGGATAGAACCGCCGGTCCCCGGCAAAGTTCGGCAGGGCGCGCCACGCCCGGGCGAACGTCTCCTGTACGGCGTCCTCCGCCTCGGAGCGCTCTTGCAGGCGTTTGACACAGAACCGCAGTAGTCGCCGGTGGTAATGCATATACAGCGCATCGAAGGCCTCGTGGTCTCCGCCCTGGCACCGCTCCACCAGGGCCCGGTCCCGCTCAACGTCCACTGCACCCTCGAAGTCGCCTCCGTCGTGCATGTCCGTGAAATCGTCGGAACCCCGCATCACGCCATTTTCCCCGTCGTCTTGTCGCCGCCAGCCGATGGTCCCTTCGGTATTACCCACCGACCCAGGGGCCCCAAACCAACGCTAGAACGAGTTCTAGGTGGTCCGTCCGGTTCTCTGTCTACCCATAGCTAACAAGAATTCTCCAACGATGCACAAGTTCCCTCGTCGTGGCCCGTTCTTCTCGCGAACGGATGGGGAGGCTGAGATGCGAAGGCTGACGAGCACGCGCCGCCCGCTCACTGGTTACCGGGGGCCGATGAGTCTTCCGCGTCATCGGTTGTCGCACGCACGCGTGCCCATTCGGCACGAGGAGAAGTCATGAGATCACGTCTTCGAGGCTCCATCACCGCCGTGGCTGCCAGCTTGGTGGCCGCTGCGTCCCTGGGAGGGATGGCGGCCAGTGCGAGCGCCGCATCCGGGCCCGGCTCGTTCCAGCTCAAAGCGCAGGGGGATGCTCTCAGCATCTCCGGCTTCGGCACCACCTTGACCGGTGGCGACTCCACCATTTCCGCCGACGCCACGCCGAGCGCAGACGCGGTGGGCTCTGGCCAGCTCCTGCCGACCGTGAGCGGTTCGCAGCACGCCACCGCAACCACGCCCGGGCAGAATCAGAACCTGCCGTTGACGTGTGCGGCCCCGACCCTCCCCGCCCCGCTGAGCACCTATCTCTCCGCCGGTTTGGGTTGTGGATCAGCCCAGGCCGCCACTGATGGCAACGGTCTTCCAAGCGCCGGATCGGCTGGTTCGGTCGCCCAGCTGACGGCCGGTGCCGGCAGTGCACTGACTCAGATCATTACGGCCGGTTCGCCGGTGTTCACGGCCCTGCAGGGCATCTTGGGGACGTTGCCCACGCCGCCGGTGGGCGGTATCTCGCTGGGCGACCTGCTGACCTCGTTGGGGCTGTCCGTGGCCCAGACCACCGGCCTGGCCACGATCAGTGCCGGAACCTCGACCGGATCCGTTTCGACCACGGCCGCGTCGGCCACGGCCACCAACACCAGCAGCGGGGGTACCATCGCCATCCTCCCCGGTGCGGGCGGGCCCGGTTTGCCCGCGGCCTCGATCACCTTGGGTGCGGCCACAACGACGGCGACCCTTGACCGGAGCGGCGGTGCCGGCACGGCTACGGCCTCCCCCTCGGTCGTGACGGTTACGGTCAACAACCCCGTCACCGGTTCCAATACGATCACATTGGCGCCGGGTCAGTCGCAGACCTTGCTCTCCGGGACACCGTTGGCCTCTACCATCAGCGTGGGCTCGTCGAACACGACGCAAGGACCTGGCTCAGCGACGGCCACAGCACAGGGAGTCGTGCTCAGTCTCTTGACCGGCCTCCCCGGCGGCGGCATCACCATCGACCTGGCCTCGTCCAGCGCATCGGTGACGGGCCTCGCCCTGGCCGCCGCAGTCACCCCGCCGGCTGCGCCTCCGGCCGCCGCTCCCGCCCCGCCGGCCGGAGCGCCTATTGCCGGGGTAACGGCTGTCCACACGGGTGAGCCCTGGGGCGGCTCGCTGCCCATCATCGCTCTGGCTCTTGTGGCCGGGCTGGGACTGATCTACCGCCGCCGACTGGCAGCCCTCATCCCGGTTCTGGCCCACGGGACCCGCGCCATCGGGTCACCTCTCGGAGCAGCTGTCGATCGGGCTCGGTGCGGGCTCCGCTATCTGGCCGGTCTGGCCCGTGGAGGGTCGGGACGGTAGTGGAGGACAAGGCGTCTTATCTGGGACGACCTGATGATGGGAGGTCACGGCTCCGCCGCGTCGGTGAAGTCGTGACCGACCATCCGATCCGTTGGCTGGTGCCGGTCCTCGGGGCGCTGCTCGTGTGGGGAGCCCTCGGGTTCTTCGGATACGTCGCGGGATGGACGGCGCACAAGGATCGTGCCCAGTCCGTGCTCGAAAGCCATTCTCGGCCCGTCGAGCAGGCCAAGACGTCGACCGCACCCTGCGTGCAGAACCCGCCGCAAGTCGGTCAGCTGGCCGGCACGCTCACCATTCCGAGCATCGGATTGAAGGCCCCCGTCGAGGAGGGCACCGACGATGCGGAACTGAACGTCGCCGCTGGGCACGCCCCGGCATCGGTGTGGCCGGGAGCCACGGGCAGTGCAGTCTTCCTGGCTCACGACGTCAGCTATTTCGTGCACATCAACGCGCTGAAACCGGGCGACCTTATCTATTACCAGGACCAGTGCTCGACGGCGGCATTCCAGGTGACGGGCCAGACCGTGGTGAACGCCGGCGATCCCGTCTACAACTCCTCCACACCCACCATGATCCTCGATACCTGTTGGCCCACCAATGCGCTCTTCTACACGACCCAGCGACTTCTGGTCAGCGCCACCGAAGACCCCACCGCCCCACCGCTTGCCTCTCACAGCAAGTCATCCTCCGCACCGGGCCCGGCCATTGGGACCAAGGCCGGTGGCGGACCTGACCCCAGAGCTTCGGGAACCAGCCCCACCACGGCACCGAAGCTCCCGGCCACGGACACGGTCAGCTATACCGTCCCCGCCCCACCCGACCTCCTGGCCCAGGGGCTTACGTTGACTCAGAACGAAGCTCCCATGGGAACGATGACCCTGACCGGCGATACGTCGTCTGGTTGGGAGGAATCTCCCGGGCCGCTCAACCTGACGTCGGCCGGCCTGCAGGCGTATTTCGGCGGCATCCACTCGGCCGAGCAGGCCCGGAACGATTGGTGGGCGGCGATAGCACCCGGTCTAGCTATGCCGACGCCATTGGCCAACGCTCAGATCACCGGGCACGACTCCCCCCTCGACATCACCATCAACTCGGTCGGAGGTGCGCCGCAGTCGGTGACCATGACCACCGATGTGACTGTGTCGGGCGGCAGTGCTCCAGGCACCTATCACCTGGTGGTCACGGGAGGAATCGCAGGTTCCGTCGTGACCATCACTTCGTGGGAGATGAACAATGCCTGAGAGACGCGATATCCAGGACGCCGAGCCCGGGGACGATTCCCTCCAGGTGATCCTGGGGGCGATCAGCCAGGAAACGGGTACCTTGCGCTGGCCTAACTCACCCGAGCCGAGGGGCATGGAGGCGCGGCCCGAGATGTCCGGTGCAGTCTTGGGTTGGGCCAAATCGCCCCAGCCAGCCGTTGCTGATCTGCCAGCCGACCGAGCAGGGGCCGACCGAGCAGGGGCGCATAAGGATGCGGCTGCAGCATCTAGCGTGACTCACGCGTCCTCCGAGACTGACGCGGCATCCACGGTCGACGATGGGCTCGGAGCCTCCGTTGAAGAGGCGGCCCGTCGGACCGGACGCTTGGGGGTTCGGCCGGTCCAGGTCATCAAGAGGCATCCGGGCACATCGGTACTCGCCGCCGGAGCCCTGGTGGCGCTGGCCGGTGGTGCGGTGCTCGGAGGTTGGGTGAAGCCGGTTTCCGTTTCGTTGCCGAGTACCCACACCATCCTCGTCGACCCCTCATCCCATGCCAACAGTCAGCCCGGGACGGCGACCCCTTCGTCGACGGCGCCCTCGACGTCAACCATGGCCCCACTGGCCCCATCGAGCTCCGCGGCCAACGCGGCGACCGGCACCCCTCTCATTGGCCCGACACCGAGCGGATCGCTGGGCTCGCCCACTGGCTCCGACCCCCGACAGGTCGCGAACAGCTCGTCGAGCACGACGCCTTCAGCTGGGACTTCGTGGACCGGGGCCACTACTGACCCGTCGGCCTCCAATGGCGGTACCGGTTCCCCTCCGCCCTCGTCGGGTTCTGCCTCGGGCGCTGTTCCTGGTGACGGGGGGTCGACGGCGAACCCACCGCCACCGGTGACGACTCCGCCCATGCCACCTCCCAGTAGCGGACCCGGCTCAGGCGGCCTGGCCGGCGTGCTCTCCGATGTCCTCGGGCCCGTCTTCGGCTCGCACTGACCGACCGGCGCCGATGATGACCGCACCATGGAGCGCCGTTCATTCGTCGAGCGCTGCACGTCTCAGCCCATCGCGCAATGTGACCATCTGAATACCGATGGTGAAGCAGAAATTCCTCGGCCAGAGCGGGATCAAAACCGCATGATCGCCCATCGCCCACCGTTTCTCTATCGAGGCGTCTACGGCAAACGTCGGCGCTGGAGAATGTTGAAGGGAGGGCGGCCCGTGGTCCCTGACAGAAGCATCGGCGAGGACTACAGCGTGGACTCGCCCGGACCCAGGTCCGTCGGTACCCGACGTCCCTTCACATTCAGATCTGTCGATGCCCCGGCAACCCTCTTGCCGTGTCGGGCTCCCCGTACCCTTCACTGCGGGCATCGGCACATCGCCACCCTCCGGACTCCCGGCAACCGCTTGTCGGCGCCGGCGGACAGCCAAACCCACACGAGCTCGTTGCCCCCGTCAACGTCTCTCGGGTCCCGCGTCCGCCGGTGAGCCGGGAGTCCCGGAGGGGGCGGTACCTCTCCAGCTGAACCGGTAGCAGCTGAACCGGCTGAATTTCAGTCCGGCTCGCCGCCGACGTCGGGAACCACTCTCGGCGGTTGCTTCGGCTTTGCCGTCGACATCCATCCGGCCTCGGGCGTATAGCGCCTCACCACTCGGGCCGGAACCCCGGCGATCACGCAATGGTCGGGGAAGCTGCCGCGTACGACCGATCCGGCGCCGACGACCACATTATGCCCCAGCCGGGTCCCGGGCAGGACCACCACGCCGGTACCAAGCCAGCTCCCGCCACCGATCACCACCGGCACGTCGTTCGGCCATTGCGAGTGGACCACTTCATCGGGGTTCTCGTACCCGTGGTTCTGATCGGTGATGTACACGTAGGGACCGGTGTGGACGTCATCGCCGACCTCGACGCTGAAATGGCCGACGATGTGGCTCCCCCGACCGATCATGCAGCGGTCCCCGATGCTGACCACCGGGTCACTGACCATCTTCTGCCCGGGGACCATGCCCGCAGACAGGCTCACCGACGGGCCGATCAGCGTGTCCTTGCCGATGTGGATCCAGCGTTGCCCAAAGACCGCCCCCAGCGGGAAAGCCAGGCAACTTCCCTCGCCGAACGACCCGAACCGTCGGGCGCGCCCGTCGCCCGGACCCACGGCACCGTTGCGAGCCACCCATTCCCAGGCCGCATGGATGGCGGTTCCCAGAATCCGGCGTCTCAGGCTCGGCCGGGAACGCGTTGCCGGGGAGGCCTCACCTGGATGTGTCGGCGTCTGGATCGATCGAAGCACGGCCAGCTCGGCGAGCTCTGAGAGCATGGCTTCGGTGCGCGGGTCGGCCGAGCCGGCTGGGCCTTCATGGCGCGGATCCGTCGCGGTCACCCCCGAGACGCTAATCGCGGCCGACCCGATGAGCAGTACGTTTCCAGAGACGACCGTAGCCATCGCGGCACCGCTCGGTGCTCGGTGGCTGAGTGCACCACTTAACAGGGGAGGACCGAACGATGGTGAAGCTGACGTGCCTGCTCAAGCGCAAGCCTGGACTGACGCCAGAGGAGTTTCATACCTACTGGAGGAACCACCACGGACCACTCATGGCCGCGACCAACAGCGGAAGCTACGTGTACCGCTATGAGCAGAACCCCAAGCCGCTGTCGAGCTACCAGGGTGATGCGGACGACGGCTACGACGGTGTGACCGTGCAGTGGTTCGAGACGATGGCTGACTACGAGGCATCTGTCTCGGCCCCGGACGTCGGCGATGTGATGGCCGACGTGGCCAAGTTTCTCGACGTAGAGCACCTCGAGTTCGTGGTGACCGAGAACCCGTTCGTGGTCATCGACGGAGCGGTGCCCCCAGGCGCCTGACGTCGAGGCAACTCCGATCCCGACAGCCGCTCCGCCCTCGACAGGCTCCGCCCTCGACAGGCTCCGCCCTTGACAGGCACGCAACTCGGACATACCATCTGAACAATCGGACACTGTGTCCGATTCACTGGAGGGTTCGTCCGAATGCAAGACACCGGCATCGACTTCAGCACTATCGACCTCACTGCCTCCAAGAACTTCGTGTCAGGGGTTCCCCACGACTGGTTCGCCTTCCTGCGGAAGAACGCGCCGGTGTGGTGGCACGAGGAGGTGGACGGACCGGGATTCTGGGCGGTGACCGGGTACGACGAATGCACCACGGTGAACCGCGACTACGAGCATTTCTCGTCGAACAAGAAGGCCACCTATATCTGGGACCTGGATGAGGAGCTCCTGGCTCAGCAACAGCTGATCATGTTGAACATGGATCCGCCGTTGCACACCCGGTACCGGCGGCTGGTCAACAAGGGATTCACCCCCAAGATGGTCAACCAGCTCCATGACCGCATCCACGCCGCCACCGACGTCATCATCGACCAGGTGATCGAGCGAGGCACGGCCGATTTCGTCACCGACATCGCCGCCGAGCTGCCCCTGGTGGTCATCGCCGAGCTCCTCGGTGTCCCCAACGAGGACCGGCACAAGATGTTCGACTGGTCGAACCGCATGGTGGGGAACGAGGACCCCGAGTACCAGCACACCGCCGATATCGCTCAGGTGGCGTCGATGGAGCTCTACGCCTACGCCTCCCAGCTCTTCGCCCAGAAGCGGGCCGATCCCCACGACGACCTGATGAGTGTGCTCACCGGGGTCGAGGTGGAAGGTGAGCAGCTCTCCGACTTCGAACTGGAGCTCTTCTTTCTCCTGTTGACGGTGGCGGGGAACGAGACGACGCGGAACCTGATCTCGGGGGCCATGGCCGCATTCTTCGACAACCCCGACCAATGGCAGCTGTTGCGGAACGACCGGTCTCTGCTGCCGAGCGCCACCGAGGAGATGCTTCGTTACGTGACGCCAGTGATGAACTTCCGTCGCCAGTCCACCAGCGAGTTCGAGCTGGGGGGCCAGACGATCAAGGCCGACGAGAAGGTCGTGTTCTTCCACGTCTCGGCCAATCGGGACGAGAAGGTCTTCGAGGATCCGAACCGGTTCGACATCACCCGCGATCCCAATCCGCACATGGCCTTTGGCGCCGGCGGCCCCCACTTCTGCCTGGGCGCTAACCTCGCCCGCATGGAGATCCGGGTCATGTTCGAGCACCTGCTCGACCGCATGCCCGACATCCGACTCGATGGCGAGGTCCAGCGACTGCAGTCGCAGTTCATCAACGGTGTGAAGCACATCCCCGTGGCCTTCACCCCCTCGCCTGCCCTGGCCCCGGCCTGAGGTGGCGCCGCGGACGTCCGACGATCTCAAAGAGGTCATTCGCGACTTCCGCCGTGATCAGGTCATCGACGTCGCTCGCCGTTTGTTCGGCGAACGCGGCACGACGGAGGTGTCCATGGACGAGATCGCGGCCGAGGCCGGTGTGGCCCGATCGACGATCTATGTCTATTTCTCCAACCGTGACGAGCTGTTGCGGGCATGCCTTACCCGCATGCACGACCAACTGCTCAAAGCCATCGCTGAGGCCTGGGCCTCGAGTGCCGTGCCGATGGACCGGCTCCAGATCCTTTTGACCGGGGTGTTCGAGCAGCTCGACAACAGTCCCGCGTTCCTACGCCTGGCCTTGTCCACCCAGGAGAGCCCATCCCGAGACGGTGCGGCAGTGGGATCCGAGCTGGCGTTGATCGGACTCAACGTCGCCGGGATGCTCAGCGAGCTCATCGAGGACGGCATCGCCGCGGGCACGTTCCGACCCATGGATTCGGATCTGGCCGTCACTCTGATCGGCCAGCAACTCTACGGGGCCATGTCGGTGCGAGCGGCCGAGCCGATGCCTCGACCACGTGAGGAAGTGGCCGCCGAGATCTGCGACTTCGTCCTGCGCGGGCTCCAGGCCTGACCCCGGCGCCGGTGGGCCCCGTGCGCTAGTCGCCCGACGGCGCGTCGACCCGGTCGTCGACGACCAGGCGACCGCCGTCGAATCGCACCGGAGTGACTCCCCGCCGAACCGAGTCGTCGGTCAGCTGCTCCCCCGCCAGTTGAGGTTCAGTCCGTGCTCGACCAGGGATCGGTGCACCGGAGACGCCAGCCGGCGCCAGGCCGGCGACCGCTCGGGCGGTTGCGGCATCGGCTCGACGATCGGCGCGCGCCGCCTCTCGGACGTCGGCTCTCATCCACTGGAGTACCACGATGCCCATGGCCGCGAAGGTGAAGATCTCCGCCGTGATCCAGAGCGTCGCCCCGCCGGCGTGGGTGTCGGTCAGGGAATGGAACAGGGGAGCGATCGAATCGCGGCTCTGGGTCAGCCCCAGCCCCAACACGGTGCCGACCGGGATCTCCACGGCCAGGAACCCGAGCTTCATGGGGTACGACAGCCGCCACCGGGACGGATCGATGCCCACCACCAGCCACCAGTAGAGGCAGCCGGCGATGAGGAAATGCAGATGGGTCAGCTCATGGACCAGGGGATGCTCGAGGGAGAACTGGTAGAAGGGCGTCAGGAAGTAGCCGACCATCGTCGCCGAGAAGAACACCAGGACGAAAACGGGGTTGGTGATCACCTCGACGATCCGGTTGTGGAGCACCTTGAGGACCCGCTGTTGGGTGCTCCGCTCGCCCGCTTGCAGCAAAAGGGTCACCGGGGCACCCAGGGCGAGCAGGATCGGGGCCACGTTCATGAGGAGCAGGTGCTGGATGACGTGGATGTTGAACACGCTGTCGTCGTAGGAAGCCAGCCCGGATTGGACGGCGATCACGATGGTGAGGATGCCAGCCAGGAACGAGGTGGTGCGCCAAGGCGACCATCGCCGCCCTTTCGCCGCGAGACGGCGAGCGAACACCACATACCCGGCGGCAATGGCGATCTCGATACCCAGCGACACGAAGCTCGTCCAGTCGGTCTGCCACCCCGTCAGCATTGGGCGCAGGTGGACGACCGGGGAGATGGCGTCGGCGAAGATCATGACCGCGCCAGTATTCCAGGCCGGCCCCGATGCGGCCACGTCGGCGGCCGCCCACCCTCATACGGTGCAGGTTTGCCGTCAGCCCACTTCGGCCGCGGCGGTCGCTGCACACGAGGAGCACAGCCCGACCAGGGAGAAATGATGAGGGTCGATGGCGAAACCGGTGTCTTTCAGGAGCCGACGCCGGAGGGGATCGAAGGTGCTGTCGGGGACCTCGATGACCGCGTCACAGGCGTCGCACACCAGGTGATGGTGAACCTGACCGGCCAGGTGCCAACGGGAGGGCCCGTGCCCCAGGTGGACGTGGAAGGCGATGTCCAAGCGCTCGAGCAGCTCGAGCGTCCGGTAGATGGTGGCCAGGTTGATGTCGGGGTGCCTGGCCCACACCGCATCGGCCAGTTGCTCGACGGTGAGGTGATCGGAGCTCTGATCGAGCGCCTCGACCACGGCACGACGGTCGACGGTGACCCGTCCGCCGGAGGTGCGGATGACCTCGATCGCCTGATCGACCCGGTCGGCTGGCATGCCGCAAAGCGTAGTGGCGCGGGTGGCTCACGGCCCGCGGCGTCCAGACCAGAGCCGGGCTCGGACCGCATCCTGCTCGAAGGTCTGCTCGGTGGCCTGCACGATGGCCGGATCGCCGCTGATCAGTCCCAGCTCTCTGTTCCGGGTCAGGGAAGCCACCGAAAGGTTCTCGGAGCCGAGAAAGACCCGTGCCCCGTCCACCCAGATCATCTTGGCGTGGATGTACACCGGGTGCTCGCCGACGAGAACTCGGACCTGGGCTCCGGCCGACGTCAGGACGTCGAAGTTCCGGACCCACGAGGACTGGTAGGTCATCACCACCTCCACCCGGACACCGCGGCGTGCCGCCGCGGCCAACGCCTCGACGGTGGTCGGATCGCTCAGCTCCTCGTCGTAGACCAGGACCGTGTGGCTGGCTGACCCGATGAGGTCCGCGAGCGCCGGGGTGCTACCCGGGCTCCACACCAGGTCCGCACCCGAGCTCGGTACTCCGGGATGACCGCTGAAGTCACCGGCGAATGTTCCCTCGATGGCGGCCACGTCGGCCCGGTCGGTATCGACGACGGCGAAGTCACGGGTGGTGGGGTAGTACCGGGATGTGAGGTTCAGGGTCATCACCGCGCAGCGGGCTGCATCGACGCAGACGGACTTGATGTGGAACGTGTTGTCGGCAGCAGCCGCCCAGTGCACGGCGACCCCGAAGCCCGACAGGTAGGTGAACGCGGCCTGGTTGCGCGCCCGTTCCGGGCGCTGATCGAGGATGACCCGAACACGGACACCCCGCGCTGCGTCGGCAGCCAGGATGGATTCGGCTTGGGGATCGGCGAGCTCGTACATGGATAGGTCCACCGACCGCCGGGCCGACGCCAGAAACGCATCGAGGGGGTCCATGCCCGCGTCCGGCTCGACGATCAGGGTGTCGGCCGGGCGGAGCGCCGCCGATTCGTCGATGTCTCGTGCCTGGAGACCAACGGCAAGGCGGTAAGGCAGTAGGGCGAGGGTCGGAACGGTCGACAGGGCGAGGATGGCGAGAAGTGCGATGGCCCCGGCGGCCTGGCCTGCTCGTTTCACCCGCACTCCCTGATTGCTACGTGGGAATTGGGGAGCGTGGCTTGTAGCTCGTTTCTCGGCGACAGATTCTGCGTGCAGAAGATACTGAAATGATATGAAAAGGTCGGAAAGAATTCAACACTAGGGCGATGTGTAACTTGACAAACCACAGATTTCAGAAGATACTGAATACATGGCCGAAAGCACCTTCCGTAAGTTGGCAAAGATTCAGACCGAATCCGAGGCTTATGCCTATATGGAGGCGCTTCGCTGGCCCAACGGCCCGGTGTGCCCGCACTGTGCGAACACCGAGAAGCACTACTACCTGAAGCCTCGCAAGACGCTGACCGAGGGCGTCGAGTCCCGTAAGACTCGGACCGGTTCGTATTCTGAGCGCAGGGTATGGAAGTGCGCCAATAAGGAATGCCGGAAGCAGTTCTCGGTGCTAACCGGAACGATCTTCCACGGCTCCCACGTGCCGCTGGTGACCTGGCTCATGGTCGTCTACGAAATGTGCGCCAATAAGAACGGCATGGCAGCTCGGGAGATTGAGCGCCGCTACGGCGTGGCCCCTAAAACGGCGTGGTTCATGGCCCACCGAATCCGCGAGGCCATGAAGTCAAACAACCTGATTCCGATGGTCGGCACCATCGTGTCGGACGAGACCTGGATAGGGGGTGACCGTCAGAATGACAACCACCGGAAGCCGAAGGTCGATCCGGTTCCTTTTCAACTGGGGTCCGGGCGACCCAACCAGCACACCGATAAGACTCCCGTCCTGTCGCTCATCAATGCCGACACGGGCGAAGTTCGCTCGTGGTCGCTCGGGTGACCGGTGACACCATCCGGAAGTTCATGGCCGAGAACGTGGCCATGGAAGCTTCTCACCTCATGACCGACGAGGGCACCTGATACCAACCGCTGAGCCAGGACTTCGCCTCTCACCGAATATGACCTCCGGTACACGACGTGTGACCTGAACGACACCCAGCGCATGAATGCCTTGATGGTGCAGACGGATCGTCGGATCAGCTACAAGCGAATCGCCAAATGACCGTTACGCCGATTTCGACCGGTGAGAAGAGTCCGCGCTGTAATCCACACTGTTTGCCCCAAGCATTCCTGCGAATAGTTGGGTAAGGCGTAGAACCTTAACTGCGGCCACTCCCAAAGCAATGGAAGCAACAAATTGAGCAATACCGTTTCCTGAATGTACAGAGTCAGCCGCACCACATCCAATAATAATTAGTGCACACAGAAGCATGACAAGGGTGCCACCAAGGTAGCTTCGCCGAATGCCGGTATCGAAGTTACGAAGGCGTTGCAAATTTCTTCCGGGATTGAGTGCGACCATGATCGCAAGGGGAGTGAACGCTACAGCTATGAATGCAAAGATTCCGGCAGCTACGGACGCATAAACGCTAAACCGAATTCCAGCCTCTAGGGTGTCCAAATGTATAAGAGGGAGAACCAGATATCGGACCCCGACGCCGACCACCGGTCCGATGATCCAGTCGAGCCAGCGGTGATCGATCCACGTTGAAACGAGCTTGCGGCGCGCCTGGCGGGGATGGTGGGCTGTGAGCGGCTTAACTACCGATACTATCTTGTGACCAGGGCGTTCAGGGTCTGTCATCACGGTGCCTACTATAGGCGGCAGCTGTAACATCCATAGCTACATCCAAGTCTAAGGTACCGCTCTCGACTTCCATCTGATACGTAATCTTGTCCTTGAGGACGTCGATATCTTGCTCTCCTGAAAATTCTCCAGGAACGACCACGTGTAGCCGCGACACTCCATGTATTGGCGTGCGTGCCACCAGATCTCTTACCCAGTGAGCTGAGCGAGCCCACATCGAATCACGACTCTCGGAATCTTGACCGTCAAATGTGATCCTGAGCTTGTCGGAACCACTTGCCTGAGCCAGGGACGCCGTTGCCTGACCGAGAGTTTCATTGACTCGGCCGAATTCAGTTACCGCTTCATTTGTAAATGTCATCTCGATTCGCTTCACGTCATCCAGCGATGCGACATACGTAGCCTTATCCGTCCGAAGTATCGGGTTAAACATGACATCAAGTTTGGTCATTTTTTCGAGATACGAACTCAATTGCAACGTGCGCGGTCCATGCCCAGTTGCGATCATCACAGTTGTTCCATCTGGAAAGAACCGGTAATAACTACCTTCTGCGATGTCCGACGCAAGGTTCCAGGGCTTTATCTCACCCTTGCTGTGAATATCGACTCCCCTGCGAAGTGTCCAGAGACCCAGTCCTACCGCGTCCGGACGCGCGATCGAATATAAATGGCCGCCGATGTCGCGTTTGAGGGTCCTGTCTGTGTAGTCCATCCCATCGAGAACGCCAAGCGCCGTGGCGAAATCAGCGTCCCTAGGGTCAGCTTCAAAGATCCTCGCTACGACAGTCCCCACCTTTTACTCCCCGATACCGTTCGCCGTACACGACGGAGAGTATCCCGATAAAGGGGTTGATGGTGGGTATTTGGGTCATACAATCGTCGCATGACCCCACGCGATGCCTTCCCAGGCTACGACGAGCCGGTCAACATCGATGCTGACCCCGAGGATGCCCTACGTGCGCTCCTGGGGGATGGTGGCGAGGCCGACGACGCGGATGCCATCGAACCCGAGCTAGACGCTTAGAACTCGGTTCCCCTGACTACTTGGAGCGGACCGCAGTCACCCCCGTGGTGCTCACGCTTCAATTGATCTACGAGAACAAACCCAGTGATGTGTGCCTGTTGGGGAACGATCATGCCGATTAAGTCCTCGGTGGGCATCGCTCGGGCGTAGAAGGTGGACTCGACCTCAAGCGTGGTTCCAGGGTCCACTACGGGCGGAAACCGATAGTTCGGCGGCGTCGGGCCAGTCTTATCTAGGTACTGGCTCACCTCAGTTTCGAGTTGCACTACCTCGCCGTGCTCTAGCTGGATTCCGGCCCGAGCCGACAATAAGGTCACTGGTTCGCTGTCCGATGGGCTGGCGACGTAGGCCCTCACTTTGACCCTGACGCCGCGGTTCAAGGGGGGACGAGCATCAGCCGAATATTCTCCGTACGAACCAATCCGTTGGAGCGTGATTGCCAGTTGGACGGGTGCGGGCGGTGTTAAATCCGATTCCTTTGGCACGTGCTCATACCGGACCACTTGGACGCCATCGCTCAGCACTGGTCCGACGCTGGCGCTCAAAATGTGCCCATCCTGAGGGAGCGGGAGGCCGGCCGGAACAGCCGACGACCTCGGCACTTCGGCGAGCCGTTCCTTGCGGCGGTCACCCAGTTCGACGTACGCGACCGTGAGCGCGCATACGCCGATCCCGACAGCGAGAATCACGATGATATGTGCGCGGCCGACGAAGGCAAGTAATGCTGCAACCAGGCCGATACCTACGCCCATCGCACATTCCCGCACAACGCGACGTCCGTGGCTCGCCATTTGGCGACTATAACCCGAAAACTTGCCTGTGGTTTGTCAAGTTACACATCGCCAATACCAGGCCTGTAGACCCCGAGGTGGCGTACCGCCTCGCCACCGAAAGCCCGGCAGCGGCCCGGACGTTAGCCTGCGGCTACGGGGCGAAAACCCGCCCTTCCGGATTGACCAGGGAGGCTCAATGCCACTCGACGAAACCACCACGGCCGGCGAGGTGATGGCCGGTGTCGACCTGTCTGGGCGCACCGTCATCGTCACCGGTGCATCCACGGGAATCGGGCTGGAGACGGCGGCCAACCTGGCCGCCGCCGGTGCTCGGGTGGTCACCGGGGTGCGCAACGAGGAGAAGGGCAAGGCCACGGTGGCCACGGTGGCGGACAGGGTGGAGGGCGCTGCGGTCGAGTTCGGGGTGATCGACCTGACGTCATTCGCCAGCATCCGGACCTTCGCCGAGGAGTTCCTGGGCCGGAACGAGCCAGTGCACCTGTTGATCAACAATGCCGGCGTCATGAACACGCCCTTCGAGCACACGGTCGAGGGGTACGAGTTGCAGTTCGGCACCAACCATCTGGGTCACTTCCTCTTGACCAACCTGCTCGCCCCTGCACTACTCGCCGGAGCCCCGGCTCGGGTGGTCAACCTGTCGTCGGGGGGCCATCGCAGCTCGGACATCCTGTGGGACGACCCCAACTTCGAGCACCGTCCCTACGAAAAGATGACGGCCTACGGGCAGTCGAAGACGGCCAACGTCCTGTTCTCCGTGGAGCTCGACCGGAGGCTGGCCGGTCGTGGAGTGCACGCCTATGCCGTACACCCCGGAGTCATCAACACCGAGCTCGGTCGTTACATGAACTCCGATGACTACGACGCCCTCCTGGCCCGGGTGAAGGCCTCCGGCCGGGTCATGCCTCAACGCAAATCGATCGAGGGCGGTGCGGCGACGTCGTTGTGGGCCGCCACGGCACCGGAGCTGGCCGAGCGGGGCGGGCTCTACCTGGAGGACTGTCATGTGAGCGAGGCGCTCCCCTACGCCACCGATCCTGAGGCGGCCAAACGCCTCTGGGCTCTCTCCGAGGAATTCGTAGGCCAGACCTTCTCGCCCTGAGTGGCTCGGCTCCGGCCGGCCGCTCACCATCCACAAGCCGCTTGAGTGGCTCGGCTCCGGCCGGCCGCTCACCAGCCACAAGCCGCTTGAGTGGCTCGGCTCCGGCCGGCCGATCACCAGCCACAAGCCGCCGGAAGACGTCCGGCCGCCCGACGGCGAAGCGGCGGACCAACGCCGACCCGACCCGACTCCGCCCAGCCCACTCGACTCCGACAGCTACTCCGACCGAGGAGTGGCAGTGCTGCGCTGAACCTCGCTGAAGGGCTTGCCCCGATCGGGCGCCGGCTCTCGGGGCATGCCCAGCAACCGCTCGCTGATCAGGTTCCGCTGCATCTCTACGGTTCCACCGCCGATGGACAACGCCTGGCGGAAGATGTACTGATCGGCGGCGTGCGGACTGGTGTCGTCGGCCTCCCAGGTCACGCCGTCGGGCCCGGCGATCTCGACGGCAGCGTTGGCCCGTCGGACCACGTTCACCCCGATGTTGAGGCGGAGCAACGAGCCGGCCACCGGCGGGAAGTGCCCGATGTTGATGCCCTCGGTCACCCAGCCGATCAGCTGGCGGGAGACCACGTCGTCGGCGTGCGAGCGTCCCAGCAGGTCCTGGACCACCGGGTCATCGCTGAGGCCGGCCCGTCGGGCCAGGTCGGCCAAGTCCTCATTGGGACCGCTGCGATCCGACGACGGTCGGCTGAAGGCATAGGGCGATCCGCCGCCCACCGTGTCGCGTTCGTGGAAGAGCAGCCGGTTGGCCACCGTCCACCCGTCATTGGGCTCGCCCAGGATGCAGTCGGCCGGCACGTGCACGTCGTCGAAGAACTCCTGGCAGAACTCCTCGGCGCCGTTGACCATCTTGATCTTGTTGATGGTGACGCCGGGGAGGGACAGATCGAGCAGGACCATGGAGAGCCCGCGGTGCTTGGGCACCGACCAGTCGGTGCGCACCAGGACCAGCCCCCAGTCGGAGCGCCACGCCCCCGAGCTCCAGATCTTGGAGCCGTTCAGGACCCAGACCTCGCCGTCCCGCTCGGCCCGGGTGAGGGCGCCGGCCATGTCCGAGCCCCCGCTGGGCTCGGACATCATCTGCACGAAGATCTCGTCGCCCCGCAACATGGCCGCGATGTGCTGCTTCTGGGCCGGGGTTCCGAACTCCAAGATGGGCGGGCCGATGATGCCCAGCCCGGGGTTCCCGATGTGGGTGGGGAGCTCGTAGTCCAGGGCCTCTTGCAGGAAGGCCCGGTGATGGAACCGGCTGAGACCGGCGCCGCCCAGCTCGGTGGGGAAGCAGATGCCGTTGTACCCGCCGTCGGCCAGCCGACGGATCAGGTCGCGCAGCCGGGCCGGGCCCTGGCTCTCCTCCGCCCCCGGAGCCTGTTCGTCGAGGCGGGGCATGTTGGCGGCCAGCCAGCTCTTGGCCCTGGCCCGGTACTCCTCGAGCTCCTCAGGGGAGGGAACATCATCGAGACCCATTGATCGACTCCTGTCAGGCCAACCCGACCAGCGAGGTCAGTCGCTGGCGGTGATTGCGGACGGTGCCGTACTGGCCACCGTTCAAGGTGACCCGGCGCAGATAGAGATGGATGTCGTGGTCCCAGGTGATCCCGATGCCCCCGTGCATCTGGATGCAGTCCTGAACCAGCTCGCCGGCGTGCTCCCCGACGTAGGCCTTGGCCACGCTGACCAGCTCGGCGGCATCGGCTGTGCCCCGGGAGACCGCCGAGGCGGCCGCCGCCGTGGTGGCCCGGGAACCCTCGAGCCATAGGGCCATGTCGGCAAAGCGATGCTTGAGCTCCTGGTACGAGGCCAGGGGACGGCCGAAGGAGAACCGGTCGAAGGCCCATTCGGTGGTGAACTCGAAGACCCGGCCTATGGCCCCGACCGTCTCGGCCAGCTGCAGGATCAGGGCCACCTGGAGCTGGTGCTCGACGTCGGACGCGGCCGCGCCTACCTCGCCGACGACCGACGCCGCCGGCGCCACTGCGCCGTCGAAGTGGACGGTGGTGAAGCGCCGGACCAGGTCAATGCCCTCGCGGGCGGTGATGCGGACCCCGGGCGTGCCTGCCGGGAGCAAGAACTGGGTCAGTCCCTGTTCGGCCCGAGCGGTCACCAACAGCCAGTCGGCCTCGGCCCCTGACTCCACCGCCGTCTTGGTCCCGGTCAGTTCGAAACCGCCATCGATGGCTTCGGCCTCGAGTGTCACCGCGTCGGCTCCCCAGACCGGTCCGGGCTCATCGAAGCACCACGCGGCAATGCCGCCGGCCAGCAGTTGGTCCAAGGCCGCACCATGACCGTCGACACGGGCCAGGGTGGCGGCGACAACATTGATCGGCCCGAGCGGGCCGGGGGAGACCAGGCGGCCGCGTTCTTCGGCCACCAGCGTCAGGTCGGACAGCCCTTGGCCCGAGACACTCCCGCCGCCCCGATCCTCGGGGACCAGCATGGACGTCCACCCCAACTCGGCCCCCTGACGCCACCACTCGGGGTCGAAGCCGGCGGGCACATCGGCCAGTCGCCGCACTTCGGTGAGCGGGCACGTGTCCTCCAGGAAGCGCCGGGTGGTGTCGCGGAACAACACCTGATCGTCACTCAGCTGCAAGTCCAACGGGACACCCTTCTCTCCCCGGACATCCCCGGTCCGGCCCTCTTTGCGGCCCGCAGTTCTTCAGAGACCGCTGCCGCTCGGGGCCCCGGTCCTGCCTCCAGGCGCCACGAACGTAGTCCACCATGTCGAACACCGGCGAGCCCGGTTGTCCCGCCGCAGGTCGAACACCGGCGAGCCCGGTTGTCCCGCCGCAGGTCGAACGCGGCGAGCCCGGTTGTCCCGCCGCCGGCCGGGGCTCGGCCATTCAAAGATCAGTTGACCGCGACTACCGTGACGGCTCGACGAAGGGGGTCGGACCGTGAGCGAACTGTTCTCCATTGCCGGCAAGACAGCAGTGATCACTGGTGGATCCAGAGGGATCGGCCGCATGATCGCCACCGGATTTGTCGAGGCCGGAGCCCGCGTCTACATCACGTCGCGCAAGGCAGACGCCTGTGTCGAGACGGCTGCCTCCCTGAGCGAGGTGGGCGAATGCATCGCCCTGCCCGCCGACCTTTCCCGGGAATCGGAGTGCCGCCGACTGGCCGACGCACTGACCGAGCGCGAGCCCGGCGTCGACATCCTGGTCAACAACGCCGGGGCCAACTGGTTTGCCCCCATCGCCACCCACGACGACCGCGCCTGGGACAAAGTGCTGGCTGTCAACCTCAAGGGCGTCTTCCATCTCACCCGTTTCCTCCTGCCCCTGCTGGAGGCGGCGGCCACCGACGAGGACCCAGCGCGGGTCATCAATGTGGGTTCGATCTCGGGGCTGAAGCCCGACCAATTCGAGACCTACGCCTACGGAGCCTCCAAAGCCGGGGTACACCTGCTCACTCGCCAGTTGGCCCGGGATCTGGCTCCGCGCATCACCGTGAACGCCATCGCCCCTGGACCCTTCCCCACCGACATGATCTCCGGCGACTCGTTTGCTCATGACCTGCTGGACTCGACCGCCCTCAAACGGTGGGGTCGACAGGACGACGCCGCCGGAATGGCCATCTTCCTCGCCTCCCGGGCCGGGTCGTTTGTCACCGGTGCCGTCCTCGCCCTCGACGGGGGCATGCACTCGGTCGGCTCTTACTGACCCCAGCGGTCCCGCCATGGGCTGGTGAGCTCGCGCCCGGCTCCTGCTGACCCCAGTGGTTCCGGCCACAACCTCTGGACCAGGGACATTGTCGGCCCGACGAACCCACTACCTGCCAACCGACCGTTAGAAGTACCGTTGACGCTCGAGACCCCCGGCGAGCCGCGTCCGCCCACGGCCGCCGAGCAAGCACAGCAACACGACAGCAAGCACAGCAACACGACAGCAAGCACGCCAGAGACAGCGAAGGAGGAGCTCCCGTGGATCTCCCGTACCGGATGTACGACGCCGACAACCATCTGTACGAGACGAGGGAGGCCTTCACCCGCCACCTCCCCGATCATCGCCGCCGGGACCTCTACTGGGTCACCGACCAGCGGGGGCACCAGCACATCATGATGGGCGGCCACGTCTGGGACTATGTGCCCAACCCCACCTTCGACCCCATCTCGGTGGCCGGCGCCCTCACCGATATGTTCTCGGGCGAGAAGTCCAAGGCCGACGTGATCACCGACGGCTACAAGGTGGTGGAGCCGTTGGCCCTGCACCCCGAGTACCAGGAGCGGGACAAGCGGCTCGCCCTGCTCGACGTGCAGAACATCGACGGGTGCCTGCTGTTCCCCACCCTGGCCTCGGGGATCGAGGAGCGGGTCCGTGAGGACATCCCGCTGCTCACCGACATCCTCTGGGCTTTCAACCGCTGGCTCGATGAAGCGTGGACCTTCAACTCCGAGGACCGCATGTACGCGGCCCCCATCTTCTCCCTGGCCGATCTGGACGAGGCACTGGCCATGCTCGATTGGGTCATCGAGCAGGGGTGTCGGGTGATCGACCTGCGGTCCGCTCCCGTCCTGACCCCCACCGGGTTCACCTCGCCGGGAAAGCCTGAGTTCGACCGGTTCTGGGCCCGGTGCCAAGAGGCCGACGTGCTGGTCGGAGTGCACGCCGGCCCGGTGAGCTACACCAAGTACACCGGGGACTGGACGGGCAACTTCGAGTACCACGCCTTCACCCGATCGGCCTTCGAGCACATCGCCCTCCACGGCCGGGCCATCTCCGACTTCTTCACCGCCATGGTCTGCGACGGGGCCCTGGCCCGGCACCCGAAGTTGAAGGTGGTGTCGGTCGAGAACGGTGGGGACTGGATCCCCTCCCTGGTCGACAAGATGAAGATCTACTACCACCGCTACCCGGGGTCGTTCCCCGAGGATCCCATCGAGGCCTTCGAGCGGAGCGTGTGGGTCAGCCCGTTCTGGGAGGACGACATCACCCACATCTCTCAGTACCTGCCCATCGAGCGCATCCTGGCCGGTTCGGACTACCCCCACGCCGAGGGTCTCTCGGAGCCGACCGACTTCGTGAAGGCCCTTTCGGACTTCAACGAGGCCGACACCCGGCTCATCATGCGCGACAACCTGCGCGGGCTGCTTTCTCGTGGATGAGGTCGACCCGTTTTTCGACCTGTCGGCTCCTC
>DATMMO010000134.1:0-8392 GCA_035569695.1 Acidimicrobiales bacterium | reverse complement strand
CGGCGTTGTTGACGAGGATGTCGAGGGATCTGACGCTCTGGGCGGCGCGCTGAATCTGCGATCTGTCGGTCACGTCGAGGACCAGGGGCGTGACCCGCTCATGTCGGTAGTCCAGGGGGTGGCGCGTTCCGGCGTAGACCTGGCCGGCGCCTCTCCTCAACGCTTCGGCCACCAGCGCCTGTCCGATTCCACGATTGGCCCCCGTCACCAGCACGGCCTTACCTGATGTAGTCACGGCACTCTCCTTTTGGGTCCCCGGCGCGTGATGGTCGGGGTCGGTTGTGGGCTCGACCTGCAGGTGCGGATCTCTCTTCCCATCCAGTGCAACTGCGACGCGGTCAGAAAGTCGTCGGTCATCGAGAAATGTCCGCTCCGGGGTAGCGGGCGACGACTTTTCACCGGGCGAGCAGTTGCAACTGTGAGGGGATCGTCCCCGCTCGGGTTGGAGGCTTCGCAATGACCTATTCGGATCAGACCGACTCCGGCGCACTGGCCCGCAGCGACGTGCCGTCCGCTCGGCTCTCTCGCCCTAGGCTGCGTCCGTGAGTTCGGTCACCGCGACCGGCGGCATCTCGGCTGATCAGTTGGAGCCGTATCGCCGCGAGCTGGTGGGCTACTGCTATCGGATGCTCGGATCGATCCACGAGGCCGAGGACGCCGTCCAGGACACGATGCTGCGGGCCTGGCGAGCGCTGGGGACCTTCGAGGAACGGGCCGGCCTGCGCCCATGGCTCTACCGGATTGCCACCAATGTGTGCATCGACATGACCAAGGGCCGATCTCGGCGTGCCCTGCCGATGGACGTAGCACCGGTGGGGACCAGCGAGGGCCGGCTGGACCATCGCCGACCAGAGGCGAGCTGGATCCAGCCGGCGCCCGACGGCTTGATCCTGCCCCCCGACGGCGACCCCGCCGACCGAGCCGTGTCACGCGAGTCGGTGAGGCTGGCCTTTATCGCCGCGCTCCAGCACCTCGCCCCCCGCCAGCGAGCCGTGCTCATCCTCCGTGATGTGTTGAGGTGGCGTGCAGCCGAGGTTGCTGTCCTCTTGGAGACGAGCGCTGACGCCGTCAACAGCACGCTCCGACGAGCTCGCCAGTCGATGTCCGCCGCCGGCCGCGACTCGCCCCCCAGCGAGCCGTCGGCGGACGATCGTGAGCTCCTGGCTGCCTACATCGACGCATTCGAGCGCTACGACGTAGACGCCCTGGTCGGCTTGCTGCGCGACGACGCCATCGTTGAAATGCCACCCTTCGAGCTCTGGCTGCGGGGCAGGGACGATATCCGGGAATGGCTGATCGCCGTTGACGCCCTCGCCAACCATGTGCTGACGCCGATCAGCGCCAACGGGTCGCCGGCCGTGGCTGTCTACAGCCCGGCCGCGCCGGGAGGCCAACCGACCCCATTTGCCATCCACGTGCTCGATGTAGCCGCCGGGCGCATCAGTGTCATCCGGTCTTTCATCGAACCGACCCTGTTCGAGCTGTTCGGACTGCCCGACCGGGTGAACCCGGGCTCTGAGTAGCTTCGACCACCCGCAGGCTCAGCTGGCCGCCGAGCCGCGTCAGCGCCGAAGCTCTACCACGTGTTCGAGGCGCCCCAGCTTGTGCGGGTTTCGGATCGCGTAGATCCGCGTGATCCGGCCCTCCTCGACCACCACACTGACTGCGGTGGCTTCGCCTTCGACGTCGACCCGGAAGCCGGGCATCCCGTTGAACCAGGCAGTGGTGGTCACCATGTCCGGGAGCTCCACCAGCCGGGCCAAGAAGGCCGCCACCGTTTTGCCGCCGGTGATGGGCTTGCGAGCAGCCCGCACCAGGCCGCCGCCGTCGGCGATCAACACCACGTCCGGTGCGAGCACCTGGACCAGGCCCTGCACGTCGCCAGAGGAGATGGCGGACATGAACTTCTCGAGGGTCACCTGCTGCTCGGCTCGATCCACGTGCATCCGCGGCTGCCGCGCCGCCACGTGGTCACGGGCACGGTGCGCGATCTGTCGGACCGCGGCCGGGGTCTTGCCCACCACCTCGGCGATCTCTTCGTACGGCGTCTCGAACACCTCGCGCAGCACGAACACGGCCCGTTGGGCCGGACCAAGCGTCTCCAGCACCGTGAGCATGGCGATCGAGACGCTGGCGGCGAGCTCGACGTCATCGGCCACATCGGGACTGGTGAGCAGCGGCTCGGGGAGCCATTCTCCGACGTACTCCTCCCGGCGGCGGGACACCGATCGGAGCCGGTTGAGGGCTTGCCGGGTGACGATCCGGACCAGATAGGCACGCGGGTCGTGCACCTCGGTCTGGTCCACGTCGGCCCACCGCAGCCAGGTCTCCTGGACGACGTCCTCGGCGTCGGCTGCGGAGCCGAGCATCTCGTAGGCGACGGTGAAGAGCAGGCCGCGATGGGTGACGAACGGATCGTCGGTCACGCTGAGGCGGCTAGGGCGAGCGGCTTGAGGCCACAGGCGGCCGAGAACTCCTGTGACTCGATACCCATGGCCACGTTGGACCGGGCCATGAGGTTGGCCACGGCAATGAACACGGTCAGCTCCACCAGAGCGGCCGGTCCGAGGGCCTTCAGCAGTCGGGCCGACAGTTCGTCGGTGACAGTCGGCGGGGTCTGCGTCATGGCCTCGGCGTACTCCATGACTTCGCGCTCCAGCGGTGTGAACACATCTGACACGCGCCAGCGGGGCACCTGGCGCGCCTTGTCCACATCCAGACCCTCGTTGTGGGCTTGGAAATAGCCGAAGTCCAGGCAGGCGCTGCAGCCGATCAGACTGGCTACCGCCATGTGCGCGAACGACTTCAGGCTTTCGTCACACCGGTCCCACTTCTGTGCCTTACGCCCGATGCCGAAACTGAAGTTCAGGACCTTCCGGTTATGCCACGTGACCCCGACCGCTTCGGGCACGGCGCCGAACATCTTGCGGGACATCCGCTTGACCAACGCGCCGTACAAGCCGGTCAGCTCTGCCTCGGGGATCCTGGGGCTGGTGGACATGATGTCTCCTTCGATTGCTCGCTCTGGGCATGAGACACCGGCCAGGCGTCGATTGTGACACCCCAACCCGAAAAGTGCTGATGAGCGAGGGCACACTCCGAAGGACCCGGCGTCAGGTCCCCAGCCTGTCGCCCAGTAGTGCGGTCGGGGTCGATCCGGCCAGCTCCCGCACCTCACGGGTGAGGTGAGCCTGGTCCGAGTAGCCGGCCAGCGCAGCCAGAACCCCGAGCGTCGTCGTCGGCCACTCGTCGTCGGCCAGGTGGAGGAACCGCTGCAGACGTCCGACCCTCTGTATCGATCTCGGCCCCAACCCGGTGTGCTCCAGCAGCAACCGGCGGAGGTGGCGTTCGGCCACTCCCACCTCTTCCGCCACTGACGCCACGCTCTTGTCGGACGAACGCCAGAAAGACTGCACGGCATGTTGGACTCGGGGGTCCAACTCCACCGGGAAGAGCAATCCCGGTGGCCGTTGCTCCCATATTGCGTCGGTTATCTCTTGCGCCCCCCGTGGCTTCACCACCGCGTCCAGCGGGACCGTCAAGTCTCGGAGCTCAATGCCAGGGCAACCAAGTACGGAAGCAACAGCCGCGGTGCGAAGCCGCAAACCTCGGAGATGGGTACCCGCATCCAATTTCGGGAAATCCACCTCCATGGTGGGGCCGACGACTACTGCTGGCCCACCGGCGAAGACGATGATGTCCGAACAACCGTCAGGAATCACCCGCTGCTCAAGGCCTTCACCATCGGGGGGGACCTGTTGCTCCCACCAGCACTGCACCACCTGAGCCAGGTCCGGCTCGGGCCACTCCCGGTATGGCGAGGCGGTGTCCGTTTCGTTCAAGACACCCCCGATCGATGCTGCCATGATCCCATCATGGAACCCAACGTTCACATCATCACCCTTGGCCTGCCCGACCTCGAGCTCGGCCGCCAGTTCTACCTCGATGGTCTGGGTTGGCCAGCCTCCTTCGAAGTGCCCGGAGAGATCACCTTCATCCAGGTTGGTCATGGCCTACTCCTCGGCCTCTTCGGAGCCGACGCGCTCGAAGCTGACATCGGTCAGCCCGTGACCGCGAGAACCGGTCCCGCTCCGTTCACGCTGGCCCAGGTGGTCGAGAGCGAGGAACAGGTCATCGCGGTCATCGAAGCGGCCGAGGTCGCCGGTGCGACCGTCCTCAAGCCCCCGCAACACGCCGACTTCGGGGGATTCCATGGCTATTTCGCCGACCCATTTGGCTTTCGATGGGAAATTGCCACCAACTCGGGTTGGTCCGTGAACTTGGACGGCACAGTCACGATCGGACCAGTCGGAGGCTGAGGTTTCGGCCCACCAAGACACGGTTCCAACATAGTTTCCGAGCGACGCTTTCATGCCGCTCGGCCGGTTCGACCAACAACGGGCTGACCGGGCGAGTCGCCGCCGCCGTGCCCACCTCCCCGGAGCCTGTGCGATGCTGCCCACGTGGCTCTCCACGCCAAGCTCCAGCTCGAGCCAGGCCAGCGTGTGGACGGCGTCCAACTGCCCGACGCCGTGGCATCGGCGCTCTCTCCGGACCCAGCTGACACCGGTGAATACGAGCCTGCCCTCCTCGTCTTCGTCGTCGACCGCGCTGCGCTGGAGGACAACCGCGAGCGGATCGTCAGCGCGGCGGCGAACGACCGACTGACCTGGGTCGCGTACCCGAAATCCGGTCAGCTCGGCACCGACCTGATTCGGGACTCCCTGGCCGCCCTCCTCATGGCCAGCGGCATCCGGCCGGTGCGCCAGATTGCCGTGGACGAATTGTGGTCGGCATTGCGATTTCGACCGGGCTGACGACCCGCTCCGAGCAGGGTTCGGACAAGTCACACCCGCCTCACAGGCGGCCCCGAGGGACCTCACAAGAACGGCCGGCACTCTCTTCGGAGCTGGCTGAATCTGCGAGGAGCGCCATCATGAACCAATACGACCCAACAACCCCCGATGAGGCCCCTTCCGCTGGCCCGCCAGGAACTGCGTCTTCGCCCGACAGGTCGGCGCCCATGGCCCACGAAGCACGGCGGCCAGGGATCCGCCAATCGGTGTGGAGCCGAAAAAGGGGGCGGATCATGGCCGCAGCACTGATGTTTTCGGTGACCGGACTGGCTGTTGGTCTCGCCCCGTCTTCTCCGGCGTCGGCCCTGCCCTCCTCGGCTGCGACCGGGCACTTCGGATCCGGCGGCGGAGGATCCAACGCTCGGTCTGGACCGGCCGCAGGGGGATCATCCGGCACGGTCGGCACCGTGTCCAACTCGAGCTTCACCCTGACGACGGCAGCGGGTCAGAAGGTGACCGTCAAGGAGGCGTCCTCCACGAAATACCAGAAGGGGACGAGCTCGTCCTCAGCGAGCGCCATCAAGAAGGGCCAACGGGTTCTCGTACTGGGGACCGTCAGTTCAACGACCATCAAGGCCGGCCAGATCACGGTGCAAACCGGCGGGGGATCTGCGACTTCCTCGGCCGCCAAAGTGGTCCCCTTCCGGAGCCGGGCAACGACCACGGCAAAGCAGGTGGGTCAAATCCCGGCGAACTACACCCAGGGGTCGGGGACGATCGTCAGCGGGACCACCGCCAACAAGGCGACGGAAGCTGCGCTGGCCGCCTACTCGGGGGGCGTCGTTGACCGGGTCGTGAAGCTGAGCAACGGCGAGTATGAAGTCCACAACATCGGCGTGAGCTGGCCGCATCACATCTTCGTCAATCAGAATTTCAAGGTCGTCGGGGCCAACTAGGCGCCCCGCCGAGCCGTCGCCGATAAGTTAGTTGACACTTACGTAAGTAAGAGCTAACGTATGGGCCATGGACACGGCATTCAAGGCGCTCGCCGAGCCCCACCGAAGAGAGATCCTCCGTTTGGTGTGGACCGAGGAGTGGCCGGCGACCAAGATCGCCGGTCAGTTTGCCGATGTCACCCGCTCAGCCGTCTCCCAGCACCTCGGTGTTCTGCGGGAGGCCGAGCTGGTGCTCGAGCGACGGGACGGCACCCGCCGCCTCTACCGAGCTAACCACGCCGAGATGGACCGGCTTCGACAGTTTCTCGACCAGTACTGGGCCGGAAGCCTGCAACGCCTGCAAGACATGGCCGAATTGGCCCAACGAGCGAAAGGAAACAGACATGGCTGAACTGATGCGCGAGGTAGTGATGGATGCCAGTCCGGCCACTATCTTCCCCTTCCTGGTCGATCCGGCCCAGCACGTTCGCTGGATGGGTACCGAAGCCGAGCTCGATCCACGGGTCGGCGGCGACTACCGGGTGATGGTCCAGGGGAAGCACCCGGGCGTCGGCAAGTTCCTGGAGGTCGTGCCCGACACCAAGGTGGTGTTCACCTTCGGATGGGACGAGCCCGACCATCCGATCCCGGCTGGGTCGACAGAGGTGGAGATCACACTCATCCCCGACGGCGACAAGACGACGGTGCGTCTCGTGCACCGCGGGCTACCCGACGACGCGGTGCGCGACCACACCTCAGGGTGGGGCCACTATCTCGACCGCCTGGCCATCGCCTCTTCCGGGAGTGATGCCGGTCCCGACGAGGAGAGGGAACCACAGCTCGAGGCCGGGTGAAGTGGCCTACGACGAGGACCTGGCCGATCGGATCCGCGAGCTCATCGGGGCCGAGCGCGGCCTCCATGAGAAGAAGATGTTCGGTGGTCTGGCCTTCTTGGTCGGAGGAAATATGGCCATCGCCGCCAGTGGGCAAGGCGGCGTGCTGGTCCGGGTTGATCCCGAGAAGGCCGACCACCTGATCGATACCACCAAGGCGGAGGTCGCGGTCATGCGCGACCGCCCGATGAACGGGTGGCTCCGGGTGGCATCGGACGACCTGGTCACCAAGCGGCAGCTGGCCAAGTGGGTCAGCCTCGGCCTGACCTACGCCCGGAGCCTGCCGGAAAAGAAGAAACGGTGAGCCTCGGCGTCCTCTAGTTCCAGCCGGTTTCCGAGACCATGTCAGCCCTGATCCACACTCGGGCGTCGACCCCAGACCTGGTGCATGCGGGCCTGGTGGAAGGCGGTGCCTGGCCTTCGAGCGGCTCGGTCCACGCCCGCTCTGACCTGGTCGAGCTGCGCGGCCGTCGCCACCTCGGCCTGGAGGATCGACTCGCGCATGTTGTCCACCAGCTCTACCAGGAACAGTTTCTGTTCGACCGTGGTCATGAGGTTCACCACCGTCTTCTCCTCCGCCACCTGAAGGCCGGCGGCCGAAAAGAGGGCGCGGAGACGAGGGCCGATCGTCGGATCTCCTCCGTGGAAGCGGACGGTGGCGCTGTAGATGTCCTGCAGGCGATCGAGCGCGTGATCGGGCGGATCGGAGCGCAAGGTGCCGGTGTACAGGTCCTCGACGGCGACCACGCCTCCGGGACGTACCGACTGGCGCATAGCTCGCAGCGCTGCGCTTGGGTCGGCTAGGTGGCTGAGCACAAGCCGAGCGAAAGCGAGATCAAAGGCATCGCCTTGTGCTGGAGCGGCGGCATCCGCGCAGACGAAGCGAACCTGAACACCCTGTCCTCCGGCGGCCCGGCCCGCGATCGACAACGCCTCGGCGTCGGTGTCGATACCGGTGACCCGTCCCGTTGGCCCCGTCACCCGAGCCATGTCGAATGAGACCTGTCCGGTGCCACATCCGACGTCGAGGCACGCCCATCCCGCCTGGAGCCCGGTGCGGGACAGGAACGCCATGGTGGCTGCCCTCATGACCTCTGCCTGGCGCTCGAGCCGGTCCGCGTCGGCGGTGCCCCCGTGAATGGAGTAGCTGGGACCACCCTCTGGGCCACCGTCGTCGCTCGCCATTGCGCCGGTTGCTCCTTTCAGACTCGGTGCCTCTGCCCGGGCCAAGTTAGTTGCCCGCGATCGAAGCCCGGGAGTGAAGCCGGTGGCCGCGACCCGCTCAGCGCCCCCGGCTGTATCGGGCGCGGAGAGCCGTGGTCGTCATGCTGCGCCCTTCCAGTCGTCCGCCGGGGAGCGGTGGATGGTGATGTCGCCGAAAGCGGTGCGGGCCCGTACTTCCACGGCGTCCTCCCCCGATGTCGGGCCCCCGTCTGCGTTCAGGTCGTTCCGCACACTGCCGTAGCTGGTGACCAGATCGAGCCACGCGACAGCACCCTGACGGATTCCCACGTCCACTTGGCCATAGGCGGTCTGGACGACCGCGGTTCCATGGGCCACCTCGCCCAGACGCACGTCGCCGTTGGCCGTTTTGGCCTGGACCCCGGCCTCTGCCTGGTCGACGGTGATGGTTCCGTTGGCCGCGTTCACCCGAAGGTCGCCGGTCACGCCGCCGATATGCGTGTGGCCGTTGGAGTTCTTGATCACGGCGGGGCCGTCGATCGTGCCGATTCGCAAGGTACCGGTGCCCGTGGTGATCGTCGCTCGG
>DATMMO010000133.1:0-2952 GCA_035569695.1 Acidimicrobiales bacterium | reverse complement strand
GACCTCGGTGTGCAGCCATTGATGGGTGGCGAAGGCGAAGAGTGCGGTGGCCAGAACGACGAGGTACAGGGCCGGCAGCAACCTGAGGATCCTCCGCCGGTAGAAGGCCCACCTGCCGATGGTTCCCAGCCGGGCCTGCTCCCTCAACAACAATGCCGTTATCAAGAATCCGCTGAGGACGAAGAACGAGTCGAGGGACACCGTGGCCCCCGGTATGACGAGGAGGGTCGAAATCGGCAGGATCACCTCCAGGTGAGCCACGAAGATGATGAGCACCGCGATGCCCCGGAGGCCGTTGAATCCAGAGACATGGCCAAAACTGCGAGATGGCAACGGAGATGGCGAGGACGTGCGACGGGACCCAGGGCCGACGGGAACCCCAACCATCAAGACTGACGTTTCTCGAACCGCATCATCGTGTTCTCCCCCTTGCGGTACCGGATGAGCGGGTCGAGGCGCTTCGTGACGGGCAGCGTTCGTCTCTCGACGGCCAGGTGGAGCGGCGAGAAGGGGGCTCCCTCATCGGTCTTCGCTCTCCTCGTACGGTTCAGGAGCGGCCACAGGAACAGGAACATGCGCAGGCTTGCCATGGTCTGGAGGTATTGGGTCTCCATGAGCTCGAACCCATGTACGGCGCAGACGCCGGCGTACCAACCGACGGGGCGACCGTAGAAGTTCAGATACTGACCCTGCACAACCGGCATCGGGCGCATGACCAAAGACGTGTCCTCGAAGAGGAGAACCTGGTCACGGCTCACCCGGCATATCTCGCCCAGCAGCCGCGCCCGGCGCTCGTCTGGATTGTGTTGCAGCACGGTCACCGTCGTGACGATGTCGAACGACTGGTCAGCGAAAGGCAGTGAGTATCCGTCTGTCTGGACGATCTCCGCGCTCGGCACATGCCGCGTTGCCAGCTCGACCATCCCCGGCGCCTGATCGCAGCCGACCAATCGCTTCGGGTTGTGCTGAGCCATCCACCGAAGGGTTCCGCCCGCTCCACAACCCACGTCCAGTACGTCTAAACCGCCCACCGGAATCCTGGGCAAGAACCGAGCCGAGAATTGCTCCGCCTTGTACTGGTAATAGGGTGAGTCGTCGCCAGCAAGTAAGTTGCCGTCCTCGCGGTCCTTTATGCGCTGGCCGACGATTGACCAGTACCGTTGTAGGTCCTCCCCGGTCATCGCCTATCCGAAATGGATGCCATCAACAGTATGTTAAGCGGCCGTCCACGACAGTACCCGACCACGACGGAAGGAAGGACCGACGAGGGGTCATCGGCAGTCAAAGCCGCTGGTCACCGGCGTTCGTTTCCCATTCACGGAACCACGAAATAGTAGGTCCGTAGTCCAATTTAGGGAAGAATGGATAGCCACTTTAGTGAGATATATAGTCATATTTGATGTATCTTTATCCGATAATGGTTCCGCTAATCGTTGGCTAAAATCTCCCCTTTTCAACTGGTCATTCCCTGGATATCCTGACGGCAATCGCGGCCGCGCACTCAGGGAGGAAATGGGGTGGACGGATCCGTCAACAAGAAGAAGATCGGGGTGCTGGTCGTGGCGTACAACGCGGCCGGGACCTTGGCCAAGGTGCTCGATCGCATACCGACCGAAATTAGGCCGGACATCGAAGAGGTGATCGTGGCCGACGATCACAGCCAGGATGCCACCTATCTGGTCGGCCTCGGTTACCAGCAACTGTCCGACCTGCCGATCACTGTCATCAGACAACCCACGAACCTGGGCTATGGGGGCAACCAGAAGGCCGGGTACAACCTGGCCATCGAGCACGGCCTCGATATCGTGGTGATGCTCCATGGTGATGGCCAGTACGCGCCCGAGTCGCTTCCCGATATCCTCGCCCCACTCGTGGCCGAGGAGGACGACGCCGTCTTCGGCTCGCGCATCATGATCAAGGGCGCCGCCCGGAAGGGTGGCATGCCGCTCTACAAATTCGCAGGGAACCGGATCTTGACCCGTTTCGAAAATGCCGCCCTCGGTACCCACTTGTCCGAGTTCCACTCGGGATACCGGGCCTACTCGGTCGCCGCACTCAAACAGCTTCCTTATGAGAAGAACTCCGACGGGTTCAACTTCGACACCCAGATCATCATCCAGTTGCAAGACGCCGGCATGCGCATCGCCGAAGTGCCCATCCCGACGTACTACGGCGACGAAATCTGCTACGTCGACGGCCTGGGGTACGCCGCTGATGTCACCAGGGATGTCATCACATACCGATTGCAGAAAGCGGGCTTCGGCGACGGGAGCCGAATCGCGCTGCCCGCAGAATACCAACTCAAGCCGAGCGAGGACAGTTCGCACGGGCGGATCTCGAGTCTCTTGCACTGCCGGCCGCCGAGCCGGATCCTCGACCTCGGGTGTTCGAGTGGACTCTTGTCCGAGCGCCTGAAGCGCATGGGACACCATGTCACCGGCGTCGACGTGAACGAGATCGAGGAAGTCACCGAGCGCACCAACGCCTTCGTCCGGGCCGACCTCAACGAAGGCATCCCATCCGAGGTCGGCACGGGCTTTGACATCGTCCTGGCGGCGGATGTCCTCGAGCACGTGGTCAACCCCGGAGTCCTGCTGAGCCAGGTCCGGGACGTCCTGGCCCCCAACGGGACCGCTCTGTTCTGCGTACCAAACATCGCCCACTGGTACCCAAGGTTCCGGTCGACGTTCGGGATGTTCGGCTACGACCAGCGGGGTATCCTCGATTCGACCCATCTGAGGTTCTTCACCCGCCGCAGCTTGGCCAAGCTGGTCGAACGTCGGGAATTCGCCATCCGGCGGATCGAGCCGGTGGGCGTCCCCCTCGACGCACTGGGCGTCGATGGCACCAAGGCCCGGACCCTCCGCTTGGCTGACCGCCTCTTGTCCAACCTCTGGCCCACCATGTTCGCCTACCAGTTCATCGTCGAGGCGACGCCCGTTCGGACCTGAA
>DATMMO010000132.1:0-11014 GCA_035569695.1 Acidimicrobiales bacterium | reverse complement strand
GCCTCTGGTCAATGGTTACAGCCCAATCAGTTCATTGAGGACCCATCCGGGTTCTATCAGTTCTATATGTCTCCCGGGGGCGTCGCCGCAGTGTGGGTGCTCGGGTCCGGACCGTGTCCGATGTGGACTGCCCCCTTCCTGGACTATTCGGCAGGCACATACGGAGTGGGGTGGTGGACCGCGAGCTATGACCCCAACGGGCACAGTGATCCAATTCCTGGTTCCTATCTCGCCATGCAGACCGACGGGAATCTGGTGCTGTATACGCAGTCGGGGGCGGTCGTATGGGCATCGAACACACTTGTCGCCGGGAGCTCGCTCGCCATGCAGAGCGATGGCAATCTCGTCATGTCCTCATCGACAAGCGTGCCCTGGGCAACCAGTACAAATACGAATCGGGGTCCCGCCCTGTGCTCGGGTGAAGTCATGCAGAACAATCAACACATCCAAATGGTGGGCTACAACGAAACTGAAGTGGGCTACCAGCTGGAGTTCGCTAATGATGGAGGATCGGGTCAGGAGCTCGACATCGGGCCCGGGAAGAACACGAAAGAAACCACGGGCGTAACTCACATCTGGAAGAGCAGTAGCGCACCCGCCGACGACTACCTTGTCATGCAGGCTGATGGGAACCTGGTGATCTACCAGAACGGCACAACCTCCCCATCTCTATGGGCTTCGGGCACCAACTCCAGCGCCAATGGCGGCGACTGGGCATATCTTGGAAGTGGCGGCGTCTTGGAGATCTTCAATTCGACGATCACGTCGAATGGAAGCAACGGATTGAGCGGAAACGTCTCATTCCTTTGGTCCAATAGTTGTGGGAACTTCGGGTCTGGCTGCGAGTCCGTGGGTGATTCAATTGGCAAGGCGCAAAAGATCTCCATGAGCCCAGGCTGATTCACTCTCGCGGTGGTGACTACCGTGCGCCTCCCGGGCGATGGAGAGCAGACCGCACGGCCCGTAGCCGGGGTCGTCCGGACCGTCGGCGGCCAGTCCCGCCGCCAACCCTGGGTAGTAGTCGCCGGCCTCCCGGGCGAGGCGGTACCAGTCCGGGTCCTCCTCGGGGCTCGTGGCCGGAGAGAGGATCCCGGCTCCGGCGTCGGTCGCCCGGCCCGGATCATGGCGGTCGACCAGCACCACCGAGATCCCCCGGCTGGCCAGCTCGTAGCAGAGGGCCGAGCCCACCAGGCCCCCGCCGATCACTGCCGCGTCGCAGGTCAGGATGCTCACCACGAGATCATGCCCGAGCGGCCCCGAACCCGGCGACTCGCGTGCCGCTGATAGAGAAGCGCCGTGGTTGGCACCCATTGACGGCATCGAGGTCGTAGAGGCGGGACAGCCGGTTCTGACACTTGCGTGCTCCGCCGAGTAAACGGTCGTGCCGCTGAGCTCTGCGAAGCGAGTCTAATCCGAAGTCCGCAATCTGGGACGTGGTCAGTACCCGGTGGTCGTAGAGAAGATGGCAGATCATCCTGTCTCGCTCGGTGATGTGATTAGAACCTACGACGAAGTGCCGGTGGGTAAGCGACGCCGAACGAACGCGGAATCTGTGGGCCCTGATCGATGGCGTGGGTATGGGTGCTGCAGCGATTCCACGCTGCCTAGCGCCAGTCCTTTACGTGAGTTGTGCGTCGGGACACCCCTGCTTCGCTGCAGAGCTGGACGAGTTTGACGCATGAAGTAAGCGTAGGGCTGTCCGGGCGAACACGGCGGATCTCTTCCGCTCTGTAACAGATCAGCGACGGCCGAAACCTGAGCTTCTCAGATGCGTCACGCCGAAGATCAGACCTCCTGGATCGACGCTGGGTCGATGCCCACTCCGCCCGCTGCGCTGCTGGCGTATACCGCCAACGCGAACCGCAGGACGTCCACGGCCTCTTCGGCACTCCACAACAACGGGCCCTCACCAGTGCGGAGCCAGCGCAACCAGTGGCGTCCCGAGTCCCGGAAGCTACTTCCCCAGTCGTCGTCCAGCGCATGGAACGCTCGCATCTCGCCGTCGATGTAGGTCTCGAGGCTCGGTTGCTGAATGCCTCGTCCGGTGCACCGGTTCACTCGCGAGTAGCCCCGATGGCCGGTGACCTCCCAGCGCTCATCATTGGTGTAGTAGTCGGACCGAAGGTACATATCCGGGGCCAGCGTGATGTCCCAGACGCCGCGGATGCCATTCTGGTGCTCCCAGACGATCGTGGTGGGTGCGTCGACCTCAACATCGGTAATGACTTCGGTTCCGCCCACCCATGCTCGCACCTCTCGCAGTGGGCCGAAGAGCCACAACGCCGTCGAGAGCTTGTGCCAACCGTCGTCGAACACCAAGATGCCCCTGCCGCGGCGCATCTGCTCGAACTGCCACTCGAAGCTGGACGCGGGCACGTCCCAGCCACCACGGCCGCTGCCCACCATCTTCATGTGGTAGCCGCTGACCTGGCCGAGATCACCTGATTCGACCGTCTCCTTCAACCTCCGCAGTGGTTGGTAGAAGAGGTAGTTCTCCATGACCCGCAGGACGCGATCATGTGCCTTCACCGCATCCAGCATCCGCTGGGCTTCGCCCAGCTCATTGCACATGGGCTTTTGCAGGTTGAGGTGCCAGCCGTAGCCGAGCATCTCACACACACCGTCGACATGGAGCTGGGTTGGCAGCAGGACCTCTGCCGCATCGACGGCCAGACCGCTCGAGGCGAGTTCGGCTGCCGTGGCGAATGTCTGCGCCCCGGGCCATTCGGTCTGTCGCTCAGCTCGACGGTGCGGATCGGGGTCCACCAGCGCAACGACTTCGGCATCGGGATTGTCTCTGTACGCCCCGATGTTCAAATCGTAAATGCGACCGAGACCGATGATGGCGGCCCGGATCGGCCGATCGTAGGGAACGAACGTCACAAGTCCTTGCTTTCTTTCGAGACTGCCTGCCATGTAGCCACCCGTTTCTAGCGCATCACGCGACAATGCCGCGATGAGTCCAGAGGGTGATCCTGTTTTCGAGACCCGAGCCGAGAGGCCGAAAGGACCCCGGCACGCCACCTTCTTGAATTCGATGGCTGGTTATATGACGGTTCCGGCTTGAAATTCGCAAGGTTGTCGTCCCCTGTTGGGCACCTGGACCCTCAGGATTCGCGCCGGAGATCGTTGTCGAGGTACCCGCTGTACTTGTTCGCATACAGCTGGGCCAGCAGCAATGCTCCTGTGCCGTAGGTAAGGCCGACGACCAGGAGGAAGCAGGAATAGGCGTACACAGCGGAGTCACCGTGCCCAAAGAGGCGGTGTCCCCGAAGGATGTAACGATTGGAGACCCAATCGAGCTGCCAGAGGATGCCCGGCCAGAGGATCAAGTAGAGGCCGTAGGGAAGCAGCATGCAGAGACCCCAGTGGACGATATCCTTCCGCTGGCGGAGTACCTGGATGCGTCTTCTGAGCTTCAGCGGCCGATAGGGCGCTAACACCGAAGCGAGACCACCGACCCCGATCCAAAAGCAGAGCACCCCGAGGACGGCAATGACCGCATGACCGGCGGCTGCATATTCCCCAGCGCGATCCGAAAGCCAACCGACACCGCAACCGCAACCGGGAGCATGATCGTCATCAGCGCCGCGCCCTTCAGCAACAGGATGCGGAACACCGAGTCACCACGCTCGAGGGAATTC
The DNA here is from genome assembly GCA_035569695.1 of Acidimicrobiales bacterium. Lineage (GTDB taxonomy): Bacteria > Actinomycetota > Acidimicrobiia > Acidimicrobiales > RAAP-2 > DASXMT01. The sequence continues at coordinate 7,370 of DATMMO010000132.1, read as the reverse complement.
CGGACACGGTCAGCGTCAGAGCCGAGCTGATTCGTGCTGATCACACCGGCGAGGGTGAAGGTAATGATGGCCACCGTCAGGCCGTTGACGCGGATGTCGTCGACGGCATGTGGGTCGTAGTTCTGAAAGACCGCGAACACTGAGGCTATTGCGAGGTTCGCGATCACCCCGACCAGCCAACCCTTGCGGCCGGTGAACATCCAGCGGAGCTCATCAACGGTGTCAGCAACCAAACCCCGATGCGGTTCCAGCTCGGACGCATCGCTTGTGGCTCGGCGGTCTCCACCTGGTCCTCGCCGTCTGACACCGCCGCCGCCACTACCCCTCCGCCGTGTTCTCCTCGGCTCGGCCAGGCTACCCGCCCACACCGACTGACCCAGAGACCGTTGGGGCTCGACGAGACGGACTTTCAGATGGGTCAGCAAGACGATGGTGGCTGAGCGCGGCGAGCGTCCCGAGCGGCGGATGAGGAGGCGGCGTCGTCCGATGTCGGAAGCTCTATTCCATGTTCTCGGGCACTTCGAGCTCAGCTCCGATCACCACACCCCAGGGGAATCGTCCACGGAGGCGTCTACTACACCACCGTCGAGACCGCCGAGCATCGACGCCAGCGCCGTCGTCTGGGACCAGGACCAAGTGGCCGTGGGTCTGACCAACAAGATCCCCGTTCTGCGGTTCGTCGCGTCAGGCCGAGTCCAAACCTCAGCCGAAGCCGTATACCAAGGACGCACTCACCCGGACGGTAAGCTGCCCCGTCTGACCAGACTGGCGCAGTGGATAACGATGGCCCGCATCTGACGATTGGAGCTTTCATTGACCGACGAACATGGTGTCGACGGCCCGTCGCCTGATGATCGTAGATCCCAAAGAAGATCTGGACAGATCAGCCGTCGTCAGCTCATGGGAGGGGCGGCCGTAGCAGCTGCCGGAGCGGCGGTGGGGGTGACCGCCTCTCAGACACCGGCCGGGGCCGCAAGTGCAACTCTTACCGCTCAGACATCGGGGTCGACCGGTACGCTCCGCAACGTCGACGTTGCCGTAGTGGGCGCGGGCATCTCCGGGTTGGTGGCGGCCCGGCAGTTGGCCGCTTTGGGCCGCTCTGTGGCCGTCATCGACGCTCGGAACCGAACTGGCGGCCGCATTCTCAACGCCTCTATCGGAGACGGGGAGGTAGTCGAGGCCGGTGGCGAGTTCGTCGGCGCACAAGACACGTTGTTGCGCAAGCTCGTGATCCAAGATCTGAAGCTGCCTATCTACAACACGTACGAATCGGGCAACGCGGTTCTCGACCTCGGTGGCACGGTGACCAACAGCGGCAGCTTCACATGGCCCCCCGACCTGGTAGCCGCTGGGTCGTTAGCCGTCCTGGCGGCGGCTGCCGCAACCCTGGAGGACATGGCGAACTCGGTGCCGCTGGACCAGCCTCAGACGGCACCACAGGGAGCTCTCTGGGACACGCAGACACTGCAGTCATGGATGCTGGCCAACGTCCCTGATGCAGGCGCTCGAACAGCTATGGGCATTGCCGTGCAGGGCCTCTATGGGGGTACGCCATCCGATGCGTCGTTGCTCCACACCCTCTACACGATCCACGCACACGGAGGGATCGTTGCCACTGGCGCTATTTCGGGCGGCGCCCAGCAGAACCGGGTCACGGGCGGCAGTCAACGGATCACCGACGCGCTAGCCGCCAAACTCGGCGGCCGCATCATCCTCAATGCTCCCGTGCGATTGATCGACCAGAGTGGGAGCAAGGTCGTGGTTACCACTGACAAAGGGAACGTGAAGGCCGATGCGGTGATCGTTGCCGTTCCGCCGACGCTCGCCGGCCGAATCGGTTACAACCCGATCATGCCGAGGCTGCGGGACCAACTGACACAACGAGTGCCAATGGGTTACGCGATGAAGGTGCAGGCGGTGTACCCCACGCCCTTCTGGCGTGAGAGCGGGCTGGCCGGCGCGGCCATCAGCGACACAGGACCAGTGACGTTGGGATTCGACAACTCGCCGAACGGAGCGGCCGCCAATAGGGGCGTCCTCTTGGGTTTCATCTTCGCCGATCAGGGCCGGTATTGGGGACCACTCCCGCTGGCGGTCCGAAAGGCGGCCGTATTGAAGCAATTCGTCAGCTGGTTCGGAGCCCAGGCGGGATCGCCGACCCTCTACATCGAACAGGACTGGACGGCGGAGCAGTGGACCCGGGGCTACATCGGCTACATGCCGCCCGACGTGTGGACCTCCTATGCCGGCCCCCTGCGGGATCCCGTGGGCCGTATCCACTGGGCCGGGACCGAGACCGGCGGCGAAGGCTACGGCGCAATGGAGAGTGCGATCGTGGCCGCGAACCGGGTGGTGCAAGAGATAACGGGGTAGCACTCGGCCCACCTCCCTGAGCACGCCGACCTGGGGCTGCATCGGAACGTCCAGGCCATCAGGGGTACGGGCGCATCGACAGGATTGGACCCCTTGACCAGAAGAAGCGCTAGCGTGCTGTGCTGCACGAACCACAGGACGAGGCTCGAAAGGGACCGATGACCCGATTCATCGAGAGCACCATCACCTTCCCCTACAAACGGTCCCTCGGGCCCGTCGTCGGGGCATTCATGACGGCCTTGACCGAGAAGCAGATCCTTGGCATCCGTAGCCAGGACGCCGTGTTGGTACCACCCATGGAGTGGGATCCGGCGACCGGGGCCGAGCTCCCCCACGAGTTCGTGGAAGTGGGGCCGGCGGGCACGGTCGAGTCGTGGACGTGGGTGGTCACGCCGTCGGTCCAGCATCCACTGGACCATCCCTTCGCATTCGCGATGGTCCGACTGGACGGTGCCACGACTCCGCTGCTGCATGCGGTGGACGCCGGCACGCCGGAGGCCATGTCCGAGGGAATGCGTGTGGCCCCTCGATGGCGGGGCACCCGGGAGGGTCGGATCGACGACATCATCTGCTTCGTCCCCGGCGAGGCGGCGGAGACCGAGGGCGAGGACACCGGTGGAGCCGCCGAACCGGTGACCCGAATGGACTATCTGGCCTCGATCACGTACCGCAACCCGGTCCCCGAGGCCGCCGACCGGGCGACCGAGGCATCTCGGGAGCACCGGCTGCTGGGTCTGCGCTGCCCAACTTGTGGACGGGTGTATGCGGGTGGACGCGGCCTCTGCCCCGTCGATGCCATCGAGCTCGGGCCGGACTGCGAGGTCGACCTGCCCCACAAGGGCACCATCACCAACTTCGCCATCGTCACTCCGGTGCCCTATCCGGGCCAGACCGAGACCGAGCCGTTCGTTCGTGCCTTCGTCCTCCTCGACGGGACCGATGTGATCATCCCGTACTCGGTGGTCATCGAGTTGCCCGCCGACCAGATAAAGGTGGGCCAGCGCGTCGATGCCGTGTGGGCCTCGCCGGCCGAGGAGACCGACGAGGGTGGCGGCATGGCTGGCAGCTTTGGCTCGCTGCTCGGTTGGATCCCCAACGGCGAGCCGGACCTGGACGATCCTGACCTCGTGAACCGGATCTTCTGATTATGAGCACACTCTCGAACGACATCGCCGTCATCGGCTGGGCCCAAACCCCCATGGTCCGACACACGGACAAGTCGGAGACCGAGCTGCTGCTGGAGGCGATCACGTTAGCCATCACCCCGCTCGGTCTGGGTCGCGCCGACATCGACTTCACCTGCCTGGGCAGCTGTGACTACATCACCGGACAGGCCTTCTCCTTCGTGTCCAATCTGGATGCCATCGGCGCCTGGCCGCCCAAGCGGGACTCCCACGTGGAGATGGACGGCGCCTGGGCCCTCTACGAGGCGTGGCTCCGTCTCCAGGAGGGAGACATCGAGATCGCAGTGGTCACCGGATCCGGTCGCTCCTCGACCGGCGACCCGGCCTTGATCTATCCGATGGAGATGGACCCCTACTTCCTGGCCCCCCTGGGAGCCGACCCGCTGACCTTCGCCGCCCTCCAGGCCCGCGCCGTGATCGCCGCCGGCATCGCCGACGAGCGCTCCATGGCCGAGGTGGCGGTGCGGGCCCGGGGCAAGGGCGACGTCGAGTCGCTGTTGGCCGAGGACTACATCCGCCAACCGCTCCGGCGCCACGACGTGCCCCCGATCACCGACGGGGCCGCCGCCATGGTCCTGGCCACTGGTGATCGGGCCCGTCAGTTGGTGGAACGGCCGGCCTACGTCACCGGATTCGACCACCGAACCGAGTGCCACAACCCATCCTTCCGGGCACTGGGCGATTCGCCGTCCACCCGGATCGCCGCCGAGGCCGCCGGGCTCAGCGACGCCCCCGTCGAAGTGGCCGAGCTCCAGGCCGCCTTCACCCATGAGGAGCTACTCCTGCGCGATGTGCTCGGGCTCGGGGACGATGTGGCCGTGAACCGTTCCGGCGGTGCGCTGCGGGAAAATCCGATCATGGCCACCGGGCTCTGCCGGATCGGTCACGCCGCCGACCACATCTTCGGGGGAGGGAGTCGGGCGCTGGCCCATTCGACTTCGGGGCCGTGCCTCCAACAGAACCTCATCTGCATCCTGGAGGGAAGATCGTGAGCAGTCCCCCGGTAGCCGTCGTCGGCGTCGGCCAGACCCACCACAAGTCCCGTCGACTCGACGTGTCCTTCGGTGGCCTGGTGCGTGAAGCGGTATTCCGGGCCCTCGACGACGCTCAAATGTCCCTCGACGACATCGATGCCGTCGTGCTGGGAAAGGCGCCCGACCTCTTCGAGGGCGTGATGAAGCCCGAGCTGTATCTGTCCGACGCCCTTGGTGCGGTGGGCAAACCCATGTTCCGGGTCCACACAGCCGGTTCGGTGGGGGGAACCACTGCCATCGTGGCCGCATCCCACGTCCAGGCAGGCAAGCACCGGACAGTCCTCGCCGTCGCATTCGAAAAGCAGTCCGAGGGCAACGCCCAGTTCGCCCTGGGCAGCGGGAAGGGCGCCTCCCTGGGTGCCGGTGGTGCGTTCGCCCCGTTCATCCGGGCCTATATCCACAGGAGCGGTGCCCCTGAACACATCGGGTGGAAAGTGGCGGTCAAGGACCGCCTCAACGCCTTGAAGAACCCGTACGCCCACCTCAAGATCGAGGACATCTCCATCGAAAAGGTGAAGGCCTCGCCGATGATGTGGGAACCCACCCGGTTCCTCGAGTCGTGCCCGTCGTCGGACGGAGCCTGCGCCGTGGTCATCACCGATGAGGCAGGAGGCGAGGCGGCTGCGGCCGACGGTCGACCCCCGGCGTGGATCCTGGCGGCGTCGTCCCGATCCGAGCCACCGAGCTTCCCCGGGCGCGATCCGGTGCGGCCGGCGGCCGCGCTCCAGTGCGCAGCCGACGTCTACACCGCAGCCGGAATCACCGATCCCCGTCGTCAGATCGACACCGCCGAGCTGTATGTCCCGTTCTCGTGGCTTGAACCCATCTGGCTCGAGGCCTTCGGTCTGGCCGAGGAAGGTGAAGGGTGGAAGCTGGTTGACGACGGCACCACCGAGCTCGGGGGCTCGCTGCCCATCAACGCCTCCGGCGGCGTTCTGTCCAGCAATCCCATCGGGGCCTCGGGCCTACTGCGGTTTGCCGAGGCGGCCAACCAGGTGCGGGGTGCGGCCGGGGAGCACCAGGTGGACGGGGCGAAGGTGGCGCTCGGTATGGCATACGGGGCCAACAACCAGTACTTCAGCACGTGGGCCGTCGGGAGTTCGCTCCACCCGTTCGGGTAAGAGGTGGGGCGAGCTGATAGGTAGACAGGTCTCAGGAAACGAGTTACCGTCGCATCCATGGCGTGCTTCATGGTGATGGTGCACCGTGCCCGCGATCCGCGGGCCACGGTGGGGGTGGCATCAACTCGATAGTCGATGGGCGCGCCGCGTCGTCGCAGACGCTGGCGTCGTTCCCGGTGACCTTGTTCTCGATGTCGGTGCGGGAACCGGAGCGATAACTGGCGCCCTCGTCGCCGCCGGAGCGAGCGTTGTTGCGGTTGAGCTGCATCCACGGCGCGCCGCGTACTTGAGGACTCAGTTCCATCAGTGCGACGTGACGGTCGTTCGCGCCGACGCGTCCGATCTCCGTCTCCCGCGCCGCCCCTTCAAAGTGGTGTCGAACCCGCCGTTCGCGATCACCACGTCGCTCGTAAAGCGCTTGGTCAGCCCGGGTAGTCGTCTGATCCGAGCGGACCTCCTTGTCCCGTGGCATGCCGCGCAGCGCTGGAGCTCGCGACGCGCTCCCGGCCGAGGCCGCTGGGACCGTGACTTCATGGTCCATCTCGGTCGGCCGCCACCTCGATCGGCGTTTCGTCCACCACCACCGAATGGCGTCGCTGTGCTCGTAGTCGTTCGTCGAGACTCGTCTCGGCCGGGACATCCGATCCCAACAAGGAAAAGACCATGAAGTAGAAGTCGTCGACGCGGCTCGTTCTGATCTCTGGGCTTCCGGCCTCGGGCAAACCGACACCCGCTCGCCATCTCGCGGCCCGGGCTCAGCCTTCGGCCGGGCCCAGTAGGTCGTGGATCGCTCGGGCAATGATCGATGAGGTCGCTCGCCGTTGTACTCGAAGACAAAGGCATCGCAAGCAGGCCTGCAACGATTCACCCCCTGGATACCGGATCGTTGTATCCTCCTACCGGGCGCAACGGCGTAGGGCCAGGGTCCTCGGCAAAAAGGAGCCAACTGTGAGCTCGGTCCTATATAAGTTGGGCCGCTGGTGCTTCCGGCACCGGTGGCACGTCGTCGCTATATGGGTGGCCGTTGTGGTGGTGCTCGCCATCCTTGCCCTCGGGTTGAAGAAACCACTCGATAACACCTTCACCGTGCCTGGGACGAACTCCCAGGACGCTTTGAACCTGCTCAACAAGGAGTTCCCCGGGACGGGTGGCGCCCAGGCCCAGGTGGTCTTCTCCGTATCGGCACCGAAGACCCTTTCCGGAACCTCAGAGCGCCAAGGCGTCGAGGCCACGTTGACCCGTCTGCGCCATGCGCCCCAGGTGGTATTCGTGAGCGATCCGTACACCACGGGCACCGTGTCGAAGGACGGAAGGATTGCCTACGCCACCGTCGCCTACCCGGTGGCAGCGGCGAAGCTGAGCGCGACGGCGAAAAGTGCCCTCCTGAATTCGGGCGCCCCGGCGCAGGCCGTGGGCGTTTCGGTCCACTATGGCGGCGAAGTGGCTCAGGCCAGCACCCAAAGCAACTCGGAAATCGTCGGGATCGTCGTGGCCTTCTTGGTGCTCTTGCTCGGGTTCGGGTCGATACTGGCTGCGTTACTCCCGCTCATCGCCGCCATTCTGGGGGTGGTCGTCACCGAGCTGATACTGATGACGCTGACATCGGTGGCAACCGAGTCCAGCACGACCTCCATTTTGGCGGTGATGCTGGGTCTGGC
>DATMMO010000131.1:0-9110 GCA_035569695.1 Acidimicrobiales bacterium | reverse complement strand
AACCCACAAACGAGCGCCCAACGAGTCACAACTGGTGGGTAGCAAGGAGGACGAACATGACCACGACCGCCCGGTCGACCACCAAGACCCTCAACGTCGCGGACGTCGGCCCCGTCGAGGTGACCGTCGAAGAGCGCGGGGAAGGGCGGCCCTTTCTGGTCCTGCATGGGGGCGCCGGTCCACAGTCAGTCGCCGCCTTCGCGCAGCTGCTGGCCGAAAACGACAGCAACCGGGTGCTCTCTCCCACCCACCCTGGCTTCGGCGGTACACCGCGTCCGGACGATCTGAACAGCACGGCCGGGCTCGCCGCTCTCTACCGCGGATTGCTCGATGACCTCGGACTCGAGGACGTGACGGTCATCGGGAACTCCGTCGGCGGCTGGATCACCGCCGAGATGGCCCTGGTGGGCTCACCGCGCATCACCGGCATCGTGCTCCTTGATGCAGTGGGTATTGAGGTGGATGGGCACCCGGTCGCCGACGTCGCCGGCCTCCCAGTGTCCGAGATTCAGTCACTCTCGTTCCACGACCCGGCGCCGTTCCGTGTCGATCCTGCCCGCATCCCCGATGCCCAAAAGTCAGTCATGGCGGCCAACGGTGCAGCCTTGGCCGTCTACGCCGGCTCCCCAGCCATGGCCGACCCGACGTTGCTCGGCCGCCTCAGCGGCGTCGCCGTCGCGACCCTGGTGCTGTGGGGCGAGAGCGATCAGATCGTCGAGCCCGCCTACGGCCAGGCCTACGCCGCCGCCATGGAGGGGGCCCGCTTCGAGGTTCTGCCGGGCACCGGACACATGCCACAGATGGAGACCCCCGATCTGGTGCTGCAAGCCATCGTCGACTGGGGCAAAGCCCGTGAGAACCGGTCCTAGATCCCACAGAGCAGCTTGGCCCTCGTTCGAGTTACGCCGACCCGTCCCAGAACGAGGGGCTACGTCAGGGAGGCTTCGAGGATGCTGTCGATCGAGCGCTCGAGGGTGGCGTCGAACTCCGCGTCGCTCTGGTCGACCGACAGCCCCTCGGTGAGGGCTCGCGAAAAGCTGGCGATCAGGCCATGATTTCCGGCCAGACGGAGGTCCGCCTCGCGTTGACCATATCCGCCTGACAGCGCGACGACTCGCACCACGTTGGGGTGTCTCACCAGATCGGAGTAGAAGTCGGCGACGTCGGGGAGGGACAGCTTCAAGATGACACGGTGGTCCGGCTGGAGCTGGCCCAACTGCTCGACGAGGCTGTGCTTCAGGATCTCCTCCGCCTCGGCCTTCTCGGAGCTGTGGATATCGACTTCGGGCTCGATGATGGGGACGAGCCCGGCGGCCAAGATCTGGTCGGCCATTTGGAACTGCTGGTCGACGACCGCGGTGATGCCGGTTCGGCTGCCCAGCTTGATGAACGAACGCATCTTGGTGCCGAAGACGCCGTTCTCCTCGGCCCGGGACAGCAGCGAGGCAAGGGCGGGGATCGGGTTCATGAGCTGCACACCGTCGTGTTCGCCGGCTAGGCCCTTGTCCACCTTCAAGAAGGGGACCACGCGCTTCACCTCCCACAGGTACGACACGGAGCTCCGGCCATCGATGTCGCGATCCATGGTGTCCTCGAACAGGATGGCCCCGAGGATGTGATCACCGCTGAAGCTGGGGCTCGTGATGATCCGGGTGCGCATGGCGTGCATCAGTGCGAACATCTCGTCGTCGTCCGAGTACCGGTTCTCGTCGATGCCGTAGGCCTTCAGGGCTTTGGGGGTGCTGCCACCGCTCTGGTCCAAGGCGGCAATGAAGCCGTGTCCCGACTGCATCTTCTGCAACTGTTCGTCTGTCATCGGGGCCCGCACCGCCTGGTCAGGACGCCACGATCGCCGGAGCAGGCCAGCTTGTGGCCGCCGTCGAGTAGGTGGGATTGGTCACGGTAGGCGGACTCCTTCTTGGATCAGGAGAGTGTGGAAATCGTATCGCCAGCCGCTCAGCTTCGGTTCTTCTTCTTCGCTTCCTTCTGCGCTGCTTCGGCCAGCCGTTTGATGGCGGCGAGTCGCTGGTCCCATTGGGCGGCGACATCCGCCATGGCCCGAGTGGCCTGGTCGAGGCGGCTGGCCTCGACCCGGTAGAGCACCTCTCGACCCTGCTTGCGCCGGCGGATCAACCCGGCCTGTTCGAGCACGATCAGATGCTTGGACACCATTTGGCGGGAGACGGGAACCCGTCCGGCCAACCAGCTGGCGCTGGCCTCACCGTTGCTGACCAGAAGATCGAGCACCCGCCGACGAGAGGGGTCGCCGATTGCCGACCACAGCTCATCGTCGGTTCGCACTGTCATCCCCGTTGGCGCTCGGCCACTAGGCCGCCGAGGCGGTGCAAGAATTCTCCCCAGCCACCCCGGTGTTCGTTGGCATAGCGCTCCTTCTCGGAGGCAGGCCAGGCCCGTACTTCGTGGCCGCTCTCGGTCACTCGAAGGTGCGTCTGCTCGTCGCCCTCAGGGGTCAGCGTGAACTCAACCAGCATCGAGTTGCCGACGACCGGCTCCTCGTCGTGGGGATGGTTCCATCGGAAAGAGAAGCGAGTCGGTGGCTCGACCGTCTCCACCACGACCGGGCCGCCCTGGTCCCCGAACCCCATGTAGCCGTGCGCCCCCGGTTCGATCACGAGTTCGACCCGATCGGCGAACCATTGGCTGATCTGGTCCGGCTCGGTGATGGTGCGCCACACCACCTGAATCGATGCCTCGATCAGAACGTCACGCTCAATCACCAGGTCTGCCATCGGCCTTCCATCCTTCGCTGAGGGCGACGGCCATCGTCTGTCGTAGCGGCCGCAACTTCTCGTCGCCTGTTGGTCATTGCCCACCCACACTTTCAACTGCAATCCATCGTGGCACGTCAGAGGCCAATATGCAACGTCTGGTTGCAGATTGGAAAGGAGACATGCTACCTTTGGTTGCACATTCAGAAGGAGGAAGTCATGCAAAACACCCGGTTCGGAACGAGCCAGCCTCTCCAGTCCTCGAACCAGCGCTGGCGGGCCTTCGCCCTCCTGGTCGTGGCCTACTTCATCACCATCGTCGATTTCACCATCGTCAACGTTGCTCTGCCGACTATCGGCCGCAAGCTCCACTTTCCCGAGTCCGACCTGCAGTGGCTGGTCACCGCCTATGGGCTGACCTTCGCCGGTTTCCTCCTCCTGGGCGGCCGGGCCGCCGACCTGCTCGGCCGACGCCGCCTTCTCATGGCCGGTCTGATCGTCTTTACCGCTGCCTCGCTCGGCGGCGGCCTGGCCACCTCGGACACGTTCCTCATCGTGATGCGGGGGATCCAGGGACTCGGGGCGGCACTGGTACTCCCCGCCGCACTGTCGATCGTGATGAACATGTTCGCCGAGGGAACTGAGCGCAACAAGGCGCTCGGCATCTGGGGTGGTGTGGGCGCCCTGGGCGGGACGGTCGGGCTCCTCGCCGGCGGCATCCTCACCACGTACATCGGATGGCAGTACATCTTCTTCTTCAACGTCCCTATCGGCGTGGTCGCACTGATCCTGGCCCCCAGGGTCGTGCCCGAAAGCCGTGCCGACAGCGCCCGTCGGCGCTACGACCCCTTCGGTGCCCTGTCGATCACGGCAGCCTTGCTCCTCTTCGTGTACGCCATCTCCCAGGCACCCCAGATCGGTTGGCTGACCACCCAAACCGTCGTCATGCTCTCGGTCGGGGCGGCATTGCTGGCTGGGTTCTTCGTTATCGAAACGAAAGTCGAGGCACCGCTCCTCCCGCTGCGGCTGTTCCGGCTGAGCAGCGTGGCCGGATCGAACGCCGTCGGCTTTTTGCTGGGGACGAGCTTCTTCACCTTCGTCTTCTTGGGCACCCTCTACATGCAGCAGGTGCTCGGCTTCTCGGCCCTGGCCACCGGGGCAGCGTGGATGACGGCGTCGGTCACCTCCCTGGCCTGCGCCGGCCTCTCCCAGAAGATGGTGACCAGGACCTCGCCCAAGGCCGTCATGGTCCTGGGCATGACCCTCATCGGTTCGGGGATGCTGTGGGCCACCCAGGCTCCGACCAATGGGAGCTTTTGGCCGGACCTGGCCGGGCCGTTCTTCGTCGCCGGCATCGGCACCGCCTTCGCCTTCATCCCGATCTCCATCGGGGGGCTCACCGGTATCACCGAGCGTGACGGAGGGGTGGCCTCAGGCCTGCTCAACACATCGCAGAATCTCGGCGGTGTCATCGGCGTGGCCGTCGCCTCGTCCATCGCCGCATCGCGTTTCCACACGCTCGTCCATCACGGCTACGCCACCCGTGCGGCACTCACCGGCGGCTTCCACTTGGCCCTGTGGGTGTGCGGGCTGACCGGCTTCCTCGGCGTGCTCGCCGCCGTCCTCCTCATCCGACGCACGGGGCATCCAGCCGGGATGTCGATCGCACCCGAGCGGGAAGTGGCCATGGCCGCGGCCGGGGAATGAAAGAACCTCAGAAGCTGGCACCACTCTCAACCCGACGAAGCCACCGCTGCCGCCTGGCGGGCTGAGCCCCGCTCCAAGGTTGCCTTCGACATCGAGGAGGCTGGGTACGGTGTGGTCGAGCTCACAGTCGTCCACGACGGCTTCGAGCCTGGTAGTGATGTTCTCCCGGGCATCTCCAACGGCTGGCCTGCCGTTCTTGCCAGCCTGAAGACGCTGCTCGAGACTGGGACCGCCTTGCCGTAGTACGGCTGGTCCCACATTCCATTGTCATCACGGTTGGTCGTTTGCGACCGTGCGAGGCAGTCCACAACTGGCGAGGATTCCCTTGTCTCCGAACCGGGTCAGCGTGGTGATCTTGTCCTGGCAAAGGGTGAGGACGATGAGGCCGTTGGCCCGCAAGATCGACGAGTGGGGATCGGGGAGGTAGTAGCCAAAAGCCGGCTGGTTGTTGACTCGAGTGGGCACCAGCTTGAGCGTCTGACCCCAGAAGGATCGTTCTTGGAGGAACTCTGCAATGGCTCGAGCCCCACGGCACTCAAGGGGCTCGGGCGGCATGTTGAGCTTGGCGTCTTCGGTAAGGAGTGCGACCACCTGGTCGATGTCTCCGTTCTGGAACGCGTTGACGAAGCGGTCGATGACGTCCGTTTCGACCGCCGACCGCGGCAGGGGAATGAGATCTGGGCTCCGATCTGGTCCGAGCCCATTTCGGGCCCGGACGAGAGCGCTGTTCACCGATGTTGGGGTCGTGTCGAGGATCCCGGCTACCTCAGAGGCGGAAAAGCCCAGCACATCGCGAAGTACGAGGATCGTTCTTTGTTGGGCCGGTAGCTGTTGGAGCCCAGCGATGAACGAAAGGGCAATGGACTCGCGGGAGTCATAGCGCGCTTCGGGACTGACGGCCACGTCATCAATCAGCGCATCTGGGTAGGGTTCGAGCCACCACGGCTCGTCGGAGCTGACCAGACCGATCGCCCCGGACCTTGGCTCGGCGGACAGGATCGATTGTGGCCGGCGGGTCTCGTCGCGGAGGAAGTTGAGACATCGGTTCGTGGCGATGCGGTACAGCCATGCTCGCAACGATTGGCCGTCAAAGCGTTCCAGCGCTCGCCATGCCGACATCAGAACCTCCTGGAGAACGTCCTCGGCGTCCTGTAGCGATCCAAGGATGCGGTAGCAATGCACGAGAAGCTCACGCCGGTGTGGCTTGACCAGCTCTTCGAAGGCGTCGCCGTCCCCGGCTCGAGCCCGATCGAGGGTGGCTTCGTTCATAGGGGTGTCTTCCTTTCTCCCAGCTTGACCCTCTGCAAGTACCAACACCACACGTGATCCAAATTCATCGCGAATCCCTGAAAGACCCGCTTTCCTGCGACGCCGCTGTTCGGTGCGTCCGGTGGTGATGTCTTCTTCGTTCAAGGCCTCCGGCCATGGCAACACCGCGAGCCAACCGAATTCGTCGGTCAATGTCAGCGAATTCCGGGGTTTCAACCAATGAGGACCCGAGCCGCACTATCGGAGGCCAGCGATGACATCGACCGAATGGGAAGACCACAGTGGAAGGGCCGACAACGATCGGCTCCTCCCTTCCTCGACGGACCAATTCGTTCTCGACGGGGGCAGTCTCGAGCAGGAACTGGGACGGGCGACGCCAACTGGTGACGCCCTGGTCCACCGCTGGCGAGCGTTCGCCCTGTTGGCGGTGGCGTACTTCATGACCATTGTTGACCTCACCATTGTCAACGTCGCCCTGCCCACCATCGGCCAGAAGCTCCATTTCTCGGAATCGAATCTGCAGTGGGTGGTGACAGCCTATGGGCTCACCTTTGGCGGCTTCCTCTTGCTGGGTGGGCGAGCGGCCGACCTGCTCGGCCGTCGGCGGTTGTTCATGGTGGGAATGGCCATATTCACGGCCGCGTCCTTCGCCGACGCCATGGCCCCGACCGACACATTCCTTATCGTCATGCGAGGGATCCAGGGCCTCGGGGCCGCACTGGTCCTCCCGGCGGCGCTCTCCATCGTGATGAACATGTTCAGCGAGGGCGCCGAGCGAAACAAGGCGCTGGGGGTCTGGGGCGCGTTGGGGGCGACCGGAGCCACGGTCGGGCTGCTGGCCGGCGGCCTACTCACTCGCTACGCGGGCTGGCCCTACATCTTCTTCCTCAATGTCCCGGTCGGAGCGACCGTGCTTCTGCTCGCTCGGCGCGTCGTGCCTGAGAGCCGGCTCAGCAACCAGCGTCGACGGTATGACCCCATTGGGGCGCTGACCAGTAGCGGAGCCCTGGTGATGTTGGTCTACGCCATCTCCCAGGCGCCCCAGATCGGCTGGGGGACGACACAGACCCTGGCCATGCTGGCCGGCTCAGCACTACTTATGGTCGCGTTCTTGATCGTCGAGTCCCGGGTTGACGCACCCCTTCTACCGCTGCGCCTGTTTCGTATCAAGACTGTCGCCGGATCGAACGCGGTTGGCTTTCTCCTGACAGCCAGCTTCTACACGTTCGTGTTCGTCGGTACCCTCTACATGCAGCAGGTGCTCGGGTACTCGGCCCTCAAGACGGGGCTAGCCTGGCTGGCCGCATCGATCACGTCCGTGGCGTTGGCCGGGCTCTCGCAGCTCCTTGTCACTCGCACCTCGGCCAAGCTGGTCATGGCGTTTGGGATGACCCTCATCGGGGTTGGAATCCTGTGGGCAGCACAGGTGCCGACCGATGGGCACTTCTGGGAGAACCTCGCCGGACCGTTCTTTGTTGCTGGAGCCGGCACGGCCTTCGCCTTCATCCCAGTCTCGATCGGAGCATTGGCCGGTATTGCCGGGCCCGACGCCGGGGTCGCCTCGGGCCTGATCAATACGTCCCAGCAGCTGGGCGGAGCGATCGGTGTTGCTGTCGCCTCGACGGTCTTTGCCACCCGCTTCCATACTCTCGTCGCCCTCGGCCATTCAACGACGTCTGCGCTCACCGGCGGGTTTCAGCTGGCGCTGTGGGTGTGTGGACTGACCGGGTTGGTCGCCGTGCCAATCACCTTTGTCCTGATTCGTCGCCGAGAGATGGCGGGGGCGGTCGACACATCGAGTCAACCGGACCTCCCGGCGCCGGCAATGGCCGAGTGACGGCGCCGCCTGCTCTCCCCATGCATATCCGAAACCCAGGACAGACGGAAACGCTGACCGCATTGACAGATTCCAAGATCCACTCACCCACCAGGAGGCACACATGTCCAACCCAGAACAGAACAAGACGACGGCAGTAGTGACCGGGGCCAGCCGAGGCTTTGGACGGGCCATTGCCTCCGCACTGGCGGCACAGGGGACCGAGGTGGTTGGCGTCGCTCGAAGCAAGGATCGGCTGGACGAGCTGCATCAGCAACTCGGAACCCAGTTCATTCCGGTGGTCGCTGATCTGACCGAAACCACCCTGGCTGCTCGGCTGATCGCCGACTACCGGCCGCGCCTCTTGGTGCTCAACGCCGGTGCGACTCCTCCTGCGGCACCGTTGCAAGACCAGACGTGGGAGGGCTTCAGCCGGAACTGGCATGTCGATGTGCAGCACGTGTTCCACTTTCTGGGCGAGGCCTTGACTCGCCCCCTCGAGCAGGGGTCGGTGGTCGTCAGCTTCTCCAGCGGTGCGGCCCGGCGCGGGTCACCGCTGAGTGGTGGTTATGCGGGGGCGAAAGCGACCATCAGATTTCTGAGCTCCTATGCCAGAGCTGAGGCCGAACGAAACTCGTTGGGTATCCGTTTCGTCTCGATCCTCCCGCAGATCACCCCGGCCACTCAGCTCGGCGCTCCATTTGTCGAGGCCTACGCCAAGTACGCCGGACTGAGCCGAGAGGCGTATCTCGCTCAGTTCGGTGAGACGTTGACCCCAGAGCAAGTGGCCGAGAGTGTCCTCGACCTCATCGCTGACGACGGATATGGGGCCCCTTCCTATGTTCTGACGGCTTCTGGGCTGAGCCCAATCGAATAGCTGTCTCGCCCGGACTTGCGATCGCTACCCGCCGGCTTCGATGGCCCTCGTGGCCTTCCCGATCGCCGGACCGGATGTCGATGATTCTTCGGTGGGCCCACCGTCAACATATATGTCGGAAATACCGAGCTGAACGAAGAGGGGGCACGATGCCCGAACTTCTCTTGCCCATGACCATATGGATCGACGGGTTCACACCGTCGGACAAGGAGCGGACACCATGCAGTTCCTCGTGACCCTCACTCTGGACCAGGTAACGAGTTCCCCCGCCGAGCTTCAGTCGGCGATGACCGCGTTTGTTGAGAACGAACTCGAGGCAGGTCGGTTCGTCATCACCGGAGGGCTGGCACCACAGGCAGATGCTGTGCGGATCGAGCTGTCCCCGGGCGCCAAGCTCCAGGGCGCGGCACGGTTGCCGGTTCACGGCTTCGCCGTGGTCGAGGCGCCCTCGCTCAGTCAGACCATTGACGCTGCCTCCCGGATGTTGAAACTCCATCAGGATTGCGTCCCCGATTGGGCCGGGAACTGCGAGGTCCGGCCCATTGTGACGCACTGTTTGCCTTGAGCTCGGCGGGTATACGGGCTTGCACACCTGCGGAACCACGTCCTGAAGCCCTCACCGCTCGCTTGCCTGCCGCCCCAAAGCGGGCGAAGGCGTCCATGGAGTTTGCGCCGTGGCCTCAGGGATTCAGCCGCCCAGCGCAGTTCGTAC
>DATMMO010000130.1:0-5919 GCA_035569695.1 Acidimicrobiales bacterium | reverse complement strand
GGGCAGGGCGAGCACCAAGAAGACGGCCGCGGGCCAGGCGAGCACCAAGAAGGCGGCAACGAAACGGACGGCCACCAAGGCTGCTGGCCAGGCAACTACCAAGAAGGCGACCACCAGACCTGAACCGGCGTTGGCCACGTACCGCAAGATGCGAGACGCGGCCAAGACCCCCGAGCCCATGGGACAGACCACCAAGGGCAGGCGGTCGAAGCAAGCCGGGCCCATCTTCGTCATCCAGGAACACCATGCCACTGCGTTGCACTGGGACTTCCGGCTGGAGCGTGATGGGGTGCTCGTGTCCTGGGCGGTTCCCAAAGGCGTCCCCCTCGACCCCGGTCAGAATCGGCTGGCCGTCCACACCGAGGACCATCCGCTCGACTACGGCGCCTTCGAGGGCGAGATCCCCAAGGGGGAGTACGGAGGGGGCTCGGTCATCCTGTGGGACCACGGCCGCTACCAGTGCGAGAAGTGGAGCGACCGGGAGGTCATGATCACGTTGCAGGGCTCCCGCGTCGCAGGTCGGTACGTGCTGTTCAAGACGGACGGCCGTAACTGGATGATGCATCGCATGGATCCCCCGCCGGCCGGGTGGGAGGCGATGCCCGACGAGATTCCGCCCATGTTGGCCACGTTGGGCTCGCTGCCGGCCAAGGACCGCGGCTGGGCCTACGAGTTCAAGTGGGACGGGATACGGGCGGTGACCTACGTCGATGGCGGGCGGGTGCGGGCCCTCACCCGGAACGGCAACGACGTGTCCGAGGTGTACCCCGAGCTGCGCGGCCTCGGTCTCCAGCTGGGTGCCACCTCGGTGGTGCTCGACGGCGAGATCGTGGCCATGGACGATGAAGGGCGCCCGTCGTTTTCGATGCTGCAGAACAGGATGCAGGTACGGGGGGCGGCCCACGTCCGCCGGGCGGCCGCGGCCACCCCGGTCAACTACCTGATCTTCGATGTGCTCTACCTGGACGGGCGGCCCCTGATCGACGAGAGCTATGACGAGCGGCGATCGATCCTCGAGTCCCTGGGCCTCGACGGTCCCGAGTGGGTGGTCACCGACGCCTTCACCGATGTCTCGGGCGACAAGGTGCTCGATGTGGCCCGATCCGGAGGACTCGAAGGCGTGGTGGCCAAGCTCCGCACCAGCCGCTACCAACCCGGTCGACGCAGCGACGCGTGGATCAAGGTGAAGCTGACCCGGACCCAGGAGGTGGTCATTGGCGGCTGGGCGCCGGGAAAGGGCAACCGGCAGCAGACCTTTGGCGCCCTCCTGATGGGCGTGCCCGCCCCGACCGGTCTGGCCTACGTGGGCAGGGTGGGCACGGGGTTCACCGGCAAGCAACAGGACGAGCTGCTGGCGATGTTGCGCCCCCTGACCAGGGCCGACAGTCCCTTTGCCACCGTGGTGCCCAGCGCTCACCGCGCCGGGGTCACGTGGGTGGAGCCCACCATGGTCGGCGAGGTTCGGTTCACCCAATGGACAAAGGACGGCCAGATCCGCCACCCCGCCTGGCGGGGTCTCCGTCCTGACAAGGATCCCCGAGAGGTCGTTCGTGAGTAAGTCGTCGTCGGTCGAGGTGGAGGTGGAGGGGCGCCGATTGACGGTGTCCAACCTGGACAAGCCGCTCTATCCGGGTGGCTTCACCAAGGGGCAGATGATCGACTACTACGTCCGCATCGCGCCGGTCATGCTCGGCCACGTTCGCGACCGACCGCTCACCCTGCACCGCTACCCCAACGGGGTGCACGCCTCGTCCTTCTTCGAGAAGCACGTGCCCTCCCACGCTCCCGACTGGGTGCGAACGGTTGAGGTCCCGTCGACGGCGACCGGCTCACGGGGTCGGTCGGCATCCGAGAGCGTCGAGTACGCCGTGGTGTGCGATGTGGCCACGTTGGCCTGGGCGGCCAACCTGGCCACCATTGAGCTCCACGTGCCCCTGTGGCGGGTGGCCCGGCGACGCACGTTGCCGGGGCCGCCCGACCATATGGTCTTCGATCTGGACCCGGGCGAAGGGAGCACCATGGTCGACTGTTGTCGGGTAGCCCGGCTGATCGATGACGCCCTGCCCGACCGGACGACGTATCCCAAGACCAGTGGGTCGAAGGGCCTGCAGCTCTATACCCGCCTGTCGGGTCGACCGACCTGGGACCGGGTCCGTGACGAAGCCCTCGAGCTGGCCCGAACGCTGGAGGGAGAGCACGCTGATCTGGTGGTCTCCAACATGCGCAAGGAGCTGCGACGAGGGAAGGTCCTGATCGACTGGAGCCAGAATCATCCGGCCAAGACCACGGTCGCCGTCTATTCGTTGCGGGCCCGAGACGAACCCACCGTCTCGACCCCGGTGTCCTGGGACGAGGTGAACCGGTGCATCGCCGCCGAGGATCCCGGGCTCCTCCGGTTCACGTCCGACCAGGTACTGGACCGGGTCGAGGACCACGGCGACCTGTTCGAGGCGTTGGCCCGCTGATCGCCCGGCGACCGCGGGCCCGGGGAATAGGCGTCGCTCCCCAGGGTTGGATACCAGTGACGTAGGGAGACGGGGTCTCGGGCTCTGCAGGGGTCCCGATGTGTTCACTGTGGCGGGAGGCATGGACATGGGCAGTGTCGGGCAGCGGGCGGCAGGACTGGATCGAGGCGGTGACCGGTCCCGTGAGTGGCGGCTGGGAGCCAGCGAAGTGGTGGGGGTGGCCGGCCTCGTCCTCTACAACTGGTGGGTCGTGGTCCCCTTTGTCCCCGGCATGCTGCCGTCCGACAACGGGTTCTTCAGCGACATCGAGGCGTCCGGTCTTCCCCATGCCCCGTTGTTGCAGCATCTCGATCTCCTCTCGGGGACCTTGCTCTTGGCCGCTCTGGCCCTTCGAGGGTCCCTGGGGCGTCGGTATCGAGGGCGGGAGTGGGGCTGGCTGGTCGGTTTCGCCATGGCCGCCGGATTGGGAGGCAAGTTCTCCTACGCCTGCTCCTCGGGACTCAGTGCCGTGTGCCGGGCCCAGGAACGGCATCTGCAGCTTCCCCTCCATCACTACGTTCACATGCTGTCGGGCGTCCTCGAGTTCGCCACCATCACCACCGCGGTGTTCTTGGCCGTGCGCCGGACTCGGGGCCAGCGCACCGGGTCGGCCATCGTCTATCGCAACGTGCTGCGGCTGTTCACCGTGGCCTACCCCCTCCTGGGTCTGGCCTACCTCACCGATCGCCTGGGCTCCTTCATCGAGCCCGTGTTCTTCCTGTCGTTCACCCTGGTGATCCTCACCCATCTCTTCCAGCCGGGAGCGGAAGACGAGGAGATCGGGGCCGGCCTCGGCCGGCAGCGGTCGAGTCCCTCGGTCGCGGCCACGCCCCCGTGGTCTGATCGCCCTGCGGCGGTGGCCCAGGCTGGTGGGGGCCAATGCGTTGCGGACAACCGTCCATCCGTGTGACGATTGGTTGGTTGCCACCAAGGGGGTCACAGCGTGCACGATCTGGTAATTCGGGGTGGATCGGTTGTCGACGGGACCGGTCGGCCCGCCACCACGGCGGATGTGGCCGTTGACGACGGGCTGGTGACCGCGGTCGGACAGCTCGACGACGCGTCGGCATCCCGGACCATCGACGCCGACGGCCTCTTGGTCACCCCGGGTTGGGTGGACATCCACACCCACTACGACGGTCAGGCCACCTGGGACGACACCATCGCCCCGAGCAGCTGGCACGGCGTGACCTCGATCGTCATGGGGAACTGCGGTGTGGGCTTCGCCCCGGCCCAGCCCGACCAGCACGACTGGCTCATCGGTTTGATGGAGGGGGTGGAGGACATCCCCGGGACCGCACTGGCCGAAGGCATGACCTGGGGATGGGAGAGCTTCCCTGAGTACCTCGACATCCTGGACGACGGGCGATGGACGGTGGACATCGGCACGCAGATCGCCCACGGCGCGGTACGAGCCTACGTGATGGGGGAGCGGGGGGCCCGCAACGAGCCGGCCACGCCCCAGGACATCGCGGCCATGAAGCGATTGGTCAAAGAAGCGGTCACCGCCGGGGCGCTGGGGTTCTCCACGTCGCGAACCATCGCCCATCGGGCCATCGACGGTGAGCCCGTTCCGGGAACCTACGCAGCCGAGGACGAGCTGTTCGGGATCGGTGCCGCCCTGGGCGAGCTGGGCACCGGCGTCTTCGAGCTCGCTCCCGACGGTGTCGCCGGCGAGGATGCCATCGCGCCGCGACGGGAGGTCGACTGGATGCGCCGGCTGTCGACCGCCATCGGTCGACCGGTGACCTTTGCCCTGCTCCAGGTGGAGAGCGCCCCCGACCTGTGGAAGGAACTGATGGCGGCCTCGCTCGAGGCCGTGGACGATGGGGCGGACCTCCGACCGCAGGTGGCCGGTCGGGCGACTGGGTTGCTGTCGGGGCACTTCGCCTCCTACTGCCTGTTCGACCTCATCCCCGGCTACCGGGCCCTCAAGTCTCGGGGCCTCTCCGAGGACGAGTTCGTCGCCGCCCTGCGCGACCCTGAGGTCCGCCGCTCGATCGAGGAGTGGGAACCCGTTGGGGCCGAGATCGGAAAGATGAAGGCAGCCTTCGAGTCCACCTACACCCTCG
Source organism: Acidimicrobiales bacterium (assembly GCA_035569695.1). Taxonomy (GTDB): domain Bacteria; phylum Actinomycetota; class Acidimicrobiia; order Acidimicrobiales; family RAAP-2; genus DASXMT01. The sequence goes on along the minus strand of DATMMO010000130.1, from coordinate 1,343 downwards.
GCCTGCCCCCTGACTACGAACCGGGACCGGAGCGATCCCTGGCCGGTGTGGCCGCGGCGTCGGGGACCACGCCCCTGGCCGTGGCCTATGAGGCCATGCTCGAGGACGGGGGACAGGGGCTCCTCTATCTCCCCATCCTCAATTACGCCAGCGGCGATCTGGAGCCGGCGCGCCAGATGCTGCTCCACCCGCGGGCCGCGGCCGGTCTGGGCGACGGTGGTGCCCATTGCGGGGTCATCTGCGACGCCTCCCAGCCCACGTTCATGCTCACCCATTGGGTCCGGGATCGGACCCGGGGCGAGCGGCTTCCCCTCGAGTGGATGGTCAAGAAGCAGACCCAGGACACCGCGCAGCTCTACGGTCTGGGCGACCGGGGAACGCTGGAGCCGGGCATGTTGGCCGACATCAACGTCATCGACTTCGAGCACCTGCAGCTGGGCAACCCCCGAGTCCATAGCGATCTGCCCGCCGGTGGTCGCCGCCTGCTTCAGCGGGCCACCGGCTATGTGGCCACCATCAAGTCGGGAACGGCTACGTTCGAGAACGGTGAGGACACCGGCGAACGTCCAGGAGTCCTGATCCGGGGATCTCGCTGACGTCGCCCGGGCGACAGAAGTGGCCGCCTGACCGACACCTGTACCGGCATTCTGGGACCGACGGAAAGGACTGACGCGTGTCGAGTGAGGTCAAAGGCGTCGTGGCCAGGGCCAAGGGCGAGCCCGTCTCGATGGAGACCATCGTGGTTCCCGACCCGGGCCCGGGCGAGGCCACCGTGGTCGTCCAAGCCTGCGGTGTCTGCCACACCGATCTGCACTATCGCCAGGGTGGGATCAATGACGCCTTTCCCTTTCTGCTCGGGCACGAAGCCGCCGGCGTGGTCGAGGCCGTCGGTCCCGATGTGACCTCGGTCCAACCCGGCGATTTCGTGGTGCTCAACTGGCGGGCGGTGTGCGGCCGGTGCCGGGCCTGCCGACGGGGACGACCGTGGTACTGCTTCAACACCCACAACGCCACCCAGAAGATGACGCTGACCGATGGCACGCCGTTGGAGCCTGCCCTGGGCATCGGTGCCTTCGCCGAGAAGACGTTGGTGGCTGCCGGGCAGTGCACCAAGGTCGATCCGGCCGCCCGGCCCGAGGCGGTCGGGCTCCTCGGCTGCGGGGTCATGGCCGGTCTCGGTTCGGCCCTGTTCACCGGTGAGGTATCGCTGGGTGACTCGGTGGCCGTGTTCGGGTGCGGGGGAGTGGGGTGCGCAGCGGTAGCCGGATCGATCCTGGCCGGCGCGTCCATGGTCATCGCCGTCGACCTGGACGCAAGCAAACTCGACCTGGCTCGCCAGTTCG
>DATMMO010000129.1:0-5096 GCA_035569695.1 Acidimicrobiales bacterium | reverse complement strand
GACGGTGCTTCCGTGGGCGCACCGGCCCGGCGCGATCGGGATCTCAAGGGCCGTCTCACGGGACGACTCCCTGCTCGGGCGCGGACAGTCCGGCATAGGTTCCGTCCATGGCCCTCGGGCCGAGCGAGGGTTGCGCACCCGCCGTCACCCCTCCGCTCCGGCCCGGCGAATCAGGGGGACCGGGGGGCGAACCGTTGTGGAAGATGAGCCGTTCGAACCGCATCGTCCATCGCCGTTTCTGGAATTCGAGGATCCCCTCGGGGTGGGCGGCGTAGGTGAGGGCCCCGAAGGCGAAGAGCACGAAGGTGAGGCCCCCGCCCCCGTAGCGAGAGGGCAGGTAGGTCAGCACCTGCTGGATGATCACGTAGCCCATCCCGGCCTGGATGGCGCCCTCGATGGAGCTCACGCCGGTGGTGACCACGATGACCACGAAGGCCAGCGAGAGCTGGTAGTTGAACTGTTGGGCGTTGACCGACTGTTGCTGGATGGTGAGGATCGTGCCGCCGATGCCGGCCACCACCCCCGAGATGGCGAAGATCAGGATCCGTTGCCAGGTCAGGTTGATCCCGATGCCGGCCGCCGCCGTCTCACTGCCCCGCATGGCCGCCAGGTACCGGCCCGTCGTGCCGTTGCGCACCAGGGTGACGCCGATCACGCAGATGAGCAGCACGATCATGGACAGGACGAAGAGGGCATGGCCGTCGGCATTGAGAATGCCCAGCCCCACCCACTTGGCCTGCACGGTGAGGGCATGGCCGTTGGCCTGGTTGATCTGGGTGAACACCGAGTTGTCGAAGAACAGGGCGGCGGCAATGGTCATGAGGGCCAGTCCCAGCCCCCGCAGCCGCAGGGAGGCCAGGGCCAGCACCACCGCCACCACGGCGGCCGCGGCCGCGCCGACCAGCGCGCCGACCAGGTAGTTGAGGCCGATGTGGTTGGCCAGTTGGGCGGCGGTGAACGCCCCCACCCCGGCCAGGGTGGCCTGAGCCAGGGAGAGCTGGCCGCCCATGCCGGTGATCAGGGTGATGGACAAGAAGATGGTGGAAAAGGCCAGGCCGGCGTTGAAGACGCTCTCCCAGGACTGCGGGATCCACGACAGCATCGACACGATGAAACCGGCCAGGAGCACGTACCACAGGATCCTGATGACCCGGCCCAGCTGGGGGGCCCGGGTGGCGGCGATGGTCGGCGGGGGCGGGGGGTCGACCGAGGCCATGGGATCCTCGTCGTCGTGCAGTTGGCGCATGCCCCGCACGATCAACAGGGCGGCCACCAACACGATGAAGGGCAGCGAGGGTAGGACCGCGGCCGACCAGGGGCTCGAGGCGGGCAGATAGCCCTGGAGCACGGTGTCGGCCACGCCCATGAGGATGCCGACCAGGACGGCGATGGGCATCGATCGCAGCGTGGCCCAGGCCGCGGCAGCAAAGGCGGCCACCAGCAAGGTGGCGTAGTCCTGGGACTGGAGCTGACCATAGATGGGGGCCAGAAGCACGCCGGCCAGCCCGGCCATGAAGCTGGACACGGCCCAGGCAATGGCGATCACCCGCCCGGAGTTCACGCCGTCCAGTTGGACCAGGCGCCGGCTCTCCACCGCGCCGCGCATCTGCAACCCCAGGTTGGTGAAGCGCATGAGGATGACCAGGGCGACCAGGACGACGACGGTGACCACCACCGAGCTGAGATAGATCCCGTTGATCGGGGTGTTGGCCACCCGGAAGTACACCGTGTTGGGGTTGAACAGGATGCTGGGCGAGTTGTACTGGTTGGCGCTGCCGAAGAGCACCGGCAACAGGGCGGGAATGCCGACGAACAGGGCGATGCCGGTCACCAGCTTGGCCGTGGTGTTGGTGTTGGGGATCTTGCGGAAGAGGTAGCGGTCGAAGATCAGCCCCAGCAGGGGGGCCAACAGCACCACCGAGATAAGAAAGGCCAGCCAGATGGGGAACCCGTCGCTCTGGACCAACTTGGTGTAGACGAAGGCCGAGGTGTAGGCCTGGGCCCCGAAGGCGAAGTTGAACACGCCGGTGGCCTGGTAGGTGAGCACCAGGCCCACGGCGACGATGGCATAGGTGCACCCATAGGGGATGCCGGGTATGGCATAGCCGATGAAGTGCGACACGGGGCCCCCGGTCCTAGGTGCCGACGGTGGTGGCCGGCAGCCTCATCTGACCCAGCTTGGCGTCCCCGCTGTTTCGGAGGTACCCCTCGGACCCGGCGGTGATCACGTTCCCGGGGTTCCCGGCGGTGGCGTGACCGGGATCGGGTTCTTGTAGTTCACCTTCTTGTTGAAGCAGGCGAAGACCTGGTGGCCCTTGATGGCCACCGGTATGAACTTGGATCCTGTGACTTTTACGAAGGCGCTACAGGCCGGATAGGTCTGGGTGGTGTGCAGCTTCGTCCAGTCGGTGACGGCCGAGAGGCCTCCGGCCGTGAAGTTCGTGATCTTGTTCGTCTGGGCCACGATGTTCGCCGGAGTCAGGTCGCTCCCCGCTTTTTGGACCCCGGCGGCCAGGAGGGCGGCCGACTGCCAGCCCTGCAGAGCCTGATCGTTGAACGCGAACTTGGGCTCGTACTTCTGCATGGCGGCGAGGTACTGCTGCATGCCCGGATAGGAGCCGGGGAACGCCTTGACCGCCTGGAAGGGGACGTTGCCGTTCACGTTGAAGTAGACGCCCTGCATCAGCGAGCTGTACTGGTTGAGGACCGTCTGGTCGTAGCCACTCAGCCACAGCTGATGGACCTTCAGGCCGTACTGCTGGATGGAGCGAGCCAGCGTGATGTTGTCAGAGGACTGCAAGCAGCTGAGCACGAAGTCGGTGCCCGACTGCTGCATCTTCTGGACGGCGGAGCTGTAGTTGCCGCCCAGCTGGGCCGAGAGGTCGGTGTAGCTGACGGTGACGCCCGCCGCCTTCAGGCCGTTGGCGAACGCGTTGCAGGCGCCAAACGAAGAGGTGATGGCCGACCCGTAGCTCATGACGGCCACCGACTTCGACTTGGTCTGCTTGATGATCCACGAGATCGGGGCCACGCCGGCCGTGTAGTTCTGAACGGAGCCGCCGGCGGCGAACAGGTTGGCCGGACCGACCCAGTTGTTGCTCACGTTGTAGCCGTACGTGGGAACGCCGGATTGGACGTAGAGGCTCGGGTTGAAGAAGAAGGTCGAGATGGCCACGGCGGAGACGTGATCCTGCTGGAGCAGCGTGTGGGTCAGCTGGGTGAACTGGCTGGGGTTGCCGGCGTCGTCCAGGTTGGCCGCCAGCACCAGCTTGTGCCCGTTGACCCCGCCGGCGGCGTTGACCATGTCGAAGTAGGCCTGCATGCCGGGCACGAAGGCGTCGAAGTCGGCGGCGATGGCACCCGTCAGCGAGGAGATGGCCCCCACGCTGATGTTCCCCGATGCCGGGCTCGTGCTCGCCGCCGAGCTGGTGGCCGGAAATCCGACCAGCAGGGCCGCCGCCACCGTCAACGCGGCGACCGACCCTGTCAATCGTGTCCTTCTCCGATTGGCTCGCTTCATCTTCCCCCCAGTTCTCCGACCCCCACACACCCTGGTGGCGACCGGTCCATCATGTCCCTCCGAGAGGCCGATGAAGCGGCAGCACCGCTCCGGGTCCTCGGGAGATGGGACCGACTATACGTGTTTTCCAGCTGCAGTTCTATGATACGCGTGTCAGGGTTTCCGATGAAAGGAATGGACTGCCCCAACGTGGCCCCTTCCGGAGGCTCAGCTGGGAACGCCATCGCCCCGGAAACGGGCACGAACCTCGTTCTTCAATACCTTGCCCGCCGGGTTGCGCGGCAGCTCGGGCACGAACTCCCACCGTCTGGGCACCTTGTAGCCGGCCAGGGAGACGAGACAGTGTTGCCGGAGCTCCTCGCCGTCCACCTCCTGTCCCGGCCGCAGGGCTACCACGGCGGCTACGTCCTCGCCCAGTACCTCGTGAGGGATCCCGACCACGGCCGCCTCGGCCACGGCCGGGTGGGCGAGGATGGTGTGCTCCACGTCCACGGCATAGATGTTGCTGCCGCCCCGGATGATCACGTCCTTGGCCCGGCCCCCGATATAGAGATAGCCGTCCTCGTCGAGCCGACCGATGTCTCCGGTGCGGAGCCAGCCGTCCACCCAGGCCTCGGCCGTCGCTTCGGGGTCGTCGAAGTACTCCCGCTGACGGCCGGGAATACGCAGCCGGACCTCTCCGTAGGTGCCCGGCGTCGCTGCGGCGCCGTCGCCGTCCACGCACCGGACCTCGGCGGGAGGGAGCGGCTTGCCCACCGAGCCGGGGCGGCGTACGGCTTCGCCCTTGGGCATGAGGCAGTAGACCGACCCGGCCTCGGTCATGCCGTAGTTGTTGGACACCGAGGCATCGGGCATCCGCTCTTGCAGGCGGTCGATGGCCGCGGGAGCGAGCGGGGCGCTGCCCACCGAGCAGATCTGAATGGAGGAGAGGTCGGCGGCGTCGAACCGGGGGTGGCCCAGGAGCAACTGGACCATGGCCGGAACCAGGAAGACGGCCATGGGCCGCTCGGTCTCCACGAACTCGAGCCAGCGCCCGGCGTCGAAGGGGCTCTGGTAGGCGCTGGTCAGCCCGAGCTTCATCGGGGTGTAGATGAAGGTGATCCCGGCGAAGGTGGCCAACGGGCTGGCATGGAGCCAGAGGCCACCGCTCCACGACGGTGCCGAGTTGGGGACCGATGAGGCATTGCCGTGGCGCACGGCCACCCCTTTGGGGTGCCCGGTGGTACCCGACGTGAACAGGATCTCGGAGAGGTCGTCATCGTCAACCAGAACCTGAAAGGTGGACCCGTCGTCGTCCAGCATCTCGTCCCAGGGGATGCACCTGGGCCCCCCATCCGGGTCACGGTGACCCCGTCCCCGGCCTGACGCGCCAACGGCTGGGTCCATCGACGCATCGATGACGAGGGACAGAGCGGCCAGACGGTCGGGCTCCTGGGCCGCGCTCGACAGGGCGCTCTCGACCCGGTCCTCGTCGGCCACGATGGCCACCGCACGTGCGTGCGCCAGCATGTGCGCCACTTCGGGCGGGGCCAAGCGGGGGTCGATGGGCACCGCCGCGGCGCCGACCTTGTGGGTG
>DATMMO010000128.1:0-8175 GCA_035569695.1 Acidimicrobiales bacterium | reverse complement strand
CCTGCGCGAGATCGAGGCCGACACCGAGACCCCTCGGTTCGACCGCAAGCTGTGGTCGGAGCTGGCCACCGCCGGCCTGACCGGCATCAACCTGCCCGAGGAGGTGGGAGGGGCCGGCCTGGGCTTCATCGAGGCCGCCCTGCTCGTCGAGGCGGCCGGGAAGAGCGCCGCCTACGTGCCGGCCATCGAGACCATCGCCACCGGAGCCCCGGCCATCGCCGAGTTCGGCTCGGAGGCCCAGCGCCAGCGCTGGCTGCCGGGCGTCGTGGCCGGCGACGTCGTGGTGACCACGGCGCTGGTGGAGCTGGGCGGCACTCCTGATGCCCCCGCCCTCACGGCCGAGAAGGCCGGCACCGGCTACACCCTGACCGGGGCCAAGTCCTGTGTGCCCTCGGGGCTCGTCGCCGATGTGGCCGTGGTCCCGGCTCGCATCGACGGGGGAGAGGTCGGGGTGTTCCTGGTCGACCTGTCGGCCTCGGGTGTCTCTCGCACCTGGCAGCTGACCAACGCCGAGCGCCCCGACGCCATCCTCGAGTTCGACCACGTGGCCCTGACCGAGGAGGATCTACTGGGCTCGGCCGCGATCGGCCTGGACATGGTCCATTGGCTGGTGCTCCGGGCCACCGCGGCCGCGGCGGTGGCCGAGGCCGGCGTCACCAGCGCCGCGATCGACCTCACCGCCGAGTACACCAAGACCCGCGAGCAGTTCGACCGGCCCATCGCCACCTTCCAGGCCGTGGGCCAACGGGCCGCCGATGCCTACGTCGACAGCCAGGCCATCTGGCTGACGGCGTGGCAGGCCGCATGGCGCATCGCCGAGGGGCTGCCGGCCGACGACGCCGTGGCCGTGGCCAAGTTCTGGGCGGCCGAGGGCGGCCAGCGGGTCGTGCATGCCGCCGTCCACCTCCACGGCGGGGTGGGGGTCGACCGCGACTACCCGCTGCACCGTTACTTCCTCTTGACCAAGCAGCTCGAGCTCACCTTGGGCGGGGCCACCGAGCAATTGCTGCGCTTGGGGGCGATGATGGCGGCCGAGCCGGTCTGAGGTCTGCGATCGGTCTCAGGGGCCGAGGGTCCCAGACGGTGCGACCTCCAGGGGACTGTTGATCAACCCGGTTGCATCATGTCGGCACGCCGGGATCGATCTGCCCCCAAGCCTGGGCCGACCCGACGATCCGTCGCAGGCCATCGGCGAACAGCGCCGCATCCCGATCGGGGTCCATGACGGAGAGGTCGATGATCTCGCCCAGGGCCTGGCGGACCTCAGCGGTGGACGAGTTGGACGCCTGATGACCGTTGGCCCGGTTGGCCGGGTCAACCCTGGGTTGCTTTCGGGGACGTCGGGCCGCGCCATCGGTCGCGAGCTGCTGGTCGGTGATGCGCCGGGTCGCGGCGAACAACACCGCGCCGATGGTGAACGAGGCATACATGTGAAATGACGCAGCCGCCTCCTCGTCATCGAGACCCATCCGCTTGAGGACATCGGCCATGAGGGCCAGGATGACGGCGAGCGGCGTGCTCGTTGCCGGAGTGGCGGTGATGAACGGCGCCACCTGATAGTGGACTCCGAATACTTGCCTGGTGACGATGCCCGCGGTGACGAGAACCTCGGTGGGGTCGGCGGTGTAGGGGTCGGGCACCACCTCGAGGAACCGGGCCGCGGCCTCGTCCCACACCAGGTCGACGGCGGCCTGGATGATCGCCGCCCGCGATGGGAAGTGGTGGTAGATGGCCGAGGGGGTCACCCGCAGGATGGCGGCCAGGTCTCGGATGCTCGGCGCCTCGGCGGACTCGTCGAAGCACCGGAGCGCCTCGGTCGCAATCTCCTCCCGGGTGAGGTGGGTGTCCCGGTCCCGGGCCAGCCTGGTCACGTCAATCTCCGCCCTCGCATTGCCAGTCTGCCGGCACGCCCAGGCTTTCCACCATGTGCTTCCTTGCCATGTCGTCCGCCACGATTCCCACCCGTTCGATACCGATCGAAGTACAGTTGTTACTGTACACCGTTGGGAAACTGTTGGCACCGAAAGGCGAGTCGCCTCCTGTTTTCCTTGGTCGATTGACGATCAGGGAGTCGACTGCGGGGTGTGGCCGGTCAGAAGGGCGACAGGTCGAGGCGGTGGGTGCGCTCGATTCGTCGCGCGTCCCGTTCGGGCACGACCGCCTCGGCGGCGAAGCTGGGCCACTGAGCCACGGCCTCGCGTACCTGGCCGACGATCTCCTCGGCCCGCCCGCGCTTCATCGAAGCCGTCTCGGCGCACCGGCGGAAGTCCTCGAGGACGAAGGTGTCCCGTTTGCCGTTGAGAGACATCTGGTGTTGGTGGGTCCACAGCCCGTCGGGGGAGTAGGAGTAGGTCATGTCGAAGGCGGGGGACAGGCTCCAGCGGCCGGACCGGTCCATGAGGAAGGCGATGTTCTTCACGTGGTCGTCCTGGTTGCGGGCGACGACGTTGAAGGCCATTCGCCGGAACTGCTGCTCGATGGCCTCCATGGGCAGGCCGAGCTGGCGGATGACCAGCAACGCTTGCTCGTAGGAGTAGGCGCCGGCCTGATTGAAGTCGAAGTGGGCCAGGGCGCCAAGGGACTGCATGTGCACCTTGGCACCACCGCCCGGGCGGTCGAATCGCCGGGTCATGAAGTGGCGACGACCGTTCTCCTCCAATAGTCGGCACTGGGACATGGTGATTCCGGCGGCACGGGCCATGTTGGCGTAGGCGAACTCGATGGCGCCGTAGCCCTGGGGCTGGTCGAGTCCCCTGTCCCGATTGCCGCTGACGCCATCGAACTTCAGAATCCAGTACTCGAAGCCGCTACCGGCGTCGACCTGGCCGGACCGGACGGCATGGGTGATCGGGTTCCAGGCGATCACCGCCTTGGCCCGCGCCCCTCCGGCCGAGGTGCCGACGCGGAGTATGTCCTTGAGCGCTTCCTCCTTGTCGGCGTCGTTGAGCGAGGCGACCAGTTTGGCCCGTTGGGTCAGGACCTCTGAGGCCAGGGCGACCAACCTGTCGATGCGGATGTTGCTGGTGTGACCGGCCGGGCTCGGGCCCACGGCGGGAGCGAATTCCAGCGCGCCCATGCCCCGCGTGCCCACGTAGCAGAGCCGCTCGACGGCGTTGAAGCTGGCCCCGGTGCGCCCCTCGGAGGCCAGCCAGGTGTCGATGAGGGCATTGCCGTATCGGTCGGGTAGGGAGTCGGCCAGCAGGCCGGGGAGGCCGCGGAACGTCTCTTGGGCCAGCGCCGGGAAGGCATAGGGCTCCTCCCGGAGGGGCATGGTGATCGGTGACACCTGGATACCGCTGCGGGCGAAGACCGGGTCGTACTGGAAGACAGCCGTGTCGCGGTCATCCTCCAGCGCCACCGCCCCGATGGTCCGGCCCCAAAGGCGCACCGATGCCACCGTCGTCATGTGTCGTCGTCGCCCCACGTCCACGTGGTTGACGAGGCGTCGTCTCCTTTGGCCACTGTGGCCGCCCGCCGCCGGCGCTTGCCCTGCAGCTTCAGGCGCTCTATGGGGCTGGGCAACGGCTCGGGCACCAGCTGGTCGAGCCGGTCCACCAGGCCGAGCACTCGGAGTATGCGAATGAGGCTCGAGAGCCTGGTCTCCGTCCCCGACTCGATGCGTTCGACCGTGCTCTTGGACACGCCGGCTTCGGTGGCCAGCTCGTACTGGGTGATGTTGCGCTCAAGCCGGGTCTTGGCCAGGCGCTGGCCCAGCTCGGCGAGGATCGCATCGTCTGTGTTCGCTTCAGATATTTTCATAAGATCTCGTAACTGACGATTTATGGCCGTCAAGACAGTTTAACTCTTCATATACCACGAATTGTAACACCCTGGATCTAATCCGTAGATACGCTGACTAGAGGCTAAATTGTCGCACAAATCATCATATAAGATGAGTTGTGGGAAATCTCGGCCCGTTGGAAGCCATCTCGCTCAGCGTGTATAGGTTTCAGTGAGATCTAGAAAATGACCTATATTTTTCGCCGATCTGGCACCGGGCGGCAATCGATAGCGGTGGGACTAACAGCCGCGTTGGAGGATCAAGGCCTTGGGTAGTGCACCCCACTCGTAGATCACCGAGGCCACCCAGCTCACGAGGCCACCGGGATCGGCTGGGACCATGAGGATCGTTCCCCGGTAGCACCGATCGAAGCGGATCCGGGCCCGTGTCACCTGCTGGGTCCCGGGCACCACGATGATCCGATGCCAGCGGTGCTGCTCGGCCAGCCTGGCCGCGAATCGGGCCTCGCCTTGGGTGGTCGCCGGGTTCGGATTGAAGCAGGTGATCGGGACGGACGGGTGGGATTTCGGACAATCCTGGTAGCCAGGGGACGAGACGAACAGCCGGGGGGCGTACCCGGCCCGCACCAGATCCATGCCCTTGCTGATCCGGGCGGCGTTGTTGGTACCAGCCAACACGATGACGGCGTCGGAGGGCGCCGGCGTATTGGTGGCGGGCTCGATGAACAGCACCACCGAGGCCACGAGGATGGCCATGATCACCACCGCCACAACCAGGGCGGCGGCGCGTACTCGACGCGGGTGCTGCAGGGGCGGGAAACGGGTGAAGGTGCTCTGCCGCTCCGGGGTGGCCATGGTCGCGGTGACGATAGCAATGCGGCCCGTCCTTCGAGGATGCCCGAGGCCGAGGACGGGCAGGGCCCCTAATGGGCAGGGTCCAACGGGGCCCGCTTCGCCGTTCGGTAGACCCGATCGGCGTACTGGCTGACCATGCGCTCGGTGTTGAAAAACGAGCCGTTCAGGGCGATCGTCGATCGACGGACCTCGGTGAAGGCCGTTGGGCGGCCGTAATAGAGGGGCAGGATGGCTTCCTCGAGCTTGCGGTAGAGGTCGGCCGCTTCGACCCGGTCATCGCTCTCGGGGGAGGCGTCGCCAACCGCCCACCCCGTCGCTCCCTCGACGTGGCCCTCGATCCACCAGCCGTCGAGCACGCTCAGGCTGGGCACACCGTTGAGCGCCGCCTTCATGCCGCTGGTGCCTGAGGCCTCGTGGGGCTTCGTCGGCGTATTCAGCCACACATCGGTCCCAGCGCAGAGGATCCCGGCCAAGCCCATCGAGTAGTCCTCCAGGTAGACCACCTCCACCCGACCGGCCAGGGAGTCGCCGGCGCCGACGATGCGGGCGATCAGATCCTTGCCGGGGTCGTCCTTGGGGTGGGCCTTTCCGGCGTAGACGATCTGGATAGGCGTGACCGATGAGATGGCTTCCAGGCGATCGAGGTCGGAGAGGATCAGGTCGGTCCGCTTGTACGGCGTCGCCCGCCGCGCCACGCCGATGGTGAGCGCCTTGGGGTCGAGCCGGCGGCCGGTGCGGGCCGTCACCTCGTCGAGCAATACCTGTTTGGTCTCGGTGTGGGCCCGCGCCACCTCGTCGAGCGGGATGCCAGTGGCGTCGTGGAGGCCGGTGTTGTCCCGTCGCCACGACGGTATGTGCCGGTCGAACAGCCGCTCGAACGCCGGTGCCGTCCACGTGGGGGCGTGGACGCCGTTGGTGACCGACTGGATGTCGAATTGGGGGAACATGCCCTTAGACACCAGCTCGTGGCGCAGCGCCACGGCGTTGATGGATCGGGAGAAGGTCATACCCAACAAGGTCATGTTCAGCTCGCCGTGGTCGGTCGCCCCCAGCCGGTCGAGCTCGTCCAGGGTATCGGCCCCGAGCAGCTCGCTCACGAGCCCAGGGGGGAACCGGTCGTGGCCGGCCGGCACCGGGGTGTGGGTGGTGAACACGCAGCGCGAGCGGACCTCGTCGATGTGGGCCGGTTCGGCCTGTCCAGTGGGGGCGAGCCGACGAAGCAAGGCCAGGGCGAGCAGGGCGGAGTGGCCCTCGTTCATGTGGTAGCTGGCGATCTCGGTATGGCCGAGCTGTTCTAAGACTGCGACCCCGCCCATGCCGAGCACGAGCTCCTGGCGGAGCCGGTGCTCGAGGTCTCCCCCGTAGAGCTGGTCTGTGATCAGTTGGTCCTCAGGTTCGTTGAGGGAAACCCGGGTGTCGAGGAAGTAAACAGGCACCCGGAACCCGGTGACCCCGGTGATCTCGAGCCGCCAGACCGCCACTACCACCTCTCGGTCGCCGATACGCACCTTGGCTCGCACGCTGAGCGGCTCGAGGAGATCGGATGGTGCCCAGCGCACGGTGGACTCATGCTGGCGACCGTCGGCGTCGAGGTGCTGGCGGAAATAGCCGTCGTGATAGAGGAGGGTGACCCCCACCACCGGGAGCTCGAGGTCGGCGGCTGAGCGGAGGTGGTCCCCGGCCAGCACCCCCAGTCCGCCGCTGTAGCTCGGCAGAGCGTCGGCAATGGCGATCTCCATGCTGAAGTACGCCACCGGGCCGATCGAGGGAGTTGTTCGGACGTTCGTGGTCATCTGGCCTCTGTCCGCTGGGTCGGCGACATCTGACAGAAGCAGCGTCGCGCGTGGCGGAGGGATGACACCAATGGCGCTGCCAATGTCAGGACTTCGTGCCGAGGAAGGGCCTGGACATCGTCGAGTGGGAGCGCATCTTTGCCTGCGTTGTCTGGGACGACCTCCGGGTCAGCGCCTCGGGTAAGGCCCAGGTCTTCCCCGAGGTGGCCCGGGCCCGTGTCTTCGACCACTGGGTAGACATCTCCTTCGAGCAGGTGGTGTTGGCCTGGCGAACGGATCTGGCTGGCAGGGACGCCTAGCTACCCGACTCCACCCCCCCGCGACATGATCCCGCCTTCTTGTCCGTCCTCGCCTCGACGGTCATGCGAGCAGTGTGCGCTGTTGCGTGGGTATTTTTTCCAACCGTCCGGAGCGGGTGGCTCCCGACGGACGTATGCGACTTAGGGTTCGACCGCCGTCCACGCTAGTGACCTGGACGAACAGGGCCATCCTGCTGTTCTCGATGGAGGTATTCCAGAAAGCGTGCTCCGGGGGGGCGGGCTGGCCACCGTCGGCCGCCTTCAACCCCCCTTCATTCCGGTCTCCGGCGACCCGGCTCGATCCGGCCCCAGTGGTCGAGACGTCGCATGCAGATCCAGCGCCCGATATGGCCCCGATCGCCGCAATCACGACCGTGCCTCCAACTGCCACAAGCCGGAGTTCGGCGACCGGTGCTGAATGATGCATTCCGACCACGACCCGACGTACCAGATCGGCACTGAGGGGACAGCCACGACCAGGGTGAAAAGAATGGCGTCTCGAAGAGAGTGCCAATGGACAGATCGGCTTGCGTCTGAGGGGCGGAGGTCCACCTGGTTATAGGGGGCACTGGTCGAGTCAAGAGAGGGTAGGTCGAGACTCGAACGGGGTCGTGGGACGGATTCCATAGGTTCTCCAGGTTGACCAAGCAGATCTACCTCCTGCAAATGCGATTGATCTGTGGATGAAGAGCCACCGGTGCCTATTGGTGCGGTCTCTCCGGTACCCTTCGCCGGGTGGTGCATCCTGAAAGTTGGATCATGCCTGCGGGTGCAAGTCCCGTCCGCCTAATCGCCGGAGGGAACCGGCTTGCCACGCAAGCACTGTTCCCTGACTACTAATGACCATTCGCGGGGTGCTGCGTTCCATCGGGGTCGCCCTGCTGGCCGCCGGCGTCTTGGTCATGCTCTTTGTCGCCTACGAACTGTGGGGGACCGGGCTGACCACCCAGGGCCACCAAAACGCCTTGCGCCAGCAATTCGACAAGGAACTGCGTGCTCACCACATTTCGACCTCGCCGCCCACGACCGTCCCGAAAGGGTCGGGGTCTACGACCACGACGACCCAGCCCATCTCGAGTGTCCAGCCGGCGGCCCCCCCGGCGGCGCCCGGGGAACCCATCGGCATCATCAATATCCCAAAGATCAGCATCAACTACGTCGCTGTCCAGGGGACCGATGAGGCCGACCTCGAGCGGGGACCCGGCCACTACAGCAATACGTCCCTGCCCGGTAACCCCGGGAACGCCGCGTTTGCCGGCCACCGGACGACGTATGCCGCTCCCTTTTATAACCTGGACCAGTTGGCGCCCGGGGATCCCATTTTTGTGACCACCACCCAGGGAAAATTCCAGTACAACGTGACCCAGGTCCAGGTGGTCGATCCGACCGATGTGGCTGTGCTCGACGACACTCCGACCCCGACTCTGACCCTCACCACCTGCAATCCGAGGTACAGCGCGGCCACTCGCATGGTGGTGACGGCATCG
>DATMMO010000127.1:0-3764 GCA_035569695.1 Acidimicrobiales bacterium | reverse complement strand
CCTCTGCGGCGGGGCCGACCTCCACAACGGCGTGAACGACTACCTCTTGTTCGCCGGGGTGCATGCCCTGTCGCCCACCGGACAGTGCCGCAGCTTCGACGCCGACGCCGACGGCATCGCTCTGGGTGAGGGCGTGGCCTGTGTGGCCCTGAAGCGGCTGGAGGACGCCGAGCGCGACGGCGACCGGATCTACGCGGTGATCGAGGGTATTGCCGGTTCGAGCGACGGGCGGAGCCTGGGACTCACGGCCCCCCGCCCCGAAGGGCAGCGGCGGGCCCTCGAGCGCGCCTACCGGCAAGCGGGCGTGTCCCCGGCCGAGGTGGGCATGGTCGAGGCCCACGGGACGGGGACGGTGGTGGGGGACCGGACGGAGCTGTCCATCCTCAACGAGGTGTTCGCAGAAGCTGGCTCCACGGTGGGCAGCGTGGCCCTGGGCTCGGTCAAGTCGCAGATCGGTCACACCAAGTGCACTGCGGGCATGGCCGGGCTGATCAAGACCGCCCTCTCGTTGCAGCGGGGGGTGCGACCTCCCACCGTCAACATCGTCACCCCCAACCCGGCCTACGACGCCAGCCAAAGCCCGTTCACCTTCAACGCCACGGCGCAGCCATGGTCCGACCCCGACCGGACCGCAGGCATCAGTGCTTTCGGCTTTGGCGGGACCAACTTCCACGCCGTGATGTCCGCCTACGAGGGCGACGAACTGCCCGACCATGGTCTCGACCAGTGGCCGGCCGAGCTGTTCTGTTTCCGGTCGGTCGATCGAGCTGGGGCCACTGACCAGATAGCTCGACTCGAGACGCTGATCGACAGTTGCGGCGACCCCGCCGCCCTCCGACTGCGGGATCTGGCCTGCACCGTGGCCCAGTGGGGTGCCGCACTTCCGCGGTCCAACGTCAACGGCTCCCGTGCTTGCCACCCCAACGACTCCCGTGCCGGCTCCCGTACTTACGACCCCAACGGCTCCCGTGCCGGCTCCCGTGCACCCGTGCACGTGGCCCTCGTGGCCGATGACGTGGACGATCTCCGGACCAAGCTGCAACAGGCTCTGGCCGGCGACGCCGATCCGAGGCGGGGCGTGTTCCTCATGTCGGCACCGGCGACGCCTGCTTCCGATCCTCCGTCCGCTGTCGAAGGCCCGTCCGCTATCGAAGGCCCGTCCGATATCGATGGGCCAGCTGGTGTCGGGCCGGCTGCCGGTTCTGCTTCCGGCTCGGTCGCCTTCCTCTACCCGGGCCAGGGAAGCCAACGGCCGGGCATGCTGGCCGATCTGTTCGTGGCCTTTCCCCGCCTGCAGCGGTGGCTCCGATCGGGCGCTCCGTGGGCCGATCGCATGTTTCCTGCCGCCGCGTTCAGCGACGAGGACCGGGCCAGGCAGCGCGAAGGGCTGACCGACACCCGGGTGGCGCAACCGGCGTTGGGTATCGCCGGACTGGCCATGACCGAGCTCCTTGCCTCGTGTGGACTTCGACCCGACGTCGCCGGCGGTCACAGCTACGGGGAACTGGTGGCGCTGGCCGTAGCCGGCGCGCTGCCCGACGACAGGCTCCTCGACCTCAGCGAGCAACGCGGGCGAGCGATGCTCGGGGCCGCGGGCGACGATCCCGGGACCATGGTTGCCGTGGCCCGGGCGGCGTGGGACGTCCGCAGCGTGCTCTCGGCCCTACCCGGTGGGACGCCCGAAGGGGTCGTGGTGGCCAACGACAACAGTCCGACCCAGGTGGTGCTGTCTGGGCCGACGCCGGGCATGGAGGACGCAGTCGCCGCCCTCGAGGCCGCGGGGGTGGCCTGCCGCCCGATCCCGGTGGCCTGTGCCTTCCACAGTTCGGTGGTGGCCGGGGCCGAGCCGGCCTTTGCCGAAACCCTGGCCTCTGTCGATGTTCATCCCCCAGCCATCGATGTCTTCGCCAACACCACCGCGGCCCCGTACCCGTCGGATCCCGCCGAGATCCGGGCGCTGCTGGCCCGCCAGCTGGCCAGCCCGGTCCGGTTCCGGGAACAGATCGAGACCATGTACGCCGCCGGTGTGCGCATCTTTGTGGAAGCGGGGAGCGGCCGGGTCCTCACCCAATTGGTGGGGAAGATCTTGAAGGGTCGGCCGCACACCGCCGTGGCCTGTGACGCGCCTGGCGAGAACGGCGTACGACGACTTCTGTTGGCCCTCGCCGAGCTGGCCGTGACCGGGGTTCCCGTCGATACGACCACGCTCTTCGAAGGCAGGGCTCGGGCCGTCGATCCGTCGGTCGTGACCAAGCGCGTCGGCTGGAAGGTGAACGGCCATCTGGTGCGCACGGCCTCTGGCGACATCGTCCCCGGAGGGCTGCTCCCCGCGCCGGATATCGCTCAGGGAGCCGCGGCATCGGCCTCGAGCACGGGCTCATTGCCCTCGGCCGGGCCGGCTGCGTCGCACGCGGCAGAGCCCCCGTCGACCAACGGAGGATTTGCTGTTGGTGCGCCAGTTGCCGCTGGGGCCGCGGTCAGAGCTACGGGGGCGGCTCCGGGAGCTGGCCGTTCGGGCCCGGCCCCGACGACCGTCGTCTCCAACGAGCGGGATATGGCCATGCTGTCGTATCTGAACTCAATGCGCGAGTTGGTCGACGCCCAACGCCAGGTATTCCTCCGCTATCTGGGAGGACCTGTCGAATCAGTCCTGCCCGGTCATGTTCCAGCCGCGCTGGCCGAGCTGGCACCGCCGGTCGCAGTGACAGTGCCGACCATGGCCGCCACCGAGACGGCTCTCGCCACCAACGGTGCAGCGGCGCCGGCCCCAGCCCTTCGTGACACCAAGGCCGTCCAGGCCGAGTCGGGAGCACCATCGGCACCATCCGCGCAGGCAGTACAGGCAGCGCAGGCAGCTCCGGCACCTGAAGCACCGGCCGCGCCGGACGCGCCGGACATCATGACCCTGCTCACCACTCTGGTCAGCGAGCGCACCGGCTACCCGCTTGACATGCTGGGAGCCGACCTCGACCTGGAGGCCGACCTCAGCATCGACTCGATCAAGCGGCTCGAGATCCTCGGCGAGTTGACCGAACGAGCCGGGATCGCAGGCGCCGCCGGGCCGGGCGAGTCGCTCGATGAGTCCATCGTGGAGGAGCTCGTCGCCCAGAAGTCACTGAGCGCCATCGTCACTTGGGTCAAATCACATCTGGGCTCCGCCATGACCGAGGCCGCTATCGCTACCAACGGATCAGCAGCGCCGGGAACCGCCACTGCGCCGGCCCAATCGATTCGAAGCACCGAGCCAACCCTCGCCGAGCCGTCGTCCCGGGAAAGCCCGACGGCCCCGGAAAGCCCGACGGCACCGGCAGCACCGACAGGCCCGGCAGTACCGACGGCACCGGGAAGCCCGGCCGCGCCGGACATCATGACCCTGCTCACCACTCTGGTCAGCGAGCGCACCGGGTACCCGCTCGACATGCTGGGAGCCGACCTCGACCTGGAGGCCGACCTCAGCATCGACTCGATCAAGCGACTCGAGATCCTCGGCGAGTTGACCGAACGAGCCGGGATCGCAGGCGCCGCCGGCCAGGGCGAGTCGCTCGATGAGTCCATCGTGGAGGAGCTCGTCGCCCAGAAGTCGCTCCGTGCCATCGTGGCCTGGGTCCAGTCTCACCTGGGCATCGAGGAGTCGTCTCCTGGCGCTGATGCTGGGCCTGGCCCCACCGCTCCCGCTGCCTCTGGCCCCACCAACGCCGGGTCGGCCCCCACCGACTCTGGAACGGTGAGCCCCGTGGGCGCATCGACAGCCCCGCCATCCGATG
>DATMMO010000126.1:0-10144 GCA_035569695.1 Acidimicrobiales bacterium | reverse complement strand
AATCCTGTTCATGGGGCGAACGTGCCGGCTTCTACTACCGCGACCCCCACACGTTCTTCATCGACTGGCAAGAGTTCACGGGCTCGACGTCCGAGCCCCGGATGCGATAGGACCTTCGGCCCTACCCCACCGGTCACCCGGTGCCTACCGTCCACCTCACAATTCATCGCTCGGCGAGGAGCTTAAGGTTGAGTAGCTGGCGGCGAGCCATGACTAAGTCTCCGATCGAAAGCAGCCACGCCGTTGATCGAGGCCAGCGCGAGACGACCTTCAACAGAAGCCGCGTCGTCGAGCCGTCGGGCACGAGCACATAGGACATAGCCGTTCTCATCATCTGTCCGGTCAGATGCTCCCCGACGCTTACGGCGACGATGCGTCCGCATGGCCGTCCGGCAAAGGCGCTGGTGAACGGCTCTCCGACGACCGGATCGGACAAGCCGCAGAGTCGCTGGGGTGACCGGCGCCCGAGATTGTCGATCCAGTCGTACGAGTACGGCGCCAAACGGACCTGCGCGACCCATGGCCAGAGGCACTCCGGTGAAGTCCGCACGGTCACCCCACGCCACAGCTGCACCACAGAATCTGGCATCACATCGTCACACGGATACCGACGCCGGGCCTCGGCGGACGTTACCCCCCAGCGGTCGCTGATCATAAGAACCGAGAGGTCAACGCCGAAGCCAAGCCGGCGCCGCCTTCACCGCGGGGGATCAGCTCGAAGAGGGTGGTCCCTAACGGCCCGTGAGCCGGAGCGTTCAGCCGCGGCGGCGAGGGCTGCGACGATCTGAGGGTACGCCATGCGCAGGCCCCTCCAGACGAGGCGCCCACGAATTGTCGCGTCCAAGCTGCCGACCCATCGAATGTGTGTGCCGTCGCTGGTCGGAGTGAGAGTCACTTTCGCCCGGTAGTTGCGGGCCGGGATCCCGCCGACGATCGTGTAGGCGAGGAACCGACCCTCCTCAACTTCCAAAATCCTTTCGATCGAGACCGGGTAGCGGCCGAGATAGCGGGTCGAGGACTGCAACCGCTGGACAGCGCCTGGCCCGCGGGGCGACGTGTCGCCCGGGCGCTTGTACTTGGCGGCCCGCCACGGCCCCCATTCGGGATAGCGGGTGGCATCCGAGACGAGTTCCCAGACCGCCTCAGGCGCCGCGTGGGCAGTCTGCTCGGCCGCAACATCCAACCTGTCCATAATCCACTTCTCCTTACGCCACCTGAAACATGTACCGAATGGTACAATAGCGCATGGCCTCTTCGCAAGCACGGGAACGACTACTGGCAGCTGCAGTGGAGCAGGCAATGCTTGGAGGCATCATCGGGCAAAGCCTGCGAGAGATCGCGGCCGCCATCGGGACGAGTCACCGCATGCTGCTCTACCACTTCCAGTCCCGGGAGGGCCTGCTCGTCGCCATCAGCAACACGCTCAACGAATCCATGGCCGGCTCGCTGGACCAGTGGAAGGAGCCCCGGAAGCTTTGGGCGCACTTTGCCGACCCCGAAGCGTGGCCGTTGGAACGGCTGTTCTTCGAACTGTATGCGCACGCGCTCTTCCGCCGGCCGGGGAGTGAAGGATTCGTGGAAGCAAGTGTACGGCGATGGATCGACGGGCTGGCCCGCGAATTGGTCAGGGCCGGAGTCGACGAGACCGCTGCTCGCATCCAGGCGCGTTTCCACCTCGCCGTTGCCCGCGGACTTCTCCTCGATCTGCTCGCCACCGAGGAGAGCGAGGAAGTCAACCAGGCCTACGACTACTATCTGCAACTCCTTGGCCAAGGAGCAGCACTACCTCCGCGGGATCGCCAACGTGGCCGAACAGAACTGGACATGGCGTGAACGATCAATCGAACGGGACTTCATGGTTAGCGGCGACACTGCCGGTGTTGGAACTGGCGGTCATGTCAGTCGAAGCAGTCCGGCAGGCGGCGCTCAGGATCGGAGCAACCGGGCGGATCGCGTCAGACCCGGTCGACCCGGAACGAGTAGCGGCTGCATTCGGGAGCGACAAGCTATTTCGCTACGACGGATGTGGCCCATCTGGCTTTGCCCCGATGTCGGGGTTCTTCGCCGCAGCTGACGGCTGGGTGCGCACCCACGCGAACTACCCGCACCACGCACAACGATTGGCGAAAGTCCTCGAACTCCGCGATTCAGGCCGGGAAGCTGCAGCAGCGGCAATCGCGCCGAGATCGGCCGCTGATCTCGAGGAATTAGCAGCAACAGTTGGCGCGATCCTCGTGCGCGTCCGAAGCGAGAAGGAGTGGAACTCGACCGAGATGGGGCGAGCCGCCGCCGTCGGTGAGCTCACGGAAGTCCGCGCTCGCGACGATCAGAAGCCGTTGACCCTTCGCGGAGGTGAACGCCCACTGGCTGGGGTCCGAGTGCTCGACATGACCCGAGTCACAGCCGGACCGGTCTGCACTCGTTCGCTCGCTCTGCTCGGCGCTGAGGTGCTTCGCGTCGACCCGCCTCAGATCCCGGAGATTGAGTGGCAACACCTCGACAGCGGTCATGGCAAGCGCTCAACGCTGCTTGACCTGCGACGCGACCTGTCGGTGGCTCAGGCGCTGCTCGACTCTGCCGACGTCCTCGTGACTGGGTATCGGCCAGGAGCGATCGAGAGATTCGGCCTGAGGCCCCCGCCGGGTGTAATACGCGCGCGCATCAACGCCTGGGGTGATACTGGACCATGGGCGTCAAGGCGTGGCTTTGACTCCATCGTGCAAGCGGTTTGCGGCATCGCTCTGATCGAAAGCCCCGATGGCACCACGCCCGGCGCGCTTCCGGCGCAGGCGCTGGATCACGCATCCGGATATCGGCTGGCGGCCGGGGTAATCGACGCGCTGGCACAGCAGGTGGCTGATCACCGCGGAAGGGATGTCCACGTCTCTTTAGCGCGGACGGCACGTGATTTGTTGGAGCGACCGGGACAGACGCCCGATCACATGTCACCTGCGCAGCCAACAGAGAGAGCGACCGTCACGCACGGTCAACTGACCACTGCCCGCCCCGCCATCCCCGGGTTCGATGACTATCCCCGCCCTCCACACCAGTGGGGAACGGATGTTGCCGCATGGTAATTGTCGTCTACCTATCCAACGGCGGCTTCGTCATGACAGCCGTCCATCTGCGCGCCGCAGCCACATTGACCCGGCGCAGCACCTCGTTCTCCTGCTCCAACAGCCGGTTCCGCTTGCACAGCTCCCATATCTCGGCTGAGTCGGAAGCCGTCAGACCGGGACGGGTGCCTTCCTCGATGTCGGCCTTCTTCAACCAGTTGTGCAGACAGCCTTCGGAGATCCCGAAGTCCTTCGCAATCTGGTTCAACGGAGCCTGGCCCTTACGGGCCACCGCCACAACATCATCGCGGAACTGGGCCGACTACCCGCCCCACAAGGTGGCCTTTTTCATGCGCACGCCCACCTGGTGCCGCCGCCGGGCGGCAGAGCTGGGTCCTTCGGTGAGCGAAGTGGTGCTCGGACTCCTCAATGGCGGGGCGCTCCACCACCTGCGTGCTGCCCAAGGGGTCATCGGTCTGGCCGAACGCCACGGGGACGTGCGACTCGATGTGGCCTGCCGGCGGGCCATCGACGTCGGCGATCCGGGCTATCGCACCGTGAAGGGCATCTTGGTGGCCGGCACGGAGGCCGAGGGGACAGAGGTCCCCCGAGCACCGCTCGCCCCCGCCCATCTCCACGGAGCAGACACCCTGTTCGCCCACTTGGGCGAGACCGAGGTGGCGGGATGACGCGGACCCACCAGTTGGAGACGACCCTGCGGTCCCTGCGGCTCTCGGGGATGCTCGAGACCTTCGAGGCCCTGCTCACCCAGGCCCGAGCCGGTGACCTCGGTCACGTCGAGTTCCTCCAGGCCCTGTGTGAAGACGAACTCTCCCGACGGGCGGCCGCTTCATCGAGGCCGGCGAGTCGGTGATCCTCCACGGCCCCAACGTCACCCATTTCAACTGGCAATTCGCATCGAGACGACAGCTTCTCCTGTTCCATGCCAGCGCCTGCAACGAGCTCACGCCACCTTTACACCGAGCACCACCAGGGCCACATACAGGCAGCTTCCTGGCTGAGGGCGGAGCCACAAGCCACGCCTTTGTCCCGGGATCGGGGTGCTCACCCGGTTTTGATGCCATCACAAAATATTCCGATGCGTCAGCAGTGGTTCAACCATGTTCGTCTTCTCGTTGCACACCTGACCCGCTGGTGCGGGCCTTTTCCCGATTCGCTTCCCACCCCGGCTCTTGACCGGCATGATACTGCGGCGGCTTGGACCCCCTCGCCTGCACGACGAGTCCGGAGGACCTACCTCCATCACTGGCACAGCACGGTTCGTGCTGGCGATCTTCTACATCGTCATCACGTTCCTTTCAGGACACACCACCCCACTCATTTCCGAAGCGCCACAAATCCCCACAGAACAGCTGTCAACCACAGTATGGGCAGCCCCCCGTAAGGGGCTGGGCGACAACCCAGCGCTACGCGTCACGTTTGGTCGAGGTTCATGGGCGGCGGATGAACAACCCAGCCCAGATTGGATCGCCCCGGGATTGGTGACCTGCCCCAGGGACTACTTCTGGGTTGAAGCAGTCATGAGACCGGGGCGATCCAATCCGGCATGGGCCGGCGCGTCAGGGTTTGGGTGTGACTGCCCGGTCGGTCGAAGTGTCAGCCGAAGAGGGCCTCCGCCACCTGGCGCCAGTGGTCGAGAGGCAGGCCGGGGTGTTCGCTCAACACATGGACCGCCACCTGGTTGGCACCTGCGTCAAGATGCTCTTGTGCAGTCGCTCGGCAACTGTCTCGGCAGAACCCCACACCACCATGGCATCGATGAAGCGATCACTACCCCCATCGACGAAGTCATCGTCGTCGAATCCGAGCCGGCGGAAGTTCTCGACGTCGTTGGGCATATTGGCGAGGTAGCCAGACATCGTCAGACGGCCCACCTCGGCACGCTTCTGACGGGTCGGATTCGACGACCACCTTCTGCTCTGGAAACAACAGCGCCGACGATCCCATCGCGGCTCGGGCTCTGGCGGTATGTTCCGGAGTCACGTTGTAGGGATGCGCTCCCGCCGCCCTCGTCGTGGCCAGCGCCAGCGCCTTGGGGCCGAGGGCGGCGATCACCCGTTCACCCACGGGCACCGGGCGCTCACCGGTGTCGAGATCGTCGAGGAACGCACTGAGCTTGCCCAGCGGTCGCTCATATTTGTGACCAGCCGCCTCAACATTCCACGCGTGACCCACGCCCAGGCCGAGCAGAAACCGGCCCGGATACTTCGAGGTCAGTTGGTGATGACTCTTCGCGATCTCGGCGGTCGTGTTCACCCAGACCTGGCTGACGCCGGTCACGCCCACCAGAGTGCTCGTGGCTTCAAGGATGGCGTCCAGGACGGGGAGCTGACCGGTCGACCCGCCTATCCACGAAGCTGCGAAGCCCAGCCGCTCCACTTCGGCCGCGGCCTCTCCGACCTCGCCCGGGTCATCCGGCCAGTCCTGCGTTATGGTCCACGCACCGAACTTGCCGATCGACCTCAACCGGCTCATAGTTGCTCACCTTTTCTATCGTGGCCGTATCCGAAAGCACCTCGCCGATGTCAGTATGAGTCCCTCTGGGGTGGGCTCCATTTGGTCCGATGGGCTCTGCGGTCGACGGCATCCACCACACCGACCTTTACGCGACGACTGAAACAGACGGAATCTATCCTCCCAAATCCGGTGACATGTTTGTGCTCGGGAGAACCGAGGTTCATCAGAGACAGAAGTCATAGCCAGCGCGTTGGAATGATCCGGGTGGGACCGGACGTTGTGGCCGAACTCATGAATATCGTAACGGCAAAGGGCTCCAGGATTGCTCATAGCGCCGCGCTGCGGGCGGCTTCCGCAAGGAGGTGACCTCCACAACGCTACCCCGATCCGTGATCGAGGTCACGTTGGTATGAGTGCTCAGTTATCGGCTGCGGGGAAGCGGGCGGTTGCGCGGTACAGCCTGAGCCAGTCCTCGAAGTTCGGGGGACCCTGCCACGTCGAGATGATTTGAAATGTTGCGTCGCGGCGCTTCGGAGCAGCTTCACGGTCGGCGAGCCGGAGGGCCTCGCGGAGCTGGTCGGCGGTGAGCTCGGTGCTCCAGGCCGGAGTTCCCATTTGGTAACGCCACGACTCGGCAATCGAGCCCGCGTCCACCGCGTCGAAACCGGAGTCATCGACCAGTTGCATGACGCGCTGTTTGCTTTCGGCAGAGTCTCCCGACACCGGCAGCGCGATCCGGGCAGGCTCACCATGCGCCTTCCCCTTGTTTATAAACGTGGGACCAAAGATCGGGTTCCAGGCGCGAATCACAGGCCGGCCCCACTCCTCCTGCAGCCACGCGGTCTCCGGCTGGCCGGCTTCGATCGCTTCGATCGGCCTAGCTTCGTGCCCTTCGGGTTGGCGGCCGAATACCGGGAGGTAATTCGATGTGTCCGCCACAGTAATATCGCTCGCGACTTCACTGATGAGAGGCTTCAACGCGGTCAACTGCTGGAAGCGCACAGAAACGATGAGAACGTCCACACCGGCAGCAACGTTCGCCGCGATGACCGGTCTGGCCCCCGTCTCGGCTGCCAAGTCACTGAGGGTCTCCGGTCCACGCGAGTTGGCGACGCGGACGTCGTGCCCGGAGGCAGAAAGCTTGCGGACGAGGGTACCGCCAATGTTGCCCGCCCCGACGATTCCGATCTTCATGATCTTCTAATCTCCTAGCTGTGGGTGAGGTCTGGTTCACGTGCTGCAGTCGGCCGACCAAGCGACCAGATGGCACGGGTCAGCCGAGGAGGGCTGGTGTCTTGATCTCGAGTGGGGCTGGTGGTTGCAGCGCGAGCATTCCGCCGTCGACGGCGATGACCTCGCCGGTGATGAAGCTGGACTTGTCCTGGGCCAGGAAGACGATCACGCTGGCGATCTCGGCGGGCTTCGCTGCGCGCTGGAGTGGGAGGATCTGGCCGAACTGATCGACCGCCTCGCTGAATGATGCAGTACCCAGAGTGTGTGTGGGGCCGGGCGCGACGGCGTTCACGCGGATGCCGAGTGGGCCGTACTCGACGGCCCACTCGCGTGTGAGGGTGTCAATCGCGCCCTTGGTACTTCCGTACAGACTGACCAGCGGGGCGCCGCGTCGCGCGGCGGTGCTGGACACGTTGATTATCGACCCGCCACCCCGTGCTGCCATCTTCGGGGCAAGCGCGCCGACAAGGAAGAACGGTGCCTTGACGTTGGTGTTGAACGTGGCGTCGTAGGTGGCCTCGTCCGTGCCGGCCGTCGTGGCGAAGGGGAAGATCGCGGCGTTGTTGACGAGAATGTCGACCGCGCCGGCTTCCTTGGCGAGTCTGCGAACGTCGGAGAGGGAGGAAAGGTCGGCTTGCATGAAGCGAGCCTTCCCCCCAGCGTCGGCGATCTCGCGCACTGTCTCCGCGCCACGGTCGATGTCGCGGCCCGTGACGATGACGGAGGCTCCCTCGGCCGCAAGCGCTGACGCGGCCCCTCGTCCTATGCCGGAAGTAGCACCGGTGACTAGCGCTGTCATGCCTTCGAGGCTCATCTGATTACTCCTGATCGTGAGAGGGTGTGCTTCGCTCTGTGCGACGATGCCGACCGGTCGCGATGGAACGGCGGCGTACCCAGCGAGTAAGTTAGCATACTTACTTAAGGGCTGCACAAGTCAGCCCGTGTGTAAGACTGTGCTGCGAGTGACGATGAGTGACGAGATGACTACGCCTGGGCTAGGCAAACGCGAGCGGCTGATCAAAGCTGCGCAGAAGTGCATGCTCGAGCAGGGTGTCGAGACAACCAAGCTCGCCGACATCGCCCACGCCGCCAAGGTCCCACCAGGAAACGTCTACTACTACTTCAAGACCCGCGACGAACTCGTAGCGGCCGCCGTCGAGGACCACGCCGAACAGATCCGCACTATGCTCGCCAACCTCGGCCAGCACCAGACACCGCAGAACCGCCTCAAGGCACTGCTCGAGATGCTCGCCGAGAACCGCGAAAGCATCGCCCAAAACGGCTGCGCGATCGGCAACTTGTGCACGGAACTAGGACGGCGCAACGACGACCTCGGCCGATCAAGCGCACACTTGCTGACCCTCCTGATCAACTGGACTCGCCATCAACTCGAACAGATCGGCACGCCCGACGCCGATGACCTCGCATTGGCCCTGCTCGGCGCCTACGAAGGCGCCGCCCTGCTATCCCACAGCTTACGCGACCCGCAGGTCATCCAGAGCGAGGTCCGCCGCCTCAAGGCGTGGATCGACTCAATGTAGTCCGGCACGAGACGGCCGGCGGCGGCGATCCGAAGATCGCAGTGCCAAGTGCGCGCCCCCCGATGGGGAATCCCTGAAGGGGACTCGCCTCAAGCTTTGTGAACACGAGCCTGCACTAGCCGAGCCATTCGAGATGTGAATCAAAGACCCTCGGAGCAAGCAGCCCGAGGCGTAAGGCAGTGGGGTCAGGCAGCCTGAATAGGGCGACGGGCCGTGCCCGACACCGCGTTGGAGTGGACGTGATCGTAGAAATCTGCTCAGACACTGTATGCCCCTGGCGTACATCGGCAAACGCCGGTTCGAGTCGGCTCTGGCCCATTTCGAGCACGCCGACCATGTCGAAATCCGGTGGCGAAGCTTCGAGCTCGACCCGAACGCCCCACTGCAGCGTCCAGGGACCATGTCCGAACACATGGCCGCGAGGTCCGGATCGACGGTCGAGCAGGCAGCCGCCGACCTGGCCGGCATCGACGAACTGGCCGCCGCCGAGGGCCTCAAGCTGAATCTGGCCCGTACCGAGAAGGCCAACACCTTCGCAGCTCACCGCCTCGTCCACCTCGGCTACGTGAAAGACGCCGCGACCGGAGCCGCAGTGAAGGAGGCCCTGCTGGACGCCTGCTTCGGCCAGCTCCAACTGGTTAGCGAACCCGAGGTTCTCCTCGATGTTGGACTCCGTGCCGCCTTGGACCGCGCAGAGGTCGCGTCGGTCCTGGAGGGCGACCGCTTCGCCGACGAGGTCCGCGCTCACGAGGCTCAGGCGGCCGCTCTGGGGTGCACTGGAGTGCCCTTCTTCGTATTCGACCGGGCCTTCGCGGTGTCCGGCGCCCAGGACTCAGCCACGTTCTCAATGGCATTGCAGAGGGCGTGGGAGAAGTCGCACCCGCTGATCGAGGTGGTGGTGCCCTCAGCTACATCCGCGGACGGAATGGTGTGCACCGACGACTCGTGCACCCTCTGAAGCCTGCGGTATCCTTTTGAGCCGTCTTCGGCGGGTTGGCCAACTCAGTCTGGTGGAATTCAGAACCACCGACGGACCGGGCGAAGTCCCTCCCAAATTAGTGCCTGGTGGCAATGCTTACGTGTGCCGGCGGCAAGGGCCGCTGCTGCCGCCGGAAGAGGTCGAGGCGGCACCACGGTTCGACGTGACCCGCGCCTCGGCCGCGAAACCGCAGCGTACGGGCCGAGCGCGTCCGTGCTACCCAGCGCATGCTGCATACGCAGGGCTGAGTCGGTCCCCACAAACTGTCCCCACAAACACAGAAGCCGCCGACCAAACATACTGGTCAGCGGCCTGTGCATCTGCAAGTGGCCGTCGAAATCGGCGACCGTTGGTGGCGGGGGGAGGATTTGAACCTCCGACCTTCGGGTTATGAGCCCGACGAGCTACCAGACTGCTCCACCCCGCGCCGTGGGGACTAAGGATAGCACCGGATCCCCGTCTGTCATTCCGAGCTGGCCCGGAGGCGAAGACCGGGCCAAGCCCTCATTGCCAGCCCAGGCCTCCGGGCCGGCTTCTGGCCAAGCCCCTAGGCCGGGGCCGTCGACGGCGTGGTCGTCTTCGGCTTCACCGTGGTCGACGTGGAGCTCTTGCCCGACGTGGTCGGCGTGGTGGTCTTTCCGTTCTTGGTCGGAGCGGTGGTCGTGGTCGAGCTCGGACTCGTTGTCCCCGAGTTGCCGGTGAGCTGCCGGATGGTCTGCAAATCGTTCTCCATCCTGGTGATGTCGTTTTGATAGGCCCCCAGAAGGCCGGCGGCCAGATCGGTAGTGGCCTGCTGGTAGGCCTGCTGGGCGTCGGCCAGAAGGTTCTGGACCTGCGGAGACACGGTGCCCCCACCT
>DATMMO010000125.1:0-6002 GCA_035569695.1 Acidimicrobiales bacterium | reverse complement strand
TCAGGTTGGTGAATGCGGCGACGTCGAACACGATGCCGTCGACTCGCTGTTGCGCCAATGCGTGCGACGACACCTCCATGGCCACGGTGTGGCGGCCCTGATCGCGAAGATCGGCCAGTAGGCCCTGGAGCACCGGGGACTCGGGGGTGGTCCGCTCCCCGCTCAGGGTGCCGATCACGCCCGTCGGTCGCCCGGCGGCGTCGAGGATGGACCGTACCAGCTGTGTGACGGTGGTCTTGCCATTGGTGCCGGTCACCCCGACCATCTGCAGGTCACGGGCGGGATGGCCATGCACGGCCGCGGCCACGTCGGCCATGGCCGTCCGTATTCGGCCCGGATCCACCCGGGCCTGGACCACATCGACGTCCACGAATCGCTCGCACAGCAGGGCCGATGCCCCGCCGGTCACGGCGGCGGCGGCGTAGTCGTGCCCATCGGCGGTGGCGCCGGGCACGCAGCAAAAGAGCGAACCGGGCTGCACCAGTCGGCTGTCGAAGTCGACGGCGGTGATCTCGACTCGGCTCGCATCGCCACGGATCTCGGCAATGTCGACCTCGCGAAGCAGTTGGGTCATGTGCACGGGTCGGCGGTGCGGGCCGGCATCACTACGGACCTTCCGTGGTCACGCCGGGCTGCACCACGATGCTACCGGCCCCTCCGACGGCACCCACAGACGTCCCTGCGGTCGCCGCCGCCGTGGTGGGGATCCCGTAGTGCTGCAGGGCGTACTGAACGATGGTCGAGAACACGGGTGCGGCGACCGACCCGCCGTAGATCGGCGTGGGGTGATTGAGGACGACGATGCAGGAGAGGACGGGGTTCTCGGCCGGGGCGAACCCGGCGAAGGAGCCGACGAAGGCTCCGGGCAGGTAGCCGCCGTGGGTGGGATCGGGTATCTGTGCCGTGCCCGTCTTCCCCGCCACCGTGTAACCGTCGATGGCCGCCGCGACCCCGGTCCCCGTGGAGACCACCGATTGGAGCATCTTCACCAAGGCGGCGTTGGAGGTGGGATCGATGACCCGGTGGGCGGGCGAGGGAGGCTGGGCATGGGCGGAACCGTTGGGGGCCACCGTGGCCCGGACCAGGCGGGGGGCGACGAACACGCCGCCGTTGGCCACCGCGTTGTAGGCGTCGAGCACCTGCTGGACGGTCACGGCGTCGGCCTGACCGATCGGGGTCGAACCGATGGAGCTCCCCGTCCACTGGGAGGCGCCGGGAACGAGCCCCTGTGACTCGCCGGGGAAATGGAGGCCGGTGGGCTTTCCGAACCCCAGGTTGCTGATTTGATTGAGCAGGCGGTTCTCCCCCAGCTGCTGGGCGATCTCGATGGTCCCGATGTTCGACGACTGGGCGATGATGTCGGTGGCCGACAGGTTCTCGGTCCCGTGACTCTCGGCATCGTGGAAGGTATAGGTCCCCAGGGGAAGGGCGTCGGGCACGGTGAAGTTCTGGTTGGGGCTGATCACCCCATTGGCCAGCGCAGCGGAGAAGGTGACCAGCTTGAACACCGAGCCCGGTTCGTAGACCTGGTTCAAGGCCGCATTGCTCGGCGCCTCGCTGACCCCGGCGGGCAGTGTGGAGGCCGAGCCCCCCACCGAGGCAGCCCCCGTCGTGGCCGATGCGGTGGTGGCGGCCACGGTCTGGGCCGCAGCCGAACCCGAGGCGGGCGCGGGCGCGGGCGTGGCTTGGAGATTGGCCATGGCCAGGATGTCGCCGGTCTTGACGTCCATGACCACAGCCGTTCCGCCGGTGGCCTGCGAGGCCACGATCTCGGCCCCCAGGGCCTGTTCGGCGACGTACTGGATGGACTCGTCCAGGGTCAGCTCCAAGCCGGTACCGGCCTTGGCTGTCTTTCCAGTGGAGGAGGCCCCGGGCAGCGCGACCCCGTCTGGCGCCGTCAGGAGGTCCTTCGTCCCGGCCGTACCGGCCAACAGGCTCTGGTACTGGTACTCCAGGCCCGACCCGCCCTGGCCGTCGGCTTGGACGGCGCCGACCACGGGCGCCGCGGTCTGACCGTCGGGTTGCACCCGTTGGGACTCGTCGATCAGGTCGATGCCGGTCAGGCCGAGCGCGGTCACCTTGGCCGCAGTGGCGCTGTCAATGCGGTGGGCCAGGTACACGAACCCCGAATGCTCCGAGAGCTCGGGTACGAGCTGGGCCACCGGGACACCGAGCACCGGAGAAAGGGCGTCGGCGGTCAGGAGCGGCTTCTTGATCAGGAAGGGGTCGGCCACCACCGTCTTCTTGGCCACCGAGAGGGCCAGCACGGCCCCGTTGCGGTCGTAGATGCCGCCACGGAGGGCGGGCACGGTGACGATCTGGCTCAGCTCGGAGCGGGACAGGGTCGCGTAGTGGGTGTGCGAGAACTGCTGCACGGCCACCAGCCGGGCCACCAGCGCCACGAAAATGACGAGCAGGACCACACGCATGGCCCGGGTACGCCGCCCAAGGAGCAGAGCCGGGCTCACTTAAGTCGACGAAGCGTTCGAGGAGCTCGGTGCGGCCGCGGCGGTGGTGGGCGTCGCCGGAGCCGGGATGGGGGCGGTCTGGGGCACGGGCAGCGGGGTGCTGAGCGATACTTCGGGCAGGTCGGTGATCTGGCCGGCCGGGACCATGCCCAACTGTCCTTCCGCTGTCTTCACCACCGCTTGCGGAGCCTGTTGCACGGACACTTGGACTTGCAGCTCACGATGGGTATTGGTCAGGGTGGTCACCTGTCGCTGGGCCGTCGACAGCCTGACCTGGTCCTGGGCGACGACGTCGTCGGCCACGACCACGGCCATCAGGCTCCCGATGACCAAGAGGGCCGAGAGCAGCACCAGCATCCGGTTGCCGCGGCGAACCTTCGACCGGGTGGCCGGGCCCAGTATGCGAAGCGGTGGGCGACGGGGAGCCGAGCGCGAGTCGGGTGCCGCGCTCCCCCGGCGGGGCTCGATGAGGGCGGCGCCACGGGCGGCGGCCGACGAGGAATCGGGCGCCATCAGGCCACCTCGCCGTGGTCAGCGCGCCGGGACAGGCGCGGGCCCAGTCGCTCTGCTTGGGCATGATCGATCCGCTCGATGACCCGCAGGCGGGCCGCCTCGGACCGGCTGTTCCGCTCGACCTCGGCCGGCGAGGGACGGCGGGATCCTCGATGGACCAGCCGATAGTCCACGACGGCGCCACACACGCAGG
Source organism: Acidimicrobiales bacterium (assembly GCA_035569695.1). Classification (GTDB taxonomy): domain Bacteria; phylum Actinomycetota; class Acidimicrobiia; order Acidimicrobiales; family RAAP-2; genus DASXMT01. The sequence continues at coordinate 2,828 of DATMMO010000125.1, read as the reverse complement.
GGAGGCCGGGAGGGCACGTGCACCCGCCCGTGGCGGCCTGGGTGAATGCCGCCTTGACCAGGCGATCTTCGCCGGAATGGTAGGAGATGACCACGCACCGTCCCCCCGGCTTCAACAGGCGGAGGGCATCGCCCAGCGCTCGATCGAGCTGGTCGAGCTCCTCGTTCACGGCGATCCGTATGGCCTGGAACACGCGGCGGGCGGGGTGGCCGCCGGTCCGTCGGGTGGCGGCGGGAATGGCCGTCCGGACCAGGTCGGCCAGCTGGCCCGTCGTCATGATGGGCCGGGCGGCGATGAGGGCCCGTGCGATCCGTCGGGCAAAGCGGCCCTCGCCGTTCTGGGTGAACAGGTCGACGAGCGTGTCCTCGGAGCTGTCATTCACGATGTCGGCCGCCGTGCGGCCGGAGGACGGGTCCATACGCATGTCCAGGGGCGCGTCCCGGCGGTAGGAAAAGCCGCGGTCGGTGGTATCGAGCTGCGGAGAGCTCACCCCGAGATCGAAGAGCACACCGGACACCTGGGCCCGGGGGTCCCCGGCCACCGCGCCCAGGTGCTCAAACACGATGGGGCCGATGCCGTCGAAGCGGGCCCGGAGAACGGTGGCCCGTCCCTGGTACGAGGCCAATGCCGCCTTCGCCGATTCGACGGCGCCAGGGTCGCGATCGATCCCGAGCAGCTCCATCTCGGGATAGGCCTCGAGCAGGGCGACGGCGTGGCCGGCCCCGCCCAGCGTGGCATCGACAACGAGCCCCGGTGGCACCGGGGCGAAGAGGTCGACGACCTCATGGGCCATCACCGGCTCGTGTGCGAACGCCTGGGTCATCCGCAGCCCCCCGACCGGCATGATGCCTGCGGGTGAGATTCCCGTGCGACCGGCCTGGAAGTTGGCGGAGGAGGAGTCTTCCAGCGGTGCGGTCGAGGGGCTGCGCATGGGCCAGACGCGGGCGATGTGCACGTCATGTCGGGCCACGAGCTGCTGTGCTGCTTCATAGGGCGTCGGCTGGTTTTCAGCGTCGGCGATGTGGACGGTGTGGGTGGTGTGGATCTCCTTGAGGTCGTGATGGTCGTCATCGGCATTGGTTCCCGGGTCGAGGTCGCACTCCATGGGAAGGATCACGACGGTGCTCAATCGTCGGTCCCCTCGGTCAGCCGCGCCTCTTCGGGCTGAACCTTCTGTTCCCAGTTCTCCGGATTCCAGAGTTCCACCCGATCGATGGCGCCGTGGACCAACACGTCGCCCTCGAGGGCGGCGAACTGTCGAAGGTGCAGAGGGATGGGCATTCTTCCCTGTCGGTCCACTTCGACCTCGAACGAGGTCGAAGCCCACAATCGGGCCAGGTTGCGGTCGCTCCGCCCCGTTGCCGACCGCTCCAGCATCGAGGTCATCTGCAGCTCGAACTCGTCGGGCGTCCACAACGACAGACAGCCGTCCTGCATCTGGGTCAGGTACCCGCCGTGCTCGAACGAGCCGCGGAATTTGGCGGGAAGGATGACCCTTCCCTTCCCGTCGAGCGAGTGCTCGTACCTGCCGAAAAACCGTGCCACTGGCGATTGCTCCCACAACGCTCCTCGCAGTGCCCGAGACCTCGGTTCCGAGGTCCTCCCCTTCGCACCACTTTGCGCCACTCTACGCCCCATACCCTCATTCGTCAACCACTTTGGGTTCCCTTCGGCCCACCGGATGCGCGCGCCAACCACTCCGAAACACGGGATTCGCGGCCAAAGGCGCCACGCGGCGAGCGAGGCGGCCGGGCGGTGAGGCACGTCGAGGGGGAGCCACCCCCGGGGAGATCAGTCTTCGAGCGGAACGGTGTTGGTGAATTCCCTCACCACGCGCTGGGTCCCGATGTCCGAGGAGCTCGGGTCGCCCGGCACCCGGTCGTCGAGGCCGATCGCCGCGGCCGCCAGTTCGGCGTGGGCAGCCAGGCGCTGGTCGGCCTCGAGCACCAGGACATCCAGCAACGGGTCGGGATCCCAGTGACGAAGGCACGCGCTGTGGAACCAGGCCCCGTGTCGGGTGCGGCGCTGGGAGATCCCCACCATCTTCCGACCGTCAGGGTCGAGGACCTCGCCGGTACCCACACCACCGAAACAGACCAGGGACGACCACGAGGTGCACGCGGCCAGACCGCCCCGATGGACGGTGGCTCCGGCGATGCCCAGGTTGGCGAGGGTCCGGCCCCAGGCGTCCCCGAGCCAGTCGAAAGCCCGGGCCACGTCGTCCAGCCACAGGGGGTCGCCGCGGGGCACCCAGGCGTCGATCCAGACGGGGTCGTCGGGGGTCACCAGTACCGCTCCCCCGCCTGACCGGCGCCGGGCCACGGCCAGGCCGGACTGTTCGGCGCGTTCGGCGTCGATGACCGACAGCGGTTGGGTCGACCCCAAGACGATTGCCGGTGCCGACACCCGACAGATGCCGATGGCCCGCGTGTCGGGGTCAGCGACCGTCGTGGGCCAGGAGTCATGGAGCAGGGCGGCGGTCCCGACTCGCTCCTCGATCCTCCAGCTGCGTCCCACCCCGACACTGTGCCATCTCCCGTGGTCGGCAAGCCGACACTGTGCCATCCCCATGGTCGGCAAGCCGACCCCGCGGCCATCCCCGTGGTCGGGAATCCGACCCGCGGGCCTACGCGGTCAGGGGCTCGGTCTCGGGTGCGCCAGTCTCCAGGTACGTTCGCCAGTCCTCGCTGGCCCCGCCGCACAGGGCCAGTAGCTGGACGCGGTGATGCGGGGCGATCGGGGTGCGCCGGAGGGCCATGCCCGCCTCATGGGGCAGGCGGTCTTCTTTTCTAGTGTTGCACCGTCGGCATGCCGCCACCACGTTCTCC
>DATMMO010000124.1:0-6573 GCA_035569695.1 Acidimicrobiales bacterium | reverse complement strand
GCTGGCCTGCGACGGCGAGACGGTGGCCCAAGGCACGGTGTCCCGGTTCACGCCGTCGGGCTTCAACGGCGTCGGGGTCGGCCTCACCTGTGGCTACGAGTGGGGGCCGGCGGTCGGTCCGGGCTACCAGGCGCCCTATCGGTTCACCGGGCTGATCAGGAGCGCCGTGGTGGAGACCACGGGACCGATCGTGCGCGACCAGTTGGCCGAGCTGGCCGCCATCCTGGCTGAACAATGACGGTTGCCCTGGGCTCGAGGTCAGTAGAGGGACGAGGGTGCGGTCACTGGCCAAAACGGGTCATGGCCCCGTTGGCGTCGACGATGCCGTACCCGTTCCCATTGGGGGTGGTAATCAGGCCCACGGTGGGCACCGGCGACGCCGACCCCCCGGTGGACCCGAAGAAGCCGGCGTCGCCGAAGGTGAACACGCCGCCGTCGGAGGCCACCAACCAGTAGCCCTGGCCGTCGGGAGTGGCGGCCATGCCCACCACCGGCTTGTTCAAGAACTGGCCGCCTTGGGACCCGAAGAAGCCGGCGTCGCCGAAGGTGAACACGCCCCCGTCGGAGGCCACCAACCAGTAGCCCTGGCCGTCGGGAGTGGCGGCCATGCCCACCACCGGCTTGTTCAAGGGCTGACCCACCAGTGAGCCGTGGAAGACGGCACTCCCGTAGCTCGCCACCGACCCGTCGGCTCCGCTGATCCAGTAGCCGGTGCCGTCGGGTGTGGCGGCCAGGCGGGCTCCCGCCACCGCGCTGGGCGACGGGCTGCCGTGGATGCCCCACAACCAGGTATCGGCCAGCTTCCCGGTGGTCGAGGGGTCACCGCCGAACAACAGCAGTTGGCTGGTGGCTGCGTCGTAGGTGAGCGGGGCGGAGTACCGGGCCGGCGGGCTCACCGAGGGCGAGAGTTGGGCCCAGGTCGAGCCGTCCCAGGCCCACGTGTCCGCCAGATGGTTGTCGCCGTCAGAACCCCCGAACAGCATCAGCAGGCCCGTGTTCGGGTCGTCGGCCATCCCGGCCGAATCGCGGATGGGCGGGCTCACGGCCGGAGCCAGTTGGGCCCAGGTCGAACCGTCCCACGTCCAGGTGTCCCCGAGATAGTTCGAGCCGTCCAAACCGCCGAACAGGATCAGACTGCTGCTGCTGCGGCTGCGGTCATAGGCCAGCGAGGCGAACGACCGGGCCGACGGGCTCACCGCCGGCGCCAGCTGCGTCCAGGTCGAGCCGGACCACGTCCACGTGTCGCCCAACGGGTTTCCGTCCGTGCCCGTGCCGCCGAAGAGCACGAGCTGCCCGGTGGCCTGGTCATAGGCCATCGAGGCGAACGCCCTCGCCGGCGGACTGGCGGTCGGGTTCTGCTGCACCCAGGTGGTGCCGGTCCACAGCCAGGTGTCCCCCAGCGCGCCGGTCGTGCTCGACCCCCCGAACAGCACCATCTGCCCGGTCGACTGGTCGTAGGCCATGGCCGCGTAGTTGCGGTTCGACGGGCTGGTGCTGGGTGCTAGTTGGATCCAGTTGATGCCGTCCCACGTCCAGGTGTCGGCGAAGTTGTCGGTCTCGCCGCGCCCGCCGAAGAGGAGCAGTTGGCCGGTGCCGGAGTCGAAGGCGATGGCGGCCGAATCCCGTGGAGCCGGGCTGTGGGCCGGGGACAGTTGGTACCACGCGGGCATCGTCGTGGTCGCCGGCGTCGCCGCGTCTGCCCTGCTGAACGACGCAGGCACCAGTGCGGCCACGACGGTCAGGGTCACGGCAATGGCGAACACGCCGGACACACCCGCTCGTGTCGTGGGCGTCTCTCGGCGGCATCGAACCCGAAAACCGGTCATTGAACCCTCACCCTCTCACGGTGCTTGCCTCTGCCTCGTACCGCCGGTCGGCGTGTGCTCACGGTACAAGAGCCGCCGGTCCTCGTGCCTGGGCGGCGAGGGGATGCGCTACGGCTGGTGGTCGGCCATCAGCCGGGCGACCAGGGCCACGAACTCATCGACGTCTTGTTCGGTTGTATCGAACGAGGTCATCCAGCGCACCACGCCAGCAGGCGGATCCCAGACGTAGAACGGATAGTGGCGCTGCAATTCCTCAGTCACGCCATCGGGAAGTACGGCGAAGACACCATTGGCCTCGACCGGGTAGACAATGGTGACTCCCGGTATCGGGGCCACCCCGGCGGCCAGCCGACCGGCCATCTCGTTGGCATGGGTGGCGTTGTCCCGCCACAGCCCGTCTCCGAGGAGCGCTCCGAACTGAGCGGCGACGAATCGCATCTTCGACGCCAGCTGCATGGACTGCTTGCGGATGAAGCGGAGGGACGAGTGGGCGTCTGGGTGGAAGGAGACGACGGCCTCAGCACCCATGGCGCCGTTCTTGGTCGCCCCGTAGGACAAGACGTCCACACCACTGCCTGATCCGAAGGCCCCCAACCCCACCCCGAGGTGGGCGGCGGCATTCGACAGCCGGGCACCGTCGAGGTGCAACCACATGTCCAGCTGGTGGACCCGCTGGGCCAGCGCCGCTACTTCGGCAACGGTGTAGCAGGTGCCGACCTCGGTGGACTGGGTGATCGACACCACCCGCGGCTGGACGCGGTGCTCGTCCCCCACCCCGGTGACGGCCGCCTCCACCAGGTCCGGCGTGAGCTTGCCGTTGGGAGCGGGGACAGCCGCGAGCTTGCTGCCCAGGAATCGCTCGGGTGCCCCGCACTCGTCCTCGTTGATGTGGGCACTCGTCGCACAGATGACGGCCTCGAAGGGACGAAGGAGCGATTGGAGGCCGACCACGTTGGCGCCCGTCCCGTTGAAGGTGAAATAGACCTCGGCATCCTCACCGAAGTGGTGCCGGAAGAGCTCGGTGGCCTCGGAGGTCACCGGGTCGGCCCCGTAGGAGGGGGCATGGCCGATGTTGGCCTCGGAGATGGCGGCCAGGACTTGAGGGTGGATGCCGGCGCAGTTGTCACTGGCGAATGTCCGCGACGCGGGCCTCATGGGGCTCTCCCATTCGTTTCGATGGTCAACTCAGGGCGTTTCCGCTCTCGGTACTGACTCTGTGCGGGCGCGAGGCGTGAGCTGTGGGTGCGTGGGCATCTCGGTGCCTCCTGTCGTGGACGCCCCGGGGCCGAGATCGGCGATCGGCCACCCGCTGGCCCAGTCGTCTGCCCGCCAGGACCAGAGGCGGAGCAGCGAGGACGACGAGGCATACCTCGAAGGGAGTGCGGAACCGGACCGATCCGTAGAACACCGCGGCCACCAGGGTCAGGACCCCCGCCGGCACCAGCAGGAACCATTGGCCAACCCGTCGCCGGCGATAGATGACGATGCCGACGATGCCGAGTGGGAGGAGGGCGTAGTAGAAGCCCAGTCCGGCCAGGGATGCCGGCGGTGGCCGACCCTCGTTCACGTCCAAGTCGGCCATCTGGATGGGCTGGTAGAAGTCCCAGAGCCTGCCCACTCGGGCCAGGACCACGACGGGAATCCGGCCGGTGTGGTGCTCGGCGTACTGCACAGCGGCATGCTGTGCCGTTGCTGCTTCTACTGACTCGTCGCCATGAGCCGGAGCAGAAACGGCGCAGCGAAGGCTCCAGGAGCCCAGATGCGGCCCGGAGTAGGTCAGCGGGCAGTTGGCGCCCAGAAGGGCGTAACCGTCTCCGGTGGAAAGGTACGTCGGGTCGGTGAAGGTGGCCAGGTTCCGTCCCACCCACGGGGCCATGACGAACAGGGAGCACAGGATGCCCACGGCCATCAGGCCGAACCGGCGGCGGAGGGACACCGATCGGGCCAGCAGTGCCGCCGGTACCAAGAGGAAGGGCACGAACAACACCAGCTCCGCTCGGACAAGCGCCTCGGCCCCACAGGCCGCTCCCAGCAGGGCCGCCATCACCACGGTCGGAGATCGGATGAGGCGAACCACAGCCAACAGGATCAAGGCCATGAAGAGCATGGCCGGCGTCTCCGACATGACGACGCCGTTCGGGATCCAGAAATTCGGAGCCAGTGCGGCAAGGCCGCCTGCCACCAGCCCGACCCAGGGACCGGCCATGGATCGGCCCAACAACCCCACACACAGGACGACCCCTCCACCCAGTACCGCCATGACCAGGCGTTGAAATGTGGTCCCCGCGTGTACCCCGATGAGGAAGTCGACCGAGCCGGTCAGGATCGACGTGAGCGGCGGATGAGCGGCACTGGGGCCACCGGTGAACGGCAAGGCGAAGAACTGCCCCAGCCTGAGCTCGTTGGCGGTGACCCCGTACCAGAACGCGTCGTAGATCTTGTTGTTCTCGTGCTGGGTGAAGATGAGGACGTAGCCCACGCGGAAGGCCAGACCCAGCGCCACGATGACGGTCAGGGTCCAACCGAACCGTCGTCGACCCATCGATCCGCCGATGGCGGGAGCACCGGCAACCGGAGCAGGTTCGATGTCAGGCGTGACGTCGGAGACGACGGTGGTCATGGCCTCGTGGCTGAAGAGCGGCGAAGGGGCCTCGGGCCTTCGCTCACCGGGGCAGGTCGCCCGTTGGCCGTGAGCAGAAGGGGGCCGAGTGCAATCGGCTCAGCGTATATGGGATCACCACCGACTGCCGTCATCCGACGATGGCTCCGGTCGACCAGATCGGTCGAGGCGGCCTGAATCCAGGCCCGTGCTCCGCGTCTCTCTAGAATCACTGGGACCGAAGGCGACGGGCACCGTGCGGTGTCTTGAGAGGAAGTCTCATGGGTGCCTCATTCCAAGCCGAGGAGATCGAACCCCTTGTCGCCGGACTGGTCGGGGGCATCGACGCCGATGGTGGCCCGACCGATGAGCAAGTGGTCGTGCTGGCATCGATCGTGTCAGACCTGTGGAAACGACCGGATCTGCGATTGAATGAGGTTGCTCCCCTTGGCCCGGGCCAGGCTGCCGCCGCGCTCCCCCGACCCGGCGCCCGACTTCGATTCTGCGAAATTCTCATGACTCTGGAACTGTGCCGACATCCTCAATCCGAGAACCAGGTCAACAGGGTCGAGACCTACGTGTCCGCCTTGGGAGTGAACGAGGTCGAGCTCAAGGTCATTCGCGAATCGCTGGAGAAGGGAGCGGACGAGGCATCGAAAGACCTCGAGCGCTTCTACGGGGGGATCCTTCCCGAGATCTCGGAGGTTTCCCTCCGGGACAACTATCTTCGCTTGACCGATCCCGACCCTGAGCTGGCCACCCGGCTGCGGGCCCTTCACGATCTGCCCGAGGGGACGCTCGGGTACTCCTACGTCGAGTTCTACCGTCGAAACGACATCGCCCTGCCCGGTGATGACATTCATCTACCGGCGCACTACGTCAACCACGACATGAACCACGTGATCACCGGCTACGAACCCACCGCTCCCGGTGAGATTGCCCGGTCGGGCTTCCTGTGGGCGGCCAATGACAGCCGCCGGAACTGGCTCGAGTTCCTCGTCACCATGTCGATCCATGAGTCGGGGGTCCTCAACCACGGGGCGATCCGGGCCAAGGTCTCCACGCTGGATCGCCAGGGAGTTCCTGAGCTGTTCGCCGAAGGTCTCGAGCGCGGTTCGCAATGCAACGTGGATCTCAGCCAGGTCGACCACCTGGCCCTGACCGACTTACCCCTGGACGAGGTCCGGAATCAGTTCAACGTCGTCCCCCTGGCCCACCCCATGGTCTGAACCGGTCCTGGGGCCGACGGGCGAGGGGTGCCCCGCCTTACGAGTGGGTCTGGGTCGGCTCTCCGTCGAGGATGATGGTCTTCGCTTCGAGGAAGGGTAGGAGGCCATCCCGGCCGCCCTCGCGTCCGATCCCGGACTGCTTGAAGCCACCGAAGGCGATGCCGAAGTCGGTGCGGAACGAGTTCTGGCCAACGGTACCCGAGCGGAGCTGGCGAGCCACCTCGTAGGCGCGGTCGACATCATCGGTGAACACCGAATTGTTGAGCCCGTAGATGGTGTCGTTGGCGATGTCGACGGCGTCCTGCTCGTCGTCGGCGGGGATCACGCTCAGCACCGGCCCGAAGATCTCCTCTTGTGCGATGGTGTGGCCGTTGTCCACATTGCCGAAGACGGTGGGTTCGATGAACCAACCCCGGCTGAGGCTGTCCGGTCGGTGGCCGCCCGAAGCCAGGGTCGCGCCCTCGTCGATGCCCTTGGCGATGTAGCCCTCGACCCGATCGCGCTGCCGCTCCATGGCCAGGGGCCCCATGCCGCTCTCGGGGTCGAAGGCGCTGCCCACCCGGACGGTGGCGAAGGACTCGCTCAGCGCATCGACCATGTCGTCGTGGCGATCCCGCCCGACCACGATCCGGGTCAGCGAGGAGCACACCTGCCCCGTCATCATGCAGGCCCGCCCGGTGATGGCCTTGGCCGCGGTGGCGATGTCGTAGTCGTCGAGCACCACGGCCGCTGACTTCCCACCGAGCTCGAGGGTGACGCGGGCGATGCGCTCGCCGCAGAGCGAGGCGATGCGTCGTCCGGCCGCGGTGGAACCGGTGAAGGTGATCTTGTCGACTCGCGGGTCACGCACCAACAGCTCGGAGACCGCTCGATCCGCTGTCACCACATTGAGGACACCGGGCGGCAAGCCGATCTCTTC
>DATMMO010000123.1:0-4728 GCA_035569695.1 Acidimicrobiales bacterium | reverse complement strand
GTTCCCGCCACTCGGAAGGCCCTGCGCCGAGCCGGACTCGAGATCGGCGACATCGATCTCGCCGAGGTGAACGAGGCGTTCGCGGCACAGGCCATCGCCGTGATGCAGGAACTCGGGCTCGACCCCGCCAAGACAAACGTCAACGGTGGCGCAATCGCGCTCGGGCACCCGCTTGGGTGCTCGGGGGCCCGCATTCTGACAACCCTCATTCACGAGCTTCGTCGGCGATCACAGGCCGGTGAGCGTGTCCGCTACGGCCTGGCCACGTTGTGTGTCGGTGTGGGCCAAGGCGAGTCCACGATCATCGAGGTTTTGTGAACAGCCCGGACTGGGGGTTGACCCCCGAAGACCATGTCGGCATCGTCGGCGCGGGTGCCATGGGCTCCGGGATCGCCCAGGTCGCGGCAGTTGCTGGCCACGACGTATGGCTTCATGACGCGAACCATGGTGAGGCCTCCCGCGGGCGGTCACGCGTCGAAGCATCGCTGCAACGCGGAATTGAACGCGGCCGCATGGAGCCGGAAGCCGCAGCCGCCATTCTCGAGCGGCTGCACACTACCGATGACCTGCACGAGTTGGCCGGCTGCGCCCTCGTCATCGAGGCTGTCGTCGAGGACCTCGACGTCAAGCGCGAAGTCTTCGGCTTGCTCGAGGGGATCGTCACCGACGATGCGCTGCTGGCGACGAACACGTCATCGATCTCGATCTCCGCCGTCGGTGCCGCTCTGGCCCGACCGGGTCGGTTGGTGGGCATGCACTTCTTCAACCCCGCGCCGGCTATGCGACTGGTGGAGGTCGTCAGCGGTGTGGCCACAGATGAGGACACTGCACGCCACATCTTCGCGACCGCTAGCGCGTGGGGAAAGATCGCCGTGCACGCCCGCTCCAGTCCCGGGTTCATCGTGAACCGAGTGGCCCGCCCCTACTACGCCGAGGCACTTCGGCTCCTCGAGGAGCGCGTCGCCGACGCGCCGACGATCGACGCCCTTCTCACTGAGGGCGGTGGCTTCCGCATGGGTCCGTGTGCGCTGATGGACCTCGTAGGCCACGATGTCAACCACGCGGTGACGCGTTCTGTCTACGACGCCTTCTACCAGGACCCCCGATTCCGCCCCTCCCTGCTCCAGCAGGAGTTGGTCGACGCCGGCTGGCTTGGGGTGAAGTCGGGTCGAGGATTCTACGACTACACCGGGACATCGCGACCTGAGGCAGCACGGCGCACGGCCCCGCCGGGAACCGAGCCATCGTTGACCGGGGTAGAGGTCTTCCGCACCGATGGGCGTACCGCGGCCGAGCGAGCGCGGACGACGGGCCGACCGACGATCGTCCACGACCTCCTGGGTCCAGGCGCAACGCGCCTAGCGTTCGCCGCATCTCCCGACGTGGGCTCCGCCGTTGCCGATCGGTTCGTCTCCGCGGTCGAGGCCTATGGGCTGGCCGCTGTCGAGCTTCCCGACGTACCCGGCCTCGTCGTCATGAGAACTGTGGCCATGCTCGTGAACGAGGGGGTCGACGCCGTCCATTTCGGCGTGGGCGACGAGGAGGGTATCGACCACGCGATGCGCAATGGCGTCAACTATCCGCTCGGTCCCATCGAGTGGGGGCGAATGATCGGCTTCGGCGATGTGCTCGAGGTCATCGACCACCTGTATGGCGCGCTCCACGATCCCCGCTACCGAGCCTCGATTCGGCTCCGGGAGCTTGCCCAGTCTTCCCTGAGCGCGAGCGACAGCTCGTTTCGCCCGGAGACACCGAGCTTCACATAGACCCGCTGCAGGCGATTCCCCTCAGTCCGCTCCGACACCACCAGTTCGCTCACAATGTTCTTGCTGGATCGCCCTGCCGCGGCAAGCATGGCGGCCTGCCGCCCGGACCGGGTCAGCTGGGATTGCACGGGGGTCGCGAGGAGGCTCGCTGTTACCGGGTTTTTTGCTCGCTCACTCAGAACCCAGGCCCCGATAACCCTGTGGGGGCCTGGACCGAATCGACAGCGGAAGCACTGTCAGCTGCGCCATCCATGTCCCCAATCCTAGCACCGATAGGCTAGATAACAGATCATCTGGTTCCAGACCAATCGGCGGTGTCCAACGAGGAAGCGTGACCAAGTCCCTACGATTGCGCGCTGTTGGGACCGCCGGCATCCTCAACCACCGAGTGACGAACTGATCAGCGCCTCAGGGACACATGAGGGCCGGCCGGTTTCGGCGCCCAGCGAACTCCGTGAAGCTGGACGATTGAATGGTGGGCTTGTGGTCAATACGGAGACGGCTGGTTGACGAGGACGGTGAGGCTGACGATCTTGTCGTCACGGAGTGAGAAGTAGCTGCTCACGATCAGTGGTTCAGGAAGGTTGGTCTTGTCGTAGGTGCCGTCCCAGCTGGCCCGGACGATGAAGTCACCGTAATTGTCGACGACTTCTCGGACCTCCATGGTGACATGGTCACCGACGATCTCCTTCTCAAAGAATTGCCGGATGGCTTCCGCACCCCAGATCTCCCGGAAATTGTCGTTCACGTAGGCGTCGGCGGCGAAGGTGTCCACGATGCGGTCGGTGTCGAACGCATTGACTGCGTCGAAGTGCTCGGCGAGGATCGGGGGCAGCTTCGAAAGGAGCTTGGTGGGTAGTGGCTGGCTGGACATGGCTGGATCCTTTCTCGGTTTGAAGAGGTCACTGTGTCCATGTTCACGGATCCCGCGGTGGGAGGGTCAAGGCCCTTGTCTTCCGTTGACTCTCCCCTCGCGGGAGACCTAAGACTGAGAGGGTGTCCCCCACGCTGACGATCGGTGATTTCTCCCGGGCCACGCACATTGGCGTCAAGGCGCTGCGCCACTACCACGAGATAGGGCTCTTGGAGCCGGTCGAGGTTGACCCCGAGACCGGGTATCGGCGCTACGACCCGGATCAGATCGCCACGGCGCAGATCATTCGCCGGTTCCGGGACCTGGAGATGCCCCTGGAGGAAATTCTCGCCGTCCTGAGCGCCCGCGACGTGGAGACCCGCAATCACCTCATCGCCGGCCACCTGGCCAGGCTGGAGGACACTTTGGCCCGCACGAACGAGGCGGTGTCCTCGCTCCAGAGCCTGCTCGAGAGTCCGGCGACTACCCAGGCCATCCACCATCGATACGTGCCGATCACCCCGGCAGTGGGGATTATCGACACGGTCGCGATGGGCGACGCCCTCCTGTGGTTTCACGGAGCGCTCGGCGAGTTGCAGGCCACGCTGGCCGCCCAGGACATCGCGACGACCGGCCCACCTGGGAGTGTGTTCTCGAATGCGCTGTTCGAAGAGGGCCGCGGCCAGATCACGATCTTTCTCCCGTGTGACTCTTCCCCGCGGCTCATGGGCCGGGTCACGCCCCTGGTCATCCCATCCGTCGAGCTCGCCACCATCGTCCACCCCGGCCCCTACGCCGACATGGACCGGGTCTTCGGCGCCCTGGGCGCCTACGTCGCTCGCCACGCCCTGGCGGTGGAAGCACCCATCCGGGAGTACTTCCTGGTCGGTCCGGCCGACACCACGGATGACAGCTTGTGGCGGACCGAGGTGGGCTGGCCAATCTTCCAGACCCGCTTGGCGAAATAACTGACGAAATGAAGTCGGCCACCAAACCCTGGCTTGCGCAGGGCACCGATCAGCCTTCGGATCTCCTCAGTGCAATCTCCCCGTACTGACCACGCGCAAATCGTAGGTCTTCCACTGGCTGTTTAGGGAGATCCTCGAAAAGATCTGGCCCAAACGCCGTGGCCTTGAAGGCTTCAGCACCGGCCAGATCGGTGCCAAATGTACGGAATCCTGTCGCCACGTTTCACCGCAATTATCTCGATTGCAGGAGGATTAGGTGGTAACAGTGCGTAGCGGATCCTCCTCAGGTCGATCGGGAATCCAGGGGCGTTTCGCCAGGTTCGCGCCACCTCCCGTCCGCTCAGGGCGCAGACGTACGGCCAAGACAGGGGATTCTGCGTGTGAGATCACTGCCGCAGCCACGCTGCCGGCCAGGTGCCCCATCAGACCGCTGTGGCGGTGGGAGCCGATCACGATCAGGCTCGCATGACTGTCCTTGGCAGTCTGGACGATCCCTTTCCACGTGGGCTCGGCCTCGACCGCCATCCTCTGTGCCCGGAAGCCTGCCTTCTCTGCGAGCGATGCGCCGTGTGCGGCGGTCTCAACCGCTGCCCGATGCACCTCCATAGCTGCGGCGGCATCGAAGTGGCGATTGTTGACTGGCGCAAAGCCGACATCGGACGGCTGCCATACGCAGACGACCAGCGCGTCCCGCCCGGTCGCGAGCTGCCTCCCGGCCTGGTCGATTGCGAGAGCCGCGAGCTCAGAGCCGTCATAGGCGAACAGCACGGGGCCGACTGGCGCGGGAACATCGGTCTCGATAGCCGCAATCATGTCGGGAGTGTCACGTCGATGGGCTTCCTCGCTCACTGGGGCAGCGGCGACCAGGCCAGGCCTCATCCTCGCCAGCAACGGCGGCGAGTACCACGCAGAGTCCGAACCGGCCAAGAAGCGATCGAGGTCGGCTGCCTGCGGACGCGCTCCGCTGAGCCCGTAGAGGGCGATCCCGATGACAGCACCTGCGACCGCGAGCCCAAGCCCGACCCAGAGCGCGGTGGCCGTGCCCGCATCGACGCCGCCGGGGCCGATCGAGACGAAGTACACGAAGATTGGTGCTACCAGAAACGCGGCCACAGCTCGCAGGAGTTCGACGATCGCAAGC
>DATMMO010000122.1:0-5094 GCA_035569695.1 Acidimicrobiales bacterium | reverse complement strand
GGGTAGCCGGACCACAACCACTCGGCACACGAACCTAGAGACAGCCCGCCGAACAACGTTGCGCCAAGCTGCAGTCCGGGCGCCCCGTCGGGAATCACGATACCGCCGGAGCTTCCCACATGCATTGACAGGACGGTGTCGGTCTCGACACAGGCCTCGATGATCGGATCCCAATGCGACCGGTCCCACAAGGTCGGGAGCCCGATCAAATGAGGACGCTCCGGCATGCTGATGGCAGTGAACCCGCGCTGGGCGTTACGGTGGATCTCCGCCACTGCCACCTTCGGGTCACGGAGAAAGGCAATCCCGAGGGGGATAATCCGGGTCGGGTGTGCGCTGTACCACTCCTCGTAGAGCCAATCGTTCCAGGCCCGAATGCAAGCTTGACCGAGCTCTGGATCCTTGGCGTTGAAGAAGACTCGTCCGCAAAAACCCGCGATCATGGACGGGAAGTTGACGGCGGCCCATATGCCATTGATGTCCATGTCGCGGACGCGTGCATCGACGTCGTAACAACTTGGGCGCATCTGGTCGAAGCGGACGGGCTCAAAGTTTTGCGTCGGGCGGCGTCCGGCGATCGCGTTCATACCCGGTTGGGTAAACAGCTCCTCTTCAAACTCCCAAATCTGCTTTCCCTGAGGCGTATCGGTCACGTGGGGTGCACGGTCTTGGAGATGTGCCGGGAGACGGCCTTCGAACGCGTGTGGGGGCTCAACGACATGGTCATCCACCGATATCACGGTGTACTTCAGTTCCCGAGGTAACGGCTCAGGCAAGAACAATTCTTTAGATAGTTCAGGTATGAGTTTCACGCCTGCTCCTTACGGTAGACCGGCAAACTTCCATGGGATTCCATAGTTCCCAAAATCATCTGATAGGGCAATCTCGGTCGTGGTCGGAGGCGTAAACGACCGGACCCCCCTCACTGGGGCGAGGGGTGGAAGTCGGTCCTTTGCGCTGGTTGGCGCTTACCCTTACTCGCACATGACCCCAAGCGAGAGCGGCGGAGGTGGCCTGAGCCATGGCGAATCCAGGTGAGTAATGGGCGGACATCACTCGCCTCGCATTTTACAGCGATGGTCAAAGTATGCGCAGCCCACTGGGGCGAACTCGTAGAGCGCTGAGCGCGACTAGTTCCTGGCTCAACAAGGTCGAAGACCATGGGGCCTTTCGCACTCAGTGCTGAGCCGTCGCCGTGCCGGGGATGTAGGACCCGCACACCGGCGTGGAGGAAAGCGGCACGAACCCGTTCTTCCCCGCCTGCAGATACCACGAGCACTGCTTGGGAAGGTTGTGACCAAAGATGGTCGAGAAATTGATGGACTGTGGCAGGAGTCCGTTGGCGTTGTAGGACTTGATCCCCCGAAGCGCCTTAACCACCGAGCCACGGGTCGGATTGTTCCCGGCCAGCTGCAGCCCTTTGATCATGAGATCGGCGCCCGCCCACGATTCGTCCACGATGTAGGTGGGGAAGTTCGCCGGCGAGCGGTGCTGGTACTTCTGCAGGGCGCTCGCCAGTTGACGGGTACCGGCGTTGGGCAGGACGGTGGGTCGGAACTGAGCACCGAAGTACATCCCCTGCAAGGACCGCCATGCCGGTGTGTGGATCACGTCAGCCTCATAGCCGGTGGGGAACACGACAGCCTTGAGATTGACGCCAGCCTGCTTTAAGGCGGTGGCAAGAGCGAAGTTCTGGTTGTTTCCCATCCCGGCGTAGACGGCGTTGATCTTATTGGACTTGGCAGTCAAAGCGGCCGAGGTGAAGTCAACCGAGCCGAAGGGGACGGATGTGTCGAGTACGCCCACTTTGCCGCCGGCGTGGGTGAAGGAGATCCCGGTGGCGATAGCCGAAGAGATGGATGAAGGCGAGATGCTGATCCCATAGGTGCCGACATTCGTTCCTCCATGAGCCTTAAGGAACGCGCCGATGGCGGTGTTGGCAGGGTACTTAGGATCGACGCTGCCGGTATCAGAGGCAAACATATTGGTGTTGGGCTGCTGACCCCATTCCGGACCGTCGAGGCTGCTTCCGGTGACCGGGACGCCGGCCTGTTGGGCGTACTTATAGCCGCTGTAGAAGAGCGCACTGTCGTTCACGATGCCGATTGCACCGCGCGAGATCGCCAACTGAACGCCGGTGGCGTCGAGTGAGGGGTTGGTCTGGTCATCAATGACGAGTGGGATCAGCTTGTGACCGTTCACCCCGCCGTTGGCGTTCTGCAGGGCGATGCGGGCCAGGAACCCCTGAGGTGCCTCCTGGAAGAGTGGAGCGGCCAACCCGGTCTTGGAAGTAATGAGGGCAATGGTCAGGGGGGCACCCATGAATTTCTGTCCACCGCCGGATCCGGCCGCACCGGCAGGCCCGGTAAGCGGGGCGGAGGCGAGAATCGCCGTCGCCATCAGAATTCCGGCCATCCCACCAACTGTTTTGCGCATGCCTACCCCCCAATTCGGCCAACGTCATTCTCCGAAGTCGGGGTCGACAATGACGTCGAGAATCGAGAAAACTCTATGCGAAGATCCGAGAAAGCACCAGGGAGGTGACCGGACCCCGATAGCTGATCGACTCGCTATGCGAGTTGTGGCTGCTGTTGTCGGTGAAGCCAGCCCTCAACTGTTGTCGGTGAAGCCAGCCCTCAACGAACTCGACCGGCGTGAGCCAGCCGTGTGCACTGTGGGGGCAGTTCTCTTGTTGTAGTCGATCCGCCAGTCCTCGGTGAAGACCTGAGCCTCGAGGAGGCTGTCGAAGAGCTGGCCGTTCAGGTGCTCATCGGGCATCCGTGAAGGGTGTCATGACAGTGTCGGTCCATTTGCCATGGTGAGCGACCTGCCTCCTCTTTTGATGAATAAGTCCCCCGCCATGGCCAAACTTAGGCAATGGTCATTTGCGTCGTCGCATTGCTCAGCCGGCAACTCTTCCGCCTCCTTCTCCTTTGCTGTCGAACCAGTAGGTCGAAGAACATCGAGCTACTCGTTCTCCGACAAGAATTGGACATCCTCCGCCGTCAGGTGAACCGTCCACAGGCGAAGCCTGAAGAACGCATAGTCCTAGCGGTGGTGCAGCGATTACGACCAGTGTGGGAGCGGACCTCGTCGCTGGTGACCCCGGACACGCTGCGACGTTGGCATCGAGAGCTCATCCGGCGGAAATGGACCCAGCCCCATCGGGTGAATCCGAAGCGGGCGGTGTCCCAACAGACCCAGCTGCTGGTGTGGCGCCTGTCCAAGGAGAATCCCTTGTGGGGCTACCAGCGCATCCAAGGTGAGCTGCTCAAGCTGGGCATCGAGATCTCGGCATCCAGCATCCGCCGGGTCATTGCCCCGAAGCGACGGCCTGGTCCCAAACGTGACACCTGGAGCAAGTTCATGCGGACCCAGGCCGCATCGATCATTGCTTGTGACCTCTTCACCGTCGAGACGGTGCGACTGAAAACCCTCCATGTGCTGTTCTTCATCGAACTCCACAGCCGAAGAGTCCTGATAGGCGGGGTCACTGACGGTGCGACCAACGTGAAGTGGTGTACCCAGATCGCCCGCAACCTGTCCGAGGAGAGAGAGTCCCGGTCGACACCGTTGCGTTTCCTCGTCCACGACCGAGACCATCGATTCGGTGAGCCGTTCGACGAAGTGTTCAAAGCGGAGGGTGTGGAGATCATTCGCACCCCGTGGCGAGCCCCCAGGGCGAATGCCTATGCCGAGCGCTTCGTCCGGACGGTCCGCACCGAGTGCCTCGACCGGATCTTTATCCTCAGCGAACGTCATCTCGAGTCAGTGTTGAAGACCTACGTCAACCATTACAACCAGGAGCGACCCCACCGCGGCCTAGACCTGCGAATTCCCGAGGGCGGACCACCACTCACCATCGCAGAGGCCACTGGGTCGATCGTGCGCCGCGACCGCCTTGGTGGCCTTATCCACGAATACCACCGGAAGGCTGCCTTAGCCCCTCCACGGGTGCCGCCACTGCGGTGCTTGACACGGCGCCAATCGAAGTTCAGGGGTCTATCGAGGCGCGCCCATGCTTCTTTGAGTCACAGCGACAGGCCATTTTCGCTATTTCGAGGACATACTCGTGAGGTCATTTTCCGCGCAGCCAGTGACCGATTCTCGGATGACACCCTTCAGCACCACATCAGCGCCGGTTCGTTCGAGATCAAGGTTCGGTTCGAGGGGGCACTCAGCCTGGGCAAGCTGGGGCATAACACTCCGAGTTACTGGCTCTGCAACGCGTCGGCTCACCAATTCAGCGGCGAAACCCGGGGCCCGCTCACCCGCGGGGCTCCCCCGCCTGTTCAAGGTCGCGGACGTACGACCAAGATAGGGGATCCTGCATGTGCGACTACTGCCGCGGCCACGCTGCCGGCCAGGTGCCCCATCAGACCACTGTGGCGGTGGGAGCCAATGACGATCAAGCTCGCATGGCTGTCTTTGGCAGTCTGGACGATCCCTTTCCATGTGGGCTCGGCCTCGACCGCCATCCTCTGTGCCCGGAAGCCTGCCTTCTCTGCCAGCGATGCTCCGTATGCGGCGGTCTCATCGGCCGCCCGATGCACTTCCGTAGCTGCGGCGGCGTCGAAGTGGCGATTGTTGACTGGCGCAAAGCCGACATCGGACGGCTGCCATACGCAGACGACCAGCGCGTCCCGCCCGGTCGCGAGCTGCCTCCCGGCCTGGTCGATCGCGAGGGCCGCGAGCTCGGAGCCGTCATAGGCGAACAGCACGGGGCCAACAGGCACGGGAACATCGGGATCGATCGCTCGAGTCATGTCAGGGATGTCACGTCGGTCGGCTTCCTCGCTCACCGGGGTAGTCACGATCAGGCCAGACCTCAACCTCGCCAGCAGCGGCGGCGAGTACCACGCGGAGTCCGAACCGGCCAAGAAGCGATCGAGATCGGCCGCCTGCGGACGCGCCCCGCTGAGCGCGTAGATGGCGATGCCGATGACAGCACCGGCGACCGCGAGCCCAAGCCCGACCCAGAGCGCGGTGGCCGTGCCCGCATCGACGCCGCCGGGGCCGATCGAGACGAAGTACACGAAGATTGGTGCTACCAGAAACGCGGCCACAGCTCGCAGGAGTTCGACGATCGCAAGC
>DATMMO010000121.1:0-6923 GCA_035569695.1 Acidimicrobiales bacterium | reverse complement strand
GCCACCTTGACCGGCGTGAACTCGTCCGGACTCACCGGCACGCCCAGCCTGCCCAGTGGCTTCGCCCTCCGCGGCGGCCACCTGGTCGGACCCACCGCCCAGCTGGCGTGGGACGACCTCCACGGCCTGAGCTTCACCGGTGTGGATCTCACCGGCGCCGATCTCGTCGGCGTCAACCTCTCGGGGTCCGACCTCACCGGCGTGGACCTGTCGGGGGCCAACCTCACTGCCGTCGGGCTCCAGGGCGCCACCCTGACTGGGGCCGACCTCGTCGGCGCCACGTTGACCGGGGCTGTGGCCCAGGGAATCCAGGGATGTCCGACCCTCGGTGCCGGTTGGGTGTGCGGCGGTGGCTTCCTGATCGGCCCCGGCATGAATCTGGCCTGGGCCAGCATCGCCGGCCTCAACCTCACCGGAGTGGACCTGACCGGGGCCAACCTCACCGGAGCAGCCCTGAACAACGACAACCTGGCGACCGCCGATCTCTCCCAGGCCACCTTGACCGGCGTGAACTCGTCCGGACTCACCGGCACGCCCAGCCTGCCCAGTGGCTTCGCCCTCCGCGGCGGCCACCTGGTCGGACCCACCGCTCAGCTGGCGTGGGACGACCTCCACGGCCTCAGCTTTGCCGGTGTGGATCTGACCGGGGCCAATCTCGTCGGCGTCAACCTCTCGGGATCCGACCTCACCGGAGTGGACCTGTCCGGGGCCAACCTTTCCAGCGCTGTGCTTGACGGGACCTTTCTGGATGGGGCGGCGCTCGGTGCCACCACATTGACCGGCGTGACATCGTCGGCCATCCAGGGCACGCCGACGTCGTTACCCCCTGGCTGGGCCCTCCAATCCGGACAACTCAAGGGTCCAAGCTGACCTCCACCGGTCCACTCGGGGTCACAACCCACCTCAATTCGTTGGGCGAATGGCCGGCAGCGCTGGATTGCCGTCTACGTGCTGAGCGTCACCCTTGTCGTCGTTTTGGGACCTGACCGGATCGGTCGGATATGCCGCTCCGGGCGGCAGCCCTCAGCCGGCTTCGGCCGCCGTCCGGGCCCCGCCGCTGTCGCTCTCCTCGGGCGCCTCGGCCACGATGGCGTTGGCCCAGCGGTAGTCGGGCTTGCCGCTGGGGGAGCGCACGATGGTCTCGACCACGTGGAGCTGGCGGGGCACCTTGTAGCCGGCGATGGCGTTCCGACAGTGCAGCTGGATGTCCTCCAGGCTCGGATGACGGTCGGCCCGGGGCTGGATGATCGCCGCCACCCGCTGGCCCCATCGGTCATCGGGCGCCCCGACCACGATGGCGTCGAACACCTCGGGATGGGAGCGGACGGCCGACTCGACCTCCTCGGGGTAGATCTTCTCCCCGCCCGAGTTGATGCTCACCGAGCCCCGTCCCAACAGCGTGATGGTCCCGTCCGCCTCCACCGTGGCGAAGTCGCCCGGCATCACGTAACGGGTGCCCGCGACGGTGATGAACACCTCGTCCGTCTTCACCGGGTCGTTGTAGTACCCGAGGGGGATGTCGCCGGTGCGGGCGATCTTGCCCGTCACCCCCGAGCCCGGCTTCACCAGGTCGAGCTTCTCGTCCAGCACGACGGTCTCCCCAATGGCCCTGACCGTCGGCCCGCTCTTCATGGCCGTGTGGTCCTTGTCCAACATGACCATGCCGTTGCTGCCCGTTTCCGAGGAGCCGATGGCGTCGGTCATCACGATGTTGGGCAGGTGGGCGAAGAACTCGTCCTTCACCGGGGCCGAGAACAACGCGGCGGTGGACACCACGGCGTACAGCGAAGAGAGGTCGTAGGAGGCGCCAGGTTCGTCGAGCGCCTCGACCAGCGGCTTGCCCATGGCATCGCCGGTGATCATGATCGAATTGACCTTCTCGGCGCCGACCAGCCGCCACACCTCCTGCGGGGTGAACCTGGCCACTAGGACGACCCGGTTGCCGTGGAAGCTCTGACCCATGACCGCCCACTGGCTGGCCCCGTGCATGAGCGGGGCGATGGGCAGCGACGTCATCGAGTG
Organism: Acidimicrobiales bacterium; assembly: GCA_035569695.1. GTDB lineage: Bacteria > Actinomycetota > Acidimicrobiia > Acidimicrobiales > RAAP-2 > DASXMT01. The sequence continues at coordinate 4,901 of DATMMO010000121.1, read as the reverse complement.
GCCGGCCGCCACTCCCTTCTCCACCAACTGCTCGGGACGCTCGATCCGGGTATTGGTCATGGGGTCGATGCCACCGCCCAACGCGTAGAACACGTCCTCGTGCCGCCACACCACGCCCTTGGGCATTCCCGTCGTCCCGCCCGTGTACAGGATGTAGTGGTCGTCGCTCGACCGCGGTCCGAAGTCCCGTTCCGGCCCACCCGAGGCCAGCGCATCCTCGTAGGCGACGGCGTTGGCGGTGGGCAGCGGGGCGTCGCTGCCGTCCTCGACGGTGATGATGTGGGCCAGGTCGGGCAGATCGGCGAGCACACTGGTCACTTGGGGGCTGAAAGAACGCTGGTGGACCAGGGCCTTGAGGTCGGCGTTGGTGAACAGGTACCGCAGCTCGTCTTCCACGTAGCGGAAGTTGATGTTGATCCACACCGCCCGCAGCTTGAAGACGGCCCAGGCCGTCTCCACCCACTCGACGCTGTTGAGGGAGTAGATGCCCACGTGATCGCCGGGGCCGATACCGCTTTTCGCCAGGTGGTGGGCCAAGCAGTTGGCCCGTTCCTCCATGTCGGCATAGGTCCGTCGTTGGCCCTCGACCACCAGGTATTCACGATCACCGAAGGCGTCGACGGCGTTCTCGAACAGGTCAGCCAGATTGAACGTCATCGACCGATCAGTAGAACACGTTTCGATTTATCGGGCAAGCAGTTCGCAGCGTCGACCACGCTGAACTCCCGGTCATCGATCGCAGGGTCAGCCCTCCCGCAGAACCTCAGAGTCGGCCCGCCCACCGAAGAGTCCCAGTGGACCGATGTGACTCCGGTATGGTCGGCTAACGACACCATGCGCCGGTCCCAATCCTCCCAGTACAACGCCATGATGCCCTCACCGGCGGCTACCGCCGCCGGCGCCCGCCTCCGGGGCCGGGCCGCGGGCAGTGCTGCCGTCGCCGTCGTGGGCCGGCTCGGTGCGGCCGGTGCTTGTGGCGGCGCCCACACGGGGCAACGATGAACCTACCGGCGGGGCAACGATGAACCTACCCGGCTCGATAACGGTGAACCTACCGGCGTCGGCGTTGCTCGCCCTCGGCGCCGCCGCTGCGTTCGCCGCTTCGGCCGTGCTCCAGCAACGCGCCGCTCGGGCCGAGCCGTCTGCCACCTCGCTTCGTTTCCGGCTGCTCGTGGATCTCTTCCACCGGCCGATCTGGTTGGCCGGCGTGGTCTGCATGGTCGCCGCCTACGTCGTCCAGGCCCTGGCCTTGTTCCTGGGAAACGTGGCCTTCGTCGAGCCCCTGATCGCCATGGAGCTGGTCTTCGCCCTCCCCTTCGCCGTCGAGAGCGAGCATCGCCAACCGGAATGGAGCGAATGGGCCGCGGCGGCCGCCGTCGTCGCCGGCGTGACCCTGTTCCTGGCCACGGCCCGACCGACCGGCGGTACCCCCAATCCGGGCAACGGGACATGGGTGCTCCTGGGCGTCCCCTGTGCCGGGGCCATCGTTGCCTCGGTGATTCTCGCCGGTGCGTTCGCCCGCTATCGCGCCTCGTTGCTCGCCGCCGCCGCCGCCATCTGCTTCGCCCTCTTGGCTCTGTTGACCAAGACGTTCACGTATCTGGTCAGCCAGGGCGTGTCGGTGGCCGTGACCAGCTGGCAGACCTACGCCCTGATCGGGATCGGGATCGTTGGATTTCTCTTCTCCCAGAGCGCGTACCAGGCGGGATCGCTCGAGAGCTCGCTGCCCATCATCGACTCGGTCGAGCCCACCGTTGCCGTGTTGCTCGGGGTGCTCGGCTTCAACGAGCACGTCCGCCATGATGCTCTGGCCCTCTTTACGCTGGCCCTGGGGGGGTTCCTTGCCGTCGGGGGCGTGTTCGTGCTCGGGCGGTCGGCCCTGGTGGTCCGGGCCTACAGCGGGCCCGAGGCGGCCCATGGTGAGGAGGACGCCGCCGACGTCGCCGGCCAGGAGGGGACTGAGCCAGGGCCCAAACCCTCCCTGTCATAGCGGTGCACCGGGCCATGTCGGCGGACCGGGCCATAGCGGCGGACCGGGCCATACCGGCGCATGGGGCCGGCCCCCGCTCAGGCGATTGGGCTCAGAGGTTGAGCGGCCGGATCGGGGCAGCCACCAGGGTCGGGTCGGCTTGCCAGTCGATCCCCGGCACGTCGACATAGAGCTCGATCTCGTTGCCGTCAGGATCGAGGATGTAGAGGCTGTGGGTGACGGTGTGGTCGCTGGCCCCCACCATCTCGACGCCGTTGGCTTTGATTGTCTCGAGGGCGTCGCGTAGCTCGTCGTCGCTGTCGCCCACCTTGAGGCCGAAGTGGTACAGGCCGACGCGCCGCCCGGCCGGAATGGGCAGCGCCTGGTCGCCGACCTCGATGAGCAACAGCTCGTGGTGGGTCCGCCCGGAGGGAGCAGAGAATGCAGCCATCTTCGCCGGCCCGTCGTCGGGTGCGGACAGAATTTCGCGCCACCCGAGAACGTCACGGTAAAAGGCCGCTGACCGCTCGACATTGTGGACATAGAGCACCAGATGGCCGAGTTCTTTTATTTCCATAGTCGGCTCCTTTTCTGGACCCCGGCGCCCAGGGTCGCAGGGATCGGATAGGCCCCAGCGTAGGCCGGCGGGGGTCGCGATCTGCCCGAACCGTTGCCACCTCGACTGGAACACGGCCGCGAAATCACTCCACCAGGGTGAGGTCATCACTAGGCGTTACTGTGACTGTGGGGTGGGGGAGTGCCTTCGCCGATACGCCACGAGAAGCCAAGAGAGCCGTACGCGTGAAGAGAGTCCCATCCGTCGAAGTGGGCGCCGAAAGAGTCGAGGGCGAGCGGCGTTGGCCCATGGCCGTCACCCTGATCGCGGCCATGGGTCTGCCCTTCCTCCTCCCCAGTGGTTTCACGTTCGTGTCTTCGTGGCTGGCGCCAGCGCTCGAGGGCGTCTTGCTCGTGGCCCTCATCGCCTCCGACCCGGGCCGGATCGATCGCCGGCAGGCCTCGATCCGGGTGCTTTCGGTGGCATTGGTCATCGTGCTGGTGGCCGGGGCCGTCGTGGTCGCTGTGCACCTGGTCAGCGACATCATCCGCGCCGGCCCCTACACGTCCTCGCCCACCCAGCTCCTGCGGGTCGGCTCTCTGGTATGGGTCTACATCATCATCAGCTTCTCGTTCATCTTCTGGGAGCTCGATGGCGGTGGTCCCGAGGAGCGGCTCCTCGCCCCCCGCCAGTTCCCCGACATGGCCTTCCCTGAACAGCTCAACCCGAACGTGGCCGGGCCGGGGTGGCGCCCGCAATTCTTCGACTACCTCTACCTCGGCTTCACCAACGCCACCGCCTTCAGTCCGACCGATGTCATGCCCCTGGCCCGATGGGCCAAGCTGCTCATGGCCATCGAGGCATCGGGGTCACTGGTCATCCTCGGCCTGGTCATTGCCAGGGCGGTCAACATCCTGAAGTAGGGCGGCCCCGGCCTAAGGATCTCACCCTCTCAGGGTGATGCCGCGGGGGGTATCCATCCCTAACCTCGTCTTGAGACGGTTATGAGTGCTCCTCGGTGGGGCACAAGCCTCAGCTCGAGCCGGTGCTGTAGGCCACTCGAACTGATTTCCGGACGTCGTGCGCTGGGCGCACCCAGACCCGAGGAGTTCAGTATGAGTTCGTTTCCCCCGATCGCCGACTACGGCTTTCTCTCCGATTGCGAAAACTCGTGCCTGATTGCCCCCGACGGATCGGTCGAATGGCTGTGCCTGCCCCGACCCGACTCGCCCAGCGTCTTCGGCGCCATACTCGACCGCTCCGCTGGTGCGTTCCGCTTCGGGCCGTCCAACACGCAGGTCCCGCACCAACGCCGGTACATTCCCGGCACCATGGTCCTCGAGACGACCTGGCACACTCCGACCGGGTGGCTGCTGGTGCACGACTTCCTCGTCGTCCAGCCGACAGGCGACGAGGCCCGGCGCCCCGAATACCGGCGGGCGGCAGGCGACGAGTCGCCGACCGGCACCCTTCTGCGCACGGCCACCTGCATTGCCGGCAGGGTGGAGGTTGTCGTCGACTGTGTCCCCCTGTTCGACTACGGGACCACACCGGGCGACTGGAGCTACGTCGGCGATGCCGACCACGAAGTCAGCGTGGCCGCACGTCAGGGCGATGGGCGCCTCACCCTTTCGAGCAGCCTCCGGATCGGTCTGGTCGGGGCGCGCTGTTATGGCCGGACAACGCTGGAGGAGGGCCAATCGGCCTTTGTCGCTCTCTCCTGGAACGATACGGCGACGCAGAGCAATGAAGAGGCGAAGACTGCCCTCGACTGCACCGTCACCTATTGGAGAAACTGGCTCGGGACCGGCACCTTCCCGGACCATCCGTGGCGGCATTACCTGGAGCGCAGTGCGCTGACCCTGAAGGGCCTCAGCTATGCACCGACGGGAGCCATCATGGCCGCGTCGACAACGTCGCTCCCCGAGACGCCGGGTGGGGCGCGCAACTGGGACTATCGCTTCACCTGGATCAGGGACACCGGCTTCATGCTGCGGGCCCTCTACCGCCTGGGCTTTGACTGGGAGGCGATGGACTACTTCGCCTTCGTCCTCGAGGCGGTGAGCGGCGGCGACCAGCTTGGGAGCAGGTTCGCTCTGCAGATCATGTATGGCATCGGGGGTGAGAAGGACCTGACCGAAAAGACGCTCGACCACCTGACCGGCTACCGCAACTCGCCCCCGGTACGGGTGGGCAACGGCGCCTGGGACCAGCATCAGAACGACGTCTGGGGAATGCTTCTCGATGCCGTGGATACGCATTTCGAGCAGCGCGCTGGCGGCATGGTGCAGCCGGTCTGGGATGGCCTCAGCGGCTTCGTTGAAGATGCCATCGAGAAAGGGGAGGGGCCGGACCAGGGGATCTGGGAGATCCGAG
>DATMMO010000120.1:0-16606 GCA_035569695.1 Acidimicrobiales bacterium | reverse complement strand
GAAGGCCACGGCCCGCATGCAGCAGATGTACGCCGAGCCGGTGCAGATGGACCTGGTCACCCAGCGGATCAGGGAGATGAAGGCGGCGGGGATCACCACGGCCGCCTCGGTCACGCCTCAAAAGACGGAGTCGTTCGCGCCCGCCCTGTTGGCCGCGGAGTTGGACCTTCTGGTCATCCAGGGCACGGTGGTGTCGGCCGAGCACGTGTCCAAGACGGCCGAGCCGCTCAACCTCAAGCGGTTCATCCGCGAATTCGAGATCCCTATCATCGTCGGCGGCTGTGCCTCGTACCAGGCCGGCCTCCACCTGATGCGCACCGGAGCAGTCGGGGTCCTGGTCGGAGTGGGGCCGGGCAATGCCTGCACCACCCGAGGCGTCCTGGGTATCGGCGTCCCCCAGGCCACCGCCATCGCCGACGTGGCCGGGGCCCGGATGCGCCACCTGGACGAGACCGGTGTCTACTGCCACGTGATCGCCGACGGAGGCATGTCCAAGGGCGGTGACATCGCCAAGGCCATCGCCTGCGGGGCCGACGCCGTCATGTTGGGCTCCCCCCTGTCGTCGGCGGTCGAAGCCCCGGCCCGGGGCTTCCACTGGGGCATGGCCACTTTCCACCCCACCCTTCCCCGCGGGGCTCGGGTGAAGACCACCACGCGCGGGACGCTCCAGGAGATCCTGCTGGGCCCGGCCCACGAGAACGACGGTCGCATGAACCTGTTCGGGGCGCTGCGCACGGCCATGGCCACGTGCGGCTACCAATCGGTCAAGGAATTCCAAAAGGCCGAGGTCATGGTGGCCCCGTCGCTCCAGACCGAGGGCAAGGACCTGCAGCGCTCGCAGGGCGTCGGCATGGGCCATTGACCGCGACCGGTCCGGGGGTCGACGGTGGCCCGGCGGACGGGCCGGTCCTGGTCGTCGACTTCGGGGCCCAGTACGCGCAACTGATCGCCCGCCGGGTCCGCGAGGCTCACGTCTACTCCGAGATCGTGCCCCATACGGCCACGGCCGCCGAGCTGCTGGCCCACCGGCCCCAGGGGATCATCCTCTCGGGCGGCCCGAAATCGGTGAACGAGACGCCGGCGCCGGCCATCGATCCGGCCATCTATGAGTCGGGCGTTCCTATCCTGGGCATCTGTTACGGCGCCCAGCTCCTGACCCAGCAACTGGGGGGCGAGGTGGCTCGCACCGGCCGGGGCGAGTACGGGCGCACAACCATGACTCTGACCGAGCGCTCGCCCCTGTTCGTCGACTGGCCCAGCGCCGCCGAGGTGTGGATGAGCCACGGCGACGGGATCGCGGTGGTCCCCGAGGGGTTCATCCCCACCGCCCACAGCGCCGACGCTCCGGTGGCTGCACTCCACGACCCCGATCGTCGCATCTACGGCGTGCAGTTCCATCCCGAGGTCGTCCACACCGAGCGGGGCACCGATCTCCTGGAGCGGTTCCTCTACGACGTGTGCGGGTGCCCGCCTTCGTGGACCCATACCTCGATCATCGAGGCCCAGGTGGCTGCGGTGCAGGCCCAGGTGGGCAAGGCTCGGGTGCTGTGCGCGTTGTCGGGCGGCGTGGACTCGGCCGTGGCCGCCGCCCTGGTGCACAAGGCCATTGGGGACCAGTTGACCTGCGTGTTCGTCGACACCGGCCTCATGCGGTCGGGCGAGAGCGAACAGGTCGAAGAGACGTTCCGTCGGCAGTTCCATGTCGACCTGGTCCACGTGAAAGCGGCCGACCGCTTCTTCTCGGCCCTGGCCGGCGTCACCGATCCCGAGATCAAGCGCAAGGCCATCGGCGAGCTGTTCATCAGGGTGTTCGAAGAGGTGGCTCGGGAACTGGTCAGCGACGACGACGGCACCGGCGGGGAGGCGGCCGGGTTCCTGGTCCAGGGCACGCTGTACCCCGACGTCATCGAGTCGGGCTCGGCCGACGCGGCCAAGATCAAGTCGCACCACAATGTGGGCGGGCTCCCCGACGATCTGGCCTTCGACCTGGTCGAGCCGCTACGGCTGTTGTTCAAAGACGAGGTGCGGGCGGTGGGCGAGGAGCTGGGCCTTCCCCATGACATCGTGTGGCGCCAGCCCTTCCCCGGCCCCGGCCTGGCCGTGCGCATCGTGGGCGAGGTCACCCCGGAGCGGGCCGACATCCTGCGGGCCGCCGACGCCATCGTGACCGAGGAGATCCGGCGGGCCGGTCTCTATCGCGAGCTGTGGCAGAGCTTCGCCGTCCTTCCCGCCGTCCGCACGGTGGGGGTGATGGGCGACGGTCGCACCTACGCCTACCCCATCGTGATTCGCGCCGTCACCAGTGACGACGCCATGACGGCCGACTGGGCCCGGTTGCCCTACGACCTGCTCGAGCGCCTGTCCTCGAGGATCATCAACGAGGTCGAGGGCGTCAACCGGGTGGCATTGGACATCACGTCCAAGCCGCCCGGCACCATCGAATGGGAGTGACGGCCGTGGATGGCAGCACGCGGTCGGCGGGCGGCGGCGAGGTCAGAGGCGACGAGGTCAGCGGCGGAGGCGTTCGCCAGGTGGCCGCGCACGAGCTGCTTGAGGGGCTGACGGGGCCCCAACGGGACGCGGTGACCCACCGGGGCAGCCCGCTACTGATCGTGGCCGGCGCCGGATCGGGGAAGACCCGGGTCCTGACCCGGAGGATCGCCCATCTGATCGCCATGGGCGACGCGGCGCCCTGGCAGATCCTGGCTATCACCTTCACCAACAAGGCGGCCGACGAGATGCGCCAGCGGGTGGCCTCGCTGGTCGGCCCGCGGGGCCGGCGCATGTGGGTGTCCACCTTCCACTCGGCCTGCGTCCGCATCCTGCGGGCCCACGGCGACCGCCTCGGCTACAAAGGCTCCTTCACCATCTACGATGACGCCGATTCGCGGCGACTGGTGGAGATCATCTGTCGCGAGATGGATATCGACACCAAGAAGCTGCCGCCGCGCAGCATCCTGGGCCAGATCAGCCAGGCCAAGTCGAACCAGCAGGGCCCCACCGAGTATCGGGCCGCGGCGGTGACCATCTTCGACCGCCGGATCGCCGACGTCTACGACGAGTACCAACGGCGTTTGGTAGCGGCCAACGCCATGGACTTCGACGACCTGTTGCTCAACGCCGTTCGGCTGTTCCGCGAGCACCCCGACGTCCTCGAGCTCTACCGGGAGCGCTTCACCCATATCCTGATCGACGAGTTCCAGGACACGAACGCGGTCCAGAACGCCCTGGCCGTCCTGCTGGCCGGCGAGCACCGCAACATCGTCGTGGTGGGAGACAGCGATCAGTCCGTCTACCGGTTCCGCGGCGCCGACATCACCAACATCTTGGAGTTCGAGGAGGCGTTTCCCGATGCCACCACGGTGACCCTCGAGCAGAATTTCCGGTCGACCCAGAACATCCTCGATGCCGCCAACGCGGTGATCGCCAACAACGTCTCCCGGAAGCCCAAGACGTTGTGGACCGATGCCGGCGAGGGGGAGCGGATCGCCCGCTACCGGGCCGAGGACGAACACGACGAAGCGGCGTGGGTCTCGAGCGAGATCGACCGGCTCCATCGGGAGCAGGGCGTCCGGTGGGGCGACGTCGCCGTCTTCTACCGGACCAACGCGCAGAGCCGTGCTCTGGAAGAGGCGATGGTCCGTCACGAGGTGCCCTACAAGGTGGTGGGCGGTACCCGGTTCTACGACCGGCGCGAGGTGAAGGACGTCCTGGCCTACCTACGGGTCCTGGTCAATCCGGACGACGAGGTGAGCTGGCGGCGCATCGTCAACGTGCCCAAGCGGGGTGTGGGCGAGACATCGGTAGCCCGCCTGGCCGGGTGGGCGCAGCTCAATGGGGTGTCGTTCGGCGACGCCGTGGGCCGGGCCGACCAGGCCGGGATCACCGGCAAGGCGGTGAAGGCCCTCTCGGACCTGGCCTCGCTGCTCGATGAGCTCCGGGACCGGATGACGAGGCCGGAGCCCGGGGTGGACGAGGCCTTCGACGCCTTCCCCGAGGAGGGCGAGTGGGACGATCAGCTCGACGGCCCCGACTCCAACGGCCAGCAGTCGGCCCGTCCCGCCGACGCCGACGCGGGTGGCGACCACGATGCCGACGGACCCCTGGGCCCCGGCGAGCTGACCTCGGCCATCGCCGAGCGCACCGGCTATCGCAGCGAGCTCTTGGCCGAGGGCAGCATCGAGGCCCTGGGCCGGGTGGAGAACATCGACGAGCTCGCCGGCGTGGCCGCCGAGTACCGGTCGCTCCCGGAATTCCTGGAGGCGGCGGCGCTGGTGGCCGACTCCGACGAGATCGACGGCGATCCCAGCCGGGTGTCGCTCATGACGCTGCACATCGCCAAGGGGCTGGAGTTTCCCGCCGTGTTCCTGGTCGGGATGGAGGACGGTATCTTTCCCCATTTTCGGGCTCTGGGCGACCCGGTCGAGCTCGAAGAGGAGCGGAGGCTCTGCTACGTCGGCATCACCCGGGCCGAGAAGTACCTGTTCGTCTCCCATGCCTGGAGTCGGATGCTGTGGGGCAAGACGGGTAGCAACGTACCGAGCCGATTTCTCACCGAGATGCCTGCCGAACTGGTGCGGGAGGTCGGCGCCTCGGCCACCGGCTTCGGTGGTCGTCGCTCGGCGCCGGGCCGGGACGCGTGGGAGAACGATCGGCCGGCGGGGACGCCGGGGCTCAGCCGGTTCGGGACTGGGATCGCCACCCCCGGGGACCGCTACGGCAGTGGGGTCAAGCGACCCGATCCGGTCACCACTGGGGCCGAAGCCCTCGGGCTGGAGGCCGGCGAGGTGGTGGTGCACGGCCGATGGGGGGAGGGAACGGTCCTGGCCACCAGTGGCTCGGGCGAGAATGCCGAGGCCACGGTGCAATTCGCCGGGGTCGGGCGGAAGCAGTTGTTGCTGCGGATGGCTCCCCTGAAGCGCGCCTGACCAGGGAATCGACCATCTCGGTGCCCGGGGTGCCCACGGATAGGACCTCGGGCATGCGAGACTAGGGATGAAGATTTTTATGACTAGCTCGGCGGACGGACCAGGGAAAAAGGCCTCTCCGCCGGTTTCGCACCTCAATCGGGCCGACCTCGGGCCGAGCCAGTGGAGGATGTGTTGGCGCCGCCAACCCGATCGATCACGATGACAGCGAGCGACGTCCGTCGCGGGATGCCGCCATGGTGACGCGCGAGGGAGGGTCCGCGCCCCGACCCAGCCGTCCCGGTGGTCCCCCAGGAGGTCCGCCTCCCGGCGGTCCGCCCACTGGTGGTGCATCCCGAGGAAACGGCGCATCCCGAGGAAACGGCGCATCGCGAGGAAACGGCGCATCCCGAGGAAACGGCAGCGGCAGCGGCAACGGACAGCGCCGGGCCGGGGGCCAAGAGATGGAGCCGAGCGGGCGTCAGATGGAGCCGAGCTTGGGTCAGATGGAAGTCGACGATCGGCCCCGTCCCCGCCGTCCTGGCGGCCCGCCCGAGCGCCCGTCCGCGTCCGCTGGTTCGGGTTCGGGTCCCCGGCATCGACCCGGTGGTGCTCGCACGGCCAAGCAACGCCGTCGCATTCGCCGGCAACGGCACAAGGAGATGGTCCGCCGCCGCCGGACGATCATCGGCCGCCACCCCAAGCTCAGCGCCCTCTTGCTCGTCTTGTTGTTGATGACCCCGATCTGGGTCTCGCTCGGGTCGTTCATGACCAACCCGGCCAACGGACCGGTGAGTACCCGGTTCGCCGAGTGGATGCGCGAGAACGGGGGCGGCGGCATCGTGACCGCGGTGGAGAACTTCTGGTACTCCCACCACCAGCCGCCCAAGGGGGGCAAGCCCAAATCGGGGGCCATCCCGGCGCCGACCAAGTCGGCCATTCCCGCCCCGACGGTCGGGCCGCCCCACCTGACGCCACCGACGGCCATGGTTCCTCTGGCCACGCCGCCGATCGCCGGTGAGGGTCAGTGGCATCCGATCGGGCGCACGGTGGGCGGCATCCCCTCCATGTACGCCGCCTACGTCCGCCCCGACTCCACCTACACCAGCGAGGTGACCGGGGTGGCCTGGATGGACACCACGCTACTCAAGGCCTCGCTGTACGAGGGCGAGTCCATCCCAGGCTCCGGGGGGCCTTACGTCAACAATTCCCCCATACCGGCCTCGGCGGCGACGTCCTTGGTGGCCGCGTTCAACTCCGGCTTTCTGATGCAGGACGCCCAGGGCGGCTACTACGCCGACGGGCACACGGCCATCCCGCTGGTCAACGGGTCCGCCTCGCTGGTCATCTACCGTAACGGCACCCCGACGGTGGGGGTGTGGGGCCGCGATGTCACCATGAACCCCAACGTCGTCGCCGTCCGCCAGAACCTCGATTTGATCGTGGACAACGGGCAACCGGTTCCCGGGCTCAACCAGACGGACAACACCCGGTGGGGCAACACCCTGGGTGGCGCCTTCCGGGTGTGGCGGTCGGGGATCGGGGTCACAGCCAACGGCGCCCTCGTCTACGTGGGCGGCTCGGGACTGTCGATCGTCGACCTGGCCAACGTCCTCCAGCACGCCGGTGCGGTCAGGGCCATGGAGATGGACATCAACACCTCGTGGGTCAATTTCTTCAGCTTCGCCCCCCCGGTGGGCCAGCCCGCCTCGGGCACCAACGGCACCCGATTGACCAGCGACGAGGTGAACTCCCCGTCCCGGTACTTCTCGGCCAGCGCTCGCGACTTCATCACCATGTCGGCCCGGGTCCCCTGATCACTCTGCCGGCGTGAATCTGCGCGCCGCCTGGACTGTGCGAGCCGCCTGGACTGTGCGAGCCGCCTGACTCTGCCGGCGCTGATGGCAACGGCTGGTCGCACCGGCGGCTGCCGGTCGCTCCGGCGCAGCTTGGGTTCAGCTGGGCAGGCGCCGCCACACCGGGCGGGGGAGGTGGCGCATGCCCATGAACACCCACCGGAGGACGGCGGGGGCATAGACCTCGGAGGCGCCGGCTTCGATCCCGTGGACAACGGCGGTGGCCACCGCGTCGGGGGTGGTGGAGAAGGGCTGGGCCCGCATGCCCTCGGTCATCCGTCCGACCACGAAGCCGGGACGAACGATCATGACCCGGACCCCGCTCCCGACCAGGGCATCACCCAGTCCCTGGGCGAAGGCGTCCAGCCCGGCCTTCGACGAGCCGTAGATGAAGTTGGCCCGCCGGGCCCGCTCGCCGGCCACCGAGGAGAGCACGACCATGCGGCCGTGGCCCTGGGCACGGAGCTGGTTCGAGACGGCCAGCATGGCCGCGGCCACCCCGGTGAAGTTGGTGGTGATCACCGCCGCGGCCGAGGCCGGATCCTTTTCGTCGATCTCCTGGTCGCCGAGCACCCCGGCGGCCACGACGACGACATCGAAGTCGCCGAAGCGATCGAAGACATCGGCGGCGAAGCGGCTGTGGCCGCTCACGTCGGTCACGTCGAAGTCGACTTCTTCCACCGTGTCGGCCCCGGCGGCCCGGGCGACGGCGGTGGCTTCGGTGAGGCGGGGAGACTTCCGCCCGGCCAGGACCACCGTCCGGCAGCGGCCGGGGACCAGCTGCCTGACGATGGACTGGGCAATCTGCGATGACCCTCCCAGCACCAGCAGCGACTGCGGTCGTCCCGTGGCGTCGATCATGAATCCGTCCGTCCTGTTCCTGTCTTGGCCCCTGAGGCGCCTTCGGTGGGTGCGGGCTGACCGGCAACCGGCGTTGCGCTGTTCGATGCGCCCGGCGTGGCCGGCGCGGCGCCAGAGGCCCGTTTGGCCGTCGCTTTCTTGGCCGAGGCCCCCTTGGCCGTCGATTTCTTCGCCGGGGACTTCTTTGCCGCCGTCCTGGCTGGCGACTTGGTGCCGGCTGGCGACTTGGTGCCGGCTGGCGACTTGGTGGCCGCCGCCACCCCGGTGTTGGCCGACGGCGCCGGTGCCGCGGCCGTCGTGGACCGGGCTGGATCCGAGGTCCCAGTCGAGTCCCCGGTCAGCCCCAGGCGACGGCCCAGGTCCGACTGCAGGACGCCCTCGGGGTCGACCCGGTCGCGCACCGCCCGCCACGCATCGAGCTCGGGGTACATGCGCTCGAACATGACCGGGGCCAAGCGCGAATCCTTGGCCAGGTAGACCCGACCGCCGGCCTCGGCGACCTGCTCGTCGAAGCCGTCGAGCAGGCGGTCGAGCTGGTCGTATCCGACCGGGAGGTCGAGGGCCAGCGTCCACCCCGGCTTGGGGAAGGAGAGGGGACCGGGGTCCCCGGGGCCGAACCGCTTCAACACGGCGAGGAACGAGGCCAGCTTCAGCTCGGTCAGCTGCTCGATGATCCGCCGCACCGTCTCCGCGTGGCGGTCGGCCACCACGAACTGGTACTGGAGGAAGCCCCGCTTCCCGTACAGCCGGTTCCACGAGCCCACGCCGTCCAGGGGGTGAAAGAACCCGGTCATGTGATGGGCCTTGCCCACTTGGAACTTGGGCGCCTTGCGGAACCAGAACTCGTTGAAGGCACCCACGGTCAGCGGGTTCAAGAGGCCGCTGGGCGGGGTAATGGGCACGTTGACCAGCGTCTTGGGCACGAAACGGCGGGCCTTGTCGGGTGAGCGCCGCAGGGCGTCAGGGAGCTCGTCGAGGCGGGCATGATCACCGCGGGTGAGCACCGAGCGACCCAGGTTTCGGCCCGTGGACTGGCAGTCGATCCAGGTCACCGAGTAGCGGTACCCGTCGTCCCCCGAGACCATGCGGGCCATGGCGTCATCGAGATCCGAGGCCCGTTCGGTGTCGACCAGCATGTAGCTCGATTCCACCGGGATCATCTGCAGCGTGGCCCGGGTGACCACTCCGGTGAGCCCCATTCCCCCGGCGGTGGCCCAGAACAGATCGGGATGCGATGCCGCGGAGATGTCCCAGGTCCCGGTGGGGGTGACCAGGGTCATGGCCGTCACGTGGCTGCAGAAGCTGCCGTCACGGTGATGGTTCTTGCCGTGGATGTCGGCGGCGATGGCGCCGCCCACGGTGACCAGGCGGGTTCCCGGCGTCACCGGGACGAACCAGCCCAGGGGGACGAACCGCTCCATGAGGGTCTCCAGGCTCACCCCGGCCCCGACGGTGATCAGCCCGGCCTCGAGGTCGACGTGATGGACTGCATCGAGCCAGGTGGCGTCGACCACGGTCCCGCCCGCGTTCTGGGCCGCGTCCCCGTAGCTGCGCCCCAGGCCCCGGGCAATGAGCCCGCGGTCGGGCCGATCGCCGCCGGCGATGGCCCCGCTGACCACGTCGTCGACGATGTCGGGATGGACGGCATGGACGACGTCAGCCGCCGTGGCCGGCGTGCGACCCCACCCGGTCAGCTCGGAGCGCACGGCGCCGGCCCCCGAGGTGCCTGGCCGTCCGGCCTTGCTAGGCATAGACCCCCACCACGATCAAGGCCACCCAGGTGATTCCGTAGATCTGCAACCGGCGGTCGCCCAGGGCCATGTCCTCGGGGGTCGAGCCCTTCCCGGCATCGAGCTGACGGACCACATGGAGCAGTCCCAGCACAAAGGGCACGATCGACAGCTGGAACCAGATCGGATGGTGCCCGGGGTGGATGGCCACGGCCCGGTCGAAGGCCCAGAGGCAGTAGGCGGTCACGGTCACCGCCGCCGACAGGGTCCGGACCGTTTGCAGAAAGGACGGGTCGTAGCGCCCCAGGGTCTGGCGGATCTGAGCCTGGTTCGCTCCCAGCAGCTTCTGCTCCCCCGACCGCTTCCCGGTCACGATGAGCAGGGAACCGAAGCTGGCCACGATGAGGAACCAGTCCGAGAGCACGACCCCGGTGGCGATGCCACCGGCGATGGCGCGCAACACGAAACCCGAGCTGACCGCAGCCAGGTCGATGATCGGCTCGTGCTTGAGCCAGAGGCTGTAGACGGTGGTGATCACCACGTACAACCCCACGACCAGGGCCAACCGGTACCCGGCCAGCCACCAGGCCAGGCCGAACGACAGCACCAGGAGCACCGAGCCCACCCCGATGGCCAGCCGGGGGGCGACCACTCCCGAGGCCACCGGTCGGTACCGCTTGGTGGGATGGAGGCGATCCCGGTCGGCGTCGATGGTGTCGTTGAGGAAGTACGTGCCCGAGGCGGCGATACAGAAGATCCCGAAGGCGCCCAGGGCCTTGAGGAAGGCGTCTCCGTGGGTCAGGACCCCAGCGGCACCGGGAGCCACGAAGACCAACAGGTTCTTGATCCACTGACGCGGGCGGGCCATGCGCACCATGCCCATGACGACAGCGCGAGACGAGGTGTCGTCCCGGTGAGGCGTGCTGTCGTCGGGTGGTTCCACAGCTTCGGCCGGCGTGGCCACGGCGCCCTCCGGTAATGGGTAGTCGACCTCGCAGGCCTTCACCCGAACGTACCACGCCCAATTCGTCTGACGGCACGACCCCCGCACCCTTGTGACCAGGCAGGCGACGCCTCGTTTGGCGCCGCATACTCAGTCAGCGCTTAGTATCTGCCTCCGTGAAACGACCATACCGAGTGGTCGTGGCCAAGCCCGGTCTCGACGGGCACGACCGCGGCGCCAAGGTCATAGCCCGAGCCCTTCGTGACGCGGGCTTCGAGGTGATTTATACCGGACTGCACCAGACCCCAGAGCAGGTGGTGCGCGCCGTGATCCAAGAGGATGCCGACGCCGTCGGGCTGTCGCTGCTCTCGGGCGCCCACCTCACCTTGGTGCCCCGGGTCATCGCCGGACTGCGGGAGCAGGACCGCGACGACGTCCTGGTTCTCGTGGGTGGGATCATTCCCGAAGGGGACATCCCGCTGTTGAAGGACCAAGGGGTGGCCGAGGTGTTCACGCCGGGCGCCCCCCTTCCCGCCATCGGGAAGTGGCTGGAGGAGACCCTCGACGAACGCGAGGGCGACTGAGACGGGTGCCACCCTCGGCACCAACCCCCACATATACACACACAAACATACGGGCAGACACAGAAACGCACGGAGACCGAGCAACATCAATAGATACAGCCAACATCAACCGATACAGCCAATAGAACCGATACAGCCAACAGAGCAGCTAGGGCGAACAGAGCGCTAGAGCAAACAGAGAGGAACGGATCCGGTGGATCTCTTCGAGTACCAGGGCAAGCAGTACTTCGCCCGGTTCGGCATTCCTATATCCAAGGGCGGAGTGGCCGACACCGTCGACGAGGCCGTCGAACAGGCTGATCAGGCCGGCTACCCCGTGGTGGTGAAGGCACAGGTCAAGGTGGGGGGCCGGGGCAAGGCCGGCGGGGTGAAGCTGGCCAACGATGCCGACGAGGTGCGCACCCACGCCGGGAACATCCTGGGCTTGGACATCAAGGGCCACGTGGTCGGGCGGCTGTGGATCGAGCACGCCTCCGACATCGCCAAGGAGTACTACGCCAGCTTCACGCTGGACCGTGGGGCCAAGCTCCACCTGGGCATGCTCTCGGCCGAGGGCGGCGTCGAGATCGAAGAGGTTGCTGTGAGCAACCCGGATGCCATCGCCATGATCCATATCGACCCGGTAGACGGGCTGTCCGAGGAGCAGGCCCGGGCCTGGGTCGACGAGGCCAACCTGGACGAGGAGGCCAGGGCCCAGGCGGCCGAGCTCCTGGTCAAGCTGTACCGGTGCTACGTCGAGGGCGACTGCGACCTGGCCGAGATCAACCCGCTCATCCTCACCCCCGAGGGCCGCGTCCACGCCCTCGATGCCAAGGTGACCCTCGATGACAATGCCGCCTTCCGGCACCCGGAGTGGGAAGAGTTCGCCGGCAGCGACGTCGAGGACGAGCGCGAGGCCAGGGCCAAGGCCCGCGGCCTCAACTACATCGGGCTGGACGGCTCGGTCGGGATCATCGCCAACGGAGCGGGCCTGGCCATGAGCACGCTGGATGTGGTCAACCAATGTGGCGGTACCGCCGCCAACTTCCTTGACATCGGGGGAGGAGCCAACGCCGACGTCATGGCGGCCGCCCTCGAGGTCATCAACTCGGACCCGGCCGTCCGATCGATCTTCGTCAACATCTTCGGTGGCATCACCCGGGTCGACGAGGTGGCCAACGGGGTCCTCGAAGCGCTCAAGCGCGTCGACATCTCGTCGCCCATCGTGCTGCGCCTGGACGGCACCAACGCCGTCGCCGGACGGCAGATCCTGGCCGACCATCTCTCGGACCGACTGGTCGCCGAGCCGACCATGATCGACGCCGCCCGGCGCGCCGTCGCTCTCGCAGGAGGAAAGTCATGAGCATCTTCGTCGATGAGAACACCACCGTGGTGGTCCAGGGCATCAGCCCCACCAGCCAGGGTCTCTACCACGGGCTCCGCAACCGGGACTACGGGACCAAGATCGTGGCCGGCACCAACCCCAATCGGGGCGGCTCGGAGATCGAGGGGATCCCGGTCTATGCCACGGTGGCCGAGGCCGTGGCCGCCACCGGCGCCACCGCCTCGTTCATCTCGGTGCCGCCCAAGTTCGCGGCCGACGCCATCATCGAGGCGGCCGCGGCCGGCATTCCCTTCGTGGTGTGCATCACCGAGGGGATCCCGGCCCAGGACGAGGCCCTGGCCTTCAACCGGCTTCGGCGCGAGTACCCCGATACCCGCCTGCTCGGGCCCAACTGCCCGGGCATCATCTCCCCCGGGAAGTGCAACATCGGCATCACGTCGGGTGACATCGCCATGGCCGGTGGTCCCGTGGGCATCGTCAGCCGCTCGGGCACCCTGACCTACCAGGCCCTCCATGAGCTCTCCCAGCAGGGTGTGGGCCAGACCACCTGCGTGGGCATCGGGGGCGACCCGGTGCCGGGCACCAGCTTCATCGACTGCCTGAAGGCGTTCGAGGCCGACCCCGACACCCGCGCCGTCATGATGATCGGCGAGATCGGCGGGTCAGCCGAGGAGGAGGCGGCCGAGTTCATCGCGTCCTCGGTGACCAAGCCGGTGGTCTCCTACGTGGCCGGCGTGACCGCGCCCCCGGGCCGGAAGATGGGCCACGCCGGGGCCATCATCTCGGGGTCCAAGGGCACAGCCCAAGCGAAGATGGACGCGCTGTCCGCCGCCGGGGTCACGGTGGCCCAGAACCCGACCGAAGCGGGCGAGGCCATGGTCGACATCGTTCGGAAGCTCGACTGATCGCCGAGGTTGCTTCGGCCTCGGCCTACGCCGCTCGCCCCATCGGCGCGGTCATCTTCGATCTGGACGGCCTGCTCATCGACTCCGAGCCGTTCTGGCGGCGGGCGGAGATCGAGATCTTCGGCCGGCTCGGGCTGCAGCTGACCGAGTCCGATGTGCGCCAGACGATGGGCCTCCGCATCGACGACGCCGTCCGGTACTGGTGGGACCGCTTTCCCTGGACGGGCTCCACCCCGGTGGCGGTGGAGCGGGACATCACCGCCAACGTGGCCGGGCTCATCGCGTCCGAGGGATCGCCCATGCCCGGCGCGGTCGAGGCGCTGAGCCTGTGCCGACGCCTGGGCCTGGAGGTGGCCGTGTGCTCGGGTTCGTACGCCGTGGTCATCGAGGCCGCCCTGGCCCGGCTGGATATCGAATCGCAGGTGTCGGTATGGCACTCGGCGGAGTGGGAGCTCTTGGGCAAGCCCCACCCCGGCCCCTATCTGTCCACGGCGGCGAAACTGGGCATGGACCCGGTCACCTGCTTGGCCGTCGAGGACTCCTTCAACGGGGCGATCTCGGCCAAGGCGGCCCGCATGCGGGTGGTGGCCGTGCCCGAGCCCGCCGCGTTCTCGTCGCCCCGGTGGGGGTTCTGCGACGCCACCCTGGCCTCCCTGGAGGACTTCGACGAGAGCCTGCTTCGCTCCCTCCAGCCCTGAGTTCGAGCCCGGGCGACCCACCAGAGGAGGGCCAGCCCCGATCACCGGCCGAAGGCCGGCCCCGGGCCGGACCCGGGTCGACCGGCCGAAGCGGCCTACCGGTTGGTCAGTGGCTCATGGGAAGGCCCGGGCGTGCCCCGGGGCGTCCCCCGAGGCCGGCGCTGCGGCGAGTGGCGATGGCGCCGGCGGCGTCGCACCACGGCTCGTCGGCGGGCCACGAAGGCCACCAGGACCAGGATCACCACTGCCGCGCCGCCGGCGATCCAGGGCCAGGTGGCGGTGTGACGGATGACGGCGGGGGGATGGACCAGGGGCCTGGCGATCGTGCTGTGGTACTGGGTCAGGGCAAAGGAGCTCACGGCGCCGGTGGCCGGCTCGGTGCCCGCAGCCAGGACGGTGTCCAGGTACTCGACAGACCCGGTGCGGAACAGAACGGCGCTCACCGTGAACGGTGCTTTGGTCGGAGTGGCCGAGGTGGCGGCGGCCAGGTTGTACCCATGGGCCCCGGGAAGGCCCTGAGGGACGAAGACGGAGGTGAGGGTGAGGCCGCTGTTCCCCATGGCCCCGGTGAGCGTCGAGTTCAGCTGGGAGACGGCCTTGGCCGCCATCGAGGGGTCGGAGTACTGGGCCAGCGATACGGTCAGCGCCTGTTGTGACGCCGGGTCCCACCACAACCGCCACAGGGTGGGCAAGGTGGCACCGACGCCGGTCTTGGCCGGATCGCGCAGGTAGAGCTCGGGGGTGATGGGCACCTGACCGGTCTGTGACCGAGGTTCGGTGGAGGTGGGCTGGTCCGACTGGCCGTTCCCGGTGGCCGTGGGGACGAACCCGGCGGGGACCTGCGTCGTCATCAACGAGGCGAGCGATGGGTCGGCGGCCCCAGCCCCGGCCGGGAAGGCCACAGACCCTACGACGGCTGCGGCCAGCAGTAGAGGAAACGCCCGTCGCACCGCGCCGATGCAAGCACGCGCCCGGCCCCCTGTACAAGCGCGGCTGGCTGCCAGCCACCCCCGCCGGCCCGTCGGTGGCCCGTCGCCGGCCCGTCGGTGGCCTGGTGGGTTCGGATCGGATGAGACCGGTCATGGCGCTGGTAGCGTGCCCCCGTGGATCGCTGCGACCCTCAAAAAGCCCTCGGTATCGGGGTACTGGCCTCGGGGAGCGGCACCATCCTGGAGGCAATTCTGGGCACCGATCTGCCCGTCCAACTGGTGGTGGCCGACCGGCCCTGCCGGGCGCTGGACGTGGCCACCGACCACAAGATCAGCACCGAGCTGGTGGACCGGAAGGACTTCGGCGGCTTCGGTCCTCGATTCGATCGCGTCGCCTACACCAGCGGGATCACCGAAGTGCTGCAACGGCACGGGGTGGACGTCGTGGTGATGGCCGGATTCGGGACAGTCCTGGCCGACCCCATCCACACCGCCTATCCAGGGCGCGTCCTCAACACCCATCCCGCCTTGCTGCCCGCCTTCCCCGGTTGGCACGCGGTGGAAGAGGCCCTGGCCGCCGGGGTGGCCGAGACCGGCACCACCGTGCACCTGGCCACCTTGGAGATGGACGCCGGGCCCATCCTGGCCCAACAGGCCGTGCCCGTGTTGCCCGGGGACACGGTGGACACCCTGCACGAGCGGATCAAGGAGGTGGAGCGGACCATCTATCCCGACACCATCCGTCGTTTCGTGGACGGGCTGGCGGCCACCCCGGCCCATGCACGAGGATCAGGTCCGGAGGTGGATCGATGAGGGCATTGCTGTCCGTATACGACAAGACCGGCGTGGAGGACCTGGCCCGTGGCCTGTCCGAACTGGGCTGGGACCTGGTCTCCAGCGGGGGGACCTCGGAGGCGCTGGGCCGAGCCGGTATCGAGCACGTCGAGGTGGCCGACCTGACCGGGGCGCCGGAGATGCTGGGCGGCAGGGTCAAGACTCTCCATCCCACCATCCACGGGGGGATCCTGGCCGACCGGTCCAAGCCCGAGCACATGGCCGACGTGGAGCGCCGGGGCATCGGGCTCATCGATCTGGTCGTGTGCAACCTCTATCCGTTCTCGTCGGACCCCTCGATCGAGCTGATCGATGTCGGCGGCCCCACCATGGTCCGGGCCGCGGCCAAGAACCACGCCCACGTCGGGATCGTGGTCGACCCCGGCGCCTACGGCGCCGTCCTCGATGAGCTCCGCTCCCGGGGCTCCTTGTCCGACGGGACCCGAAGGCAGCTGGCCCGGGCCGCGTTCGCCCACACCGCCGCCTACGACGCCGCCATCGTGGCCTGGTTCGACCAGTCGGGTGAGACGGCGGGGGACGAGGCCGAGCCGTCCAGCGAGGTCATCCTGCCCCCCACCATTCACCTCACCTTGGAGCGGGCCGGGTCCATGCGCTACGGCGAGAACCCGCACCAGCACGGCGCCCGGTACCGGGTCCACGGCCAGGCCACCTGGTGGGACGAGGTGGTCCAGCACGGGGGCAAGGAACTGTCCTACCTGAACGTCTTCGATGCCGATGCGGCCTGGCGCCTGGTCCACGAGCTGGCCTCCCATGACGACGTCGCCGTGGCCATCATCAAGCACGCCAATCCCTGCGGCGTGGCCGTCGCCGGCGATCTGCCCACGGCATACCAGCGGGCGCTCGACTGCGATCCCATCTCGGCCTTCGGGGGAGTGGTGGCCATCGGCGGCCGGGTGACCCCCGAGGTATCCGAGCGCATCGCCGCCGGGCCCCAGGCCGACCTGATCATCGCCTCCTCCTACGACGACGACGCGCTGGCCCAACTGTCCTCCAAACGCAAGGCGACCCGGCTGC
>DATMMO010000119.1:0-8312 GCA_035569695.1 Acidimicrobiales bacterium | reverse complement strand
AGCGTACGTCGGTGGCCAGGTCCGGACGCTGGATCTCCATGCACACCAGCTTCACCCGGTCGTCACGCATGTCCACCCGGCCCTTCAGCACCACGATGGCGTCGTCGTCGAGCAGGGCGCCGTATTCGGCCATGGTCTTGGGGAAGACGAAGACGTCGATGGAGGCCTGGAGATCCTCCAAGACGAAGGTGGCCATCAGATCGCCTTTTTTTGTGTAGCGGCGGGACAAATCGGTGATCACGCCCCCAGCCAGGCGGATCTGCCCCTCGTTGTTGAAGCCCCCGGCCCCGCCGCCCAGCCCCAGTCCGTCGGCGTCGATGTCCCGCAACTCGGCCAGCGTGCAGTCGGTGAGGCGCCCCAGCGACCCCTCCAACCCCATCAGTGGGTGGTCGCTGATATAGAGGCCCAGCATCTCCTTTTCGAAGGCCAACCGCTGGCTCTTGTCGAACTCGGTGTCGGGGATGGGGATCCGGGTGTCGCCGAACCCGATGGTCTGGCCGTCCGCCTCGGGCTCGAGGGAGGCGAACAGGGACATCACCCCGGCTTCGTGCTCCCGGCGGCGCTCCAGCGTGCGGTCGACGATCTCCTCGAAGGCCAGGCACAACCCGCGGCGCGGGTGGCCGAGGCAGTCGAACCCGCCCGCCTTGATCAGCGATTCGATGGTTCGCTTGTTCAAGACCTGGGGGTCGACCCGCTGGCAGAAATCGTAGAAGTCGACGAAAGGCCCGTTCTTCTCCCGCTCGGCCACGATATGCCCGACCAGTCCCTCGCCCACGTTCCGCACCGCGGCCAACCCGAAGGTGATCGCCCCCGGATTCTGGCCCGACCCGTCCGATCCGTTGCCGTTGGCCCTGTTCCCGTTGGCATGGTCGGACTCGTGTCCGGTGCCGGTCTCGTCGCCGGTGAAGTCGGCGGCGAAATCGGAGAGCGAGCGGTTGACGCTGGGCACCAGGACCTGGATGCCCAGCGCCCGGCACTCGGCCAGGTACACGGCCGTCTTGTCCTTGTTGTCCTTCACCGACGTGAGCAGGGCGGCCAGGTACTCCACCGGGTGGTGGGCCTTCAGCCATGCCGTCTGATAGGCAATCAGGCCATAGCCGTAGGAATGCGACTTGTTGAAGGCATAGTCGGCGAACGGCTCGATGATGTCGAACAGCGTCGTGCCGATGGCCGCCCCGTAGCCCTGGCTCTCGCACCCGGCCACGAATTTCTCCCGCTCGATGGCCATGACGGCGCGGATCTTCTTCCCGCAGGCCTTGCGGAGGTTGTCCGCCTCGGCCAGCGAGTAGCCGGCGAACTTCTGGGCCACCCGCATGACCGACTCCTGGTAGATCATGAGCCCCTGGGTGTCGGCCAGGAGCTCCTCCAGGTCGGGGTGCACGTAGGTGACCGGCTTCCGACCGTTCTTCCGATCGGCGTAGTCCTTGTGCATGTTGGCCGCCATCGGGCCCGGTCGGTACAGGGCCACCAGCGCGGCCACGTCGTCGAAGCTGGTGGGGGCGAGCGAGCGCATGAGCGAGCGCATGGGGCCGCCCTCGAGCTGGAAGACCCCCATGGAGTCGCCCTTGCGGAGCATGGCGAAGGTGGTGTCGTCGTCGAGGTGTATGGCGTCGATGTCCGGTCGATCGCCGGTCGAGGTCTGGATCAGGTCGAGGGCCCGTTCGATGACCGAGAGGTTGCGCAGACCGAGGAAGTCCATCTTCAACAGGCCCAGGTCCTCCACCCCGTGCATCTCGTACTGGGTGACCACCGGGGCGTCGGTGGGATCGGAGCTCCCGTCCGGCTTGCGCTGGATGGGCACGTACTCGGTCAGCGGCTCGTCGGTGATGACCACGGCGGCGGCGTGGATCCCGTCCTGGCGCCGGAGGCCCTCGAGCCCCTTGGCCACGTCGATGACCCGCTTGGCCTCGGCATCGGTCTCGTACATGGCCCGCAGCTCACCGGCGGCGGCGTAGCCGTCCTCGTAGCCTTCCGTCTTGTCCAGACAGGCGGCCAGGGGGGTGTCCCGGCCCATGAGCAAGGGAGGCATGGCCTTGGCGATCTTGTCGCCCACGATGTAGGGATAGCCCAGCACCCGGGCCCCGTCCCGCACCGCGGCCCGGGCCTTGATGGTCGAGAAGGTGACGATCTGGGCCACGTGGTCGGCGCCGTAGCGCTCGGAGGCGTAGCGGATCATGTCGCCGCGGTACCGCTCGTCGAAGTCCATGTCGATGTCGGGCATCTGGGTGCGGCCCGGGTTGAGGAACCGCTCGAAGAGGAGGTCGTACTTGATCGGGTCGAGGTCGACGATCTGCAGGCAGTAGGCCACGCAGCACCCGGCAGCCGAGCCGCGGCCCGGCCCCACCCGGATGCCGTGGGAGCGGGCGAAGCGGATCAGGTCCCATACCACCAGGAAGTAGGCGGAGAAGCCCATGGAGCCGATCACGCCCAGCTCGTAGTCCAGCCGTTCGAGCACGGCGGCGGGAATGGGCTGGCCGTAGCGCTCCTTGGCCCCCTCGATGCTGAGATGCCGGAGGTACTGGGCGGCCCGGTCCTCGTAGACCTCGCCCACGAACTCCTCGGGCACGGGGAACTTGGGCAGGCTGACCCGGCCGAAGTCGATCTCCACGTTGGCCCGCTCGGCAATGAGCAGCGTGTTGTCGCACGCCTCGGGGAGCTCGGCGAACAGGTGGCGCATCTCCGCCGCCGACTTCAGGTAATGCTCCTCGCCCTCGAACTTGAACCGCTTGGGGTCATCGATGGTGGCCCCGGTCTGCACGCACAGGAGCGCGTCGTGGGCGACGTGGTCCTCCCGGTGGGTGTAATGGCTGTCGTTGGTGGCCAGCAACGGGGCACCGATGCGATGGGCGATCTCGACCAGGGCGGGGTTGGTCTTGTGCTGGGCGGCCAGGCCGTGGTCCTGGAGCTCGACGAACAGGTTGTCCTTGCCGAAGATGTCCTGGAGCCGGGCGGCCAGGTGCTCGGCCCGGACCTGATCGTCGGCCAGCAGGGCCTGGAGCACGACGCCGCCCAGGCAGCCGGTGGTGGCGATGAGCCCGTCGTGGTGGCGCTCGAGCAGCTCCCAGTCCAGGCGCGGCTTGTAGTAGTAGCCCTCCAGGTAGGCGGCAGAGGACAGCTTCAGGAGGTTCCGGTACCCGGCTGTGGTCTCGGCCAGCAGGGTCAGGTGGTAGTAGAGCTTCTCGCCCCCGTCGACGTCTCCCCCGGTGTCGTCGACCTTGCCCCGGCGGACCGGTCGGTCATGCCTGGACTCGGCGGCCATGTAGGCCTCGGTGCCGATCACCGGGTTGATGCCGGCCGCCCGGCAGGCCGCATAGAAGTCGAGGACCCCGTACATGTTGCCGTGGTCGGTGATGCCGAGTGCGGGCATCCCGTCCTCGACCGCCGCCTGCACCAGGTCCTTCACCCGGGCGGCTCCGTCCAGCATGGAGAACTCGGTGTGGGTGTGCAGGTGTGTGAACGACCGTGTGGCCAACGGTGGCGACCTTCCTTCTGTCGTCCACCGGTGGGTTCTCCACACCCTGTGGACGAGTTACAGCGGTGTGATTCCGACGATAGCGCGGTGGGCCGCACCGCGCCGCGGCATCCGGGATGGGTCGGGCGACCCCAGCGGGGCCCTACAGGTAGGTGCCGGGACGCCCGGTCGAGGCGTCGGTCCCGGGTGGGAGGGCCTGCTGGCGCATCTCGTCCAGCTGGGCCCGGGCCGCCATCTGCTGGGCCACCAGCGTGGCCTGGATGCCGTGGAAGAGACCCTCGAGCCAGCCGACCAGCTGGGCTTGGGCGATCCGGAGCTCGGCCTCGGAGGGAACATTGGAGTCGAATGGGATGGTGACCCGCTCGAGCTCGGCCACCAGGTCGGGGGAGAGGCCGTCGGCCAGTTCCCGGATCGACTGCTCATGGATCTCACGAAGCCGGCCCCGGCCCGCCTCGTCCAGCGGCGCTTGTCGCACTTCCTCGAGCAATTGCTTGACCATGGAGCCGATGCGCAAGAGCTTGGCCGGCTGCTCGATGGACTCCGTGCGCTCCACCGCGGTGTCCTCGGTCTTGCCCTCGCCATCGGCCTGGCTGCCGGCGGCCTCGTCACCGGGTGACTCGGCATCGGGGTCGACCCCGACGACCTCGGGCCGGAGCGGGCTCGTACCTTCGTTGGTTGTGCTCATGAAGAAATGTTGCCATCCCCGGCGAGGCAAAGGAGCGGGACCAACATCTCGGCCGAGGTGAGCGACCCGTGCCGGGCCGCCAATCGGGTCTCGCCCGTGTCCGCCGGATCCAGGTAGGCCACGGGGGCGTGGGGAACCAGGGCCACGTCTCCCAATCTGGACACCACCCCGTTGCGCAGCGGTCCGCCGAACCAACCGTCCTCGAGCAGCTGGTCCCGGCTGCGTACCCAGGTGGTCTCGCTGTACAGCGCCTCGGCCTCGGCCCGCAGATCCTTGGCCGCTCCCGGCTTGGCGTGCAGCCACCGGAACCGCCCCTCCCCCGAGATGAAGCGGACCGCGGCCATGAGATCTTTGCCCGGCAGCACGACGTGCGATCCCACGTCGACCTGGCCGTGGTCGGCCGTCACCACCAGGACGGCACCATCGGGAAGCGAACCGACGATGTCGGCCACCAGCCGATCGACGGCCCGCAGCTCGGCGTCGTAGTACTCACCCAGCCCGTGGGCATGGGCCACCTTGTCGATCCCGTCGTAATACCCGTAGACGAACGGCGCGCCCTGATCCAGGAGGCGGCGCGTCTCGACCACCATGGTGGACAGGACCCGATAACCATGGAGGGGCGAGTCGCCGAGGTGGACGGCGGTGAACCCGGTGGCGGCGAACTCGGCGCGCGACACCACCGGTACCGGCGCCGAGGTACCGGGAAAGGGGGGAAGGGGCTGAAAGTGGTACGCCGGGATGCTCGCTCGGGCGTCCCGGGCCGTCCCCGAACCGACCTGCCAGCGGAGCACGTTCAGCACCTCGTCGTCGGCTACTGCCAGCCGGTAGCCGAGCACGCCGTGTTCGGACGGGGTGCGTCCGGTGGCGATCGAGGTCAGCGCGGTGGCTGTCGTGGTGGGAGCCACCGAGGTGATCGCCCGGCCCGATTTTGCCGCTCCGGCCAGGGTCGGGGCGATGGCCGACCGGTTGTGGAGCTGTTCCCAGCCCAGGCCGTCCACCACCAACAGCACGACCTGGTTGGCCCCGCGGGCCAGCTCGGGAAGCCACTCGGGGGAGTGGTCAGGCCTGGCCAGGAGGGCAGGCACCAAGTTGTTCAGACCGGCGCCGGCGTAGTCGGGCAGGACCGGCTCCGCTTGGCGGTTGGTGGTCAGGTGACCGATGTCGGTCGGGGCCGGATCGTGCACGCTTGGACTGTAGGCGACCGTCGGTGATCAGCAGACCGCGGCCGAGCCCGGTGCCCATTGTGTCTCCGACCCGGTCCCGTCGCGGACGGGGCCGAGTGCCGGTCAACCGCGGGGAACGAGGGCGCGGATCGTCTTGTAGCAATGGCCGTCCCGAGGACGGCTCACCGATGCCACCAGATAATGCGGCTTGAACCCCAGGGCCGAGGCAAGGTCTTTCCCCTGCAACCGGTCCCGTCTGGCCGCGTCCAATGACCGGATGGCGCCGAGGTCCTCGACGGGCAGCCAGTTGTCACTTCGTCCCCAGCCGAACCGGATCCACACCGACCGGTCGCCGGCCCGGCGGAACAAGACCGGGCCTTTCGTGGGCACCAAGAGGGCCAACGAGGGGCGAAAGCCACGGAATTCCCAATAGGGAGCCGAGGTGCCCGGAAATCCAAGGACGTGCTCCTCCATGGGCGCGGCCAGGGGGTGGAGGAGCTGGCGGACTCGTCGGCCGTGCAGGGTCCCCAGATGACGGGGCAGCCCCCGGGCACTGACCGCTTCGGGCTGGGCCAGGTCATCGCGTTCGGGCTCGTCGGCCAGGACCGCCTCGACGACGTCGAAGGGGGCCAGGTCGGGTCGGTGACCTGCCGGCCAGGGCACCCGAGCGCGGACCAGCGCGCCCGACGCCAGGTCGATCCCGGCGGTGTCCTCCACGTTGCAGGCCAGGACCAAGAGGTTGAGGGCCGAGCCCCCGTCGATGGCCACCCGGTCTCGAGGGCTGATCGAGCGGACGAGGTCTCTGGCCGTACCATTCCTGGCGTTGCGACGGGTGCGGCCCCGCGACTCGGGCGGCGGGGTGCCCGACCGTCTGCCCATGGGGGCCCGCTCCGGCGCCGCTCGCCGATCGGGGTCGAGCCCCGCCTCCCGGGGCGGCGGGGGCAACCGGTCCGGTTCCGTATCCCACTCGATGCCCCCACCGGTCGGGCCGCCTGCCCCCGGCACCAGGCCCTCGCCCGACTCGAACAGCTCATCCCAGCCGAGCTCGCCCTCGGACGGGGGGTACGGGCCCGACTCGTACTCGTCGTCGAGCAGGGGTCGATGTTCCGACGGGCTCCGGTCGCGGCCATGGCGACCGGGGCCGACCGGCGCGCTGCCTGCTGGTGGGGTGGGGCGCGGGTCGTCGTTCTCGGCCCACTGATCGCCGTCGTCTCTCACTGCGGCCGCCCCTCGAGTTGGGCCACCAACGTGTCGAGGTCGCCGGCCGGAAGCTGGCACGCGTAGTCGTGGCAGACATAGGCCCGCCCGTTCTGGCGGCCTTCCCACAGGGGCGACGGCGTGGGCTCGCCCCACGAGAGCACGGCATCGGGCAGCCACCGACGATGCACGGCGTCGACCAGGTCGGGTCGTTCCCCGGCCACCACGATCTCGGTGGTCCCCCGGGCCAGGAGCTCGGCGGCCAGCACGGTGGTGGCGAAGGCGGTGGGATGGCTGGACAGCAGATCCCCCAGCAGGTCGACGACCTCGGTCGCGCTCGACCGGTACCGGTCCGAACCGGTGAGGGCAGCCAGGCGGGCGAAGGACAGGGCCGCCACCGAGTTGGCGGCCGGGGTGGCCCCGTCGAAGACGTCTTTGGTCCGGACGATCAGGGTCTCGGCGTCCCGCCCGGTGGTGAAGAACCCTCCGTCGGCATCATCGTGAAACAGCTCGAGCAGTCCATCGGCCGTGTCGATGGCCCGTTCGGTCCACACGGCGGTGCCGGTGAGCTCGCCCAGGCGGGTGAAGCAGTCGACCAGCCAGGCATAGTCGGCCGCGTAGGCCAGGTGCCGGGCCCCGCCCTCGGACTGCCAGGAGCGCAGCCACCGGCCGTCATCGGGTCGCCGGAGCTCACGCCACAAGAACTCGCCCACGGCCACGGCCAGCTCCCTCCACTCCGTTCGTCCCGTGGCCGCTGCTGCCTCGACCAGGGCTGAGCAGAACATGGCGTTCCACTCGGTCAGGACCTTGTCGTCCAGACCGGGACGCACCCGATCGCTCCGGTGCTCGAACAGCCGGCGCCGGCCCTCCTCCACCGTGGGGGAGCCGGTGAGGGGGGAGCCCAGAGGGCGCCGCAGGATGGTCGACCCCTCGAAGTTGCCCTGTGGTGTCACCCCGAACCAGTCGGACACCTCGCCGGCCACCGCCGGCCCCACCGCCGCCACCACCTCGGCGGGGCTCCAGACGTAGAACTTGCCCTCCACGCCCTCCGAGTCGGCATCCTCGGCCGAATACAGGCCGCCCGATGGCGACGCCAGCTCGGTCGCCACGTAGTCGATGATGCGCTCGGCCACGTACAGGTAGTCCCGGTTTCCCGTCACCTGCCAGCCGTGGACGTAGGACCGCAGCAGCCCGGCCTGGTCGTAGAGCATCTTCTCGAAGTGGGGCACCAGCCACTGACCGTCGGTCGAGTAGCGGGCGAAGCCGCCACCCAGGTGGTCGTGGATGCCGCCGGCGGCCATGGCGTCGAGCGTGGTGGTCGCCATCTGGCCGGACAGGGCCGCGCCGGTCCGGCTGGCGTGCCGGAGCGCGGTGTCGATCAACGTCGGATGGGGAAACTTGGGCGCCGGCCCGAAGCCGCCCCACTCGGCGTCGAAGCGCTCGGCCAGCTCGATCACGGCGGCATCGAGGAGGTCGCCGTGATCGGGGGGCTGCGATCCTCTGCGACCGGTGACGGTCGGCCGCTTGATCACCGATCGCTGGGCCACGGCCCGGGACAGCTCGTCGGCCTGTTGCTCCACGTCGGCCCGCCGGTCGGTCCACACATCGGTCAGGGCGTTGAGGACGGTGGTGAACGAGGGCGTGCCCTGGCGGTCCTGGGGGGGGAAGTAGGTCCCGCCGAAGAAGGGTCGCCCATCAGGGGTGAGGAACATGCTCATGGGCCAGCCCCCCGAACCGATCATGGCCTGAACGGCCTCCATGTAGACGGCATCCACATCGGGGCGTTCCTCCCGGT
>DATMMO010000118.1:0-4046 GCA_035569695.1 Acidimicrobiales bacterium | reverse complement strand
GGCCGAGGTCAAGGTGGTGCTCGACGCCGAAGACGACCTGGACCGGGTCCGGAGCGACTACCGGGCCAACAAGACCAACCCGCGCCGTCGCCGTGATCTGCTGGTGGACCTCATCGCCGCTAACGACACCCTGCTGGAGCGGCTCGACAACACCCTGGGCCGGATCCAGGCCTTTCGGGACGAGCGGGCGGCCACGGGCAAACGGATGCGCAAGACCCTCCGGGAGCTCGATGCCGAGCAATCCGCCCCCACCCGGTAGTGCAAGCGCCGATCGTTCGGACTGCTTGAGCGCGTACTGCTTGAACCCGGGTTGTTCGAGCCCGGCTCTTACTGCTTGAACCCGGCCAGCAGCGTGCGCCAGTGCTCGGGGTCGAGGCGGTAGGGCGCGTAGAAGTTGAAGCGATCGACCGTGTCCCCGTAGCGGGCGAGGACGGTGGCCGGGAGGTCGTCGAGCTCGCCGACGATGGCGAAGGTGTTCAGCATCTCGTCGTCGATCAGGTCGGTCATCTCCGACCACGCCCCCCGCTTCGACAACGTGTTCAACTCGGTCTGCAGGTCGCCCCACCCGTGCAGCTCGAGAACGGGCCGGTAGGCCGGCGTGGAGCCGTAGAAAGCCAGCTGGGACTTGACCGCGGTAGTGGCCTTTACCCACTCGGACTCGGTCGAGCCGGTGACCACGAGACCCGGAAAGGAGATCTGCACGTCGGCCCGGGTCTTGCCCGCTTTGGCCAGCCCCCGCTCCAAGGCGGGCACGGTGACCTCGCGCAGGTAGCGCTGGGTGGTGAAGGCGTGGGCCAGCAGCCCGTCGGCCACCTCGCCGGCCACCTCGGTCATCCGCTCGCCCACCGCGGCCAGGAAGACGGTGGGATTGCCGTAGGGGTTGGGGCCGGGGTCGAACATGGGGGTCATCAGGGTGTGGCGGTAGAACTCGCCCCGGAAGGCCAGCGGGCTGCCATCGGACCAGCTGGCCCAGATGGCCCGCATGGCCAGGATCAGCTCTCGCATCCGCGGGGCGGGATGGGACCACGGCATGGAGAACCGCTTCTCGATGTGCGGTTTGATCTGGGAGCCCAGCCCGAGCATGAACCGGCCCTGGGACAGGGCCTGTAGGTCGTTGGCCACCATGGCCAAGTTCATAGGGTTCCGGGCGAAGGCCACGGCGATGCCGGTGCCCAGCTTGATCCGCTCGGTGTGCTCAGCCGCCAGCACCAGGGGGAGGAACGGGTCGTGGCTGGTCTCGGCCGTCCACACGCCGTCGTAGCCGAGGTCCTCGGCTTGGCGCGCCGACTCGACCACCCCGCTGGGGTCGAACCCGACGCCTCCGTCTACCTCCATGGGGTCAGAGCTCGCACGGCGGGCATGGGGTCAGAGCTCGCTCGGCGGGCACGGGTGGCGAAGTGGCCACGGGATCAGGAGCCTTCGTCCCGGAGGAAGCGCTCGAGCTCGGCGGCGATCTCGTCGCCGCTGGGCACCTCGACGTCGATCCCGAACGGGCTGGCCTCCTCGGAGTCGATGGATGACTCGAGCCGGCGGACCATGTCGGCGTGCTCGGCGTTGTCGGCGATCAACTCGTCCACCTGTCGTCGGGACGCCGCCGCGGCCTTGCGGACGGCGGTGGTGTCGAAGACCAACCCGCTCACCGCACACAACCCGTCGATCAGTGCCGCACTGGCTTCGGGGAAGGGCATGGCCGCCACGTAGTGGGGGACCCGCGCCCACAGCGAGATGACGGGGACGTTGACGGCCCCGAGGGCCATCTCCAACGCGGCCTGGACCCCGGCGGGCACCTCGAGCGTCCCCTGGACAAAGCCGACCCGACCGGCCAGATCGGCCGACTGGGGCGGGACGGTGGACGCCAGCCGCACCGGCCGGGTGTGGGGGGCAGGGGCGGGGAAGGCCCCCAGACCCACCACCATCCGGACCCCGAGCTGCTGGACCAAATCCACCACTGAGGCCAGGAAGGCCTTCCAGCGGAAGTCGGGCTCGGGACCGACCAGGTACAAGACGTCGGCGCCGTCACCATCGGTACTGGCAATGATCTGGATGGAGGGCCAGGTCACCTCGGTGGTGATCCCGTTGACCAGCTGGGCGATGGGGCGCCGGGCCCGCTGGTCGATGAGCACCTCGGTGTCGAAGCTGGCCACCGGGATGGTGGCCGACGTTCCCACCAGCTCGGCCACCGCGGTCGACGCCCCCAGTCCGGCGTCCACCCACCCCTCCAGGGACACGACCAGCACCGGGCTGGTCAGCCGGGCTCCGATGGGCTCGCCCCAGTCCGGATCGACGGTGTAGATGGGTGGGCCCGATTCGGTCATAGGGACTCCACCTCGGCCAGGGCGCGCTCGCCCAACCGGCCGACCTGATGGGGGAACATGTCGACGTTGCTCCGGTCGCCGGCCGCCGCCCCTCCGGCATAGCGGGCATAGACCCCTTGGAGGATGCAGGCCAGCTTCCAGAAGCCGAATGCCTTGTAATAGGGAATGGCCGACAGGTCCCGATCGGAGAGCGAGGCATAGCGCGCTTCGAGCTCGGCCCGGCTCGAGAACCCCGGGAGCCGGGTCGGGCCCACGCCCAGCAGCGACGCCTCGGGGTCGTCGGGCTCGGTCCAGTACACGAGGAGCAGGCCCAGATCGGCCAGGGGGTCACCGAGGGTGCAGATCTCCCAGTCGAGGATGGCCTGCACGGTGCCGTCGTCGCCGATCACGGTGTTGTCCAGCCGGTAGTCACCGTGGACGATGCCCACCCCTTGCTGCTCGGGTACCTGGGCGGCCAGGAGATCGTGGACCCGGTCGATGATCGCCGGCCCCGGCGTCCCGTCCACCACCGACTGGGTGAACTGCCCGTGCCACCGTTTGAGCTGCCGTTCGATGTAGCCCTGGTGGCGACCGAACTGGTCGAGGCCCACGGCCTCGACGTCGACGTCATGGAGGAGGGCCAGCGTGTCCACTAACGACTCACCCGATCGGCGACGGGTGGCCTGGTCGAGATGAGCGGCGGCGGCCTCGTCTCTGAGGATGAGACCCTCGACGAAGTCCATGACATAGAACGGCGCGCCGTTGACCGATTCGTCGGTGCACAACCCGAAGGTCTCGGGCACGGGCACGTCGGTTGCCCCCAGCGCGGAGATGACGGTGTGCTCCCGCTTCATGTCGTGGGCCGTGGGCAGCACATGGCTCACCGGAGGACGACGCAGGGCCAGCGACCGGTCGCCCGCGTCGGTCACCCGGTAGGTGAGGTTGGACCGGCCCCCGGCGATCAGCTCGAAGGTGAACGGCGCCTGCACACCGTCGACGGTCGCCGTCAGCCAAGCGCTGACCGCGGGCACGTCGATCCCCTCCACCAGTGTCGTTGAGGTTCCTGTCATGGATACGACGCTACTTCCCCTGGCGAGGCGTTCTGAGAGCGTCTGCCGTTCCTCCAGCTTGGGCGGCTATCCGGATCGAGATCGGGCCTGGCCCGGTATCCTCGCAGGGATGATCGATGTCACCGATGCCACATTTGAGCAAGAGGTCCTCCGCCGCTCGAGCGAGGTTCCCGTGGTCGTGGACCTGTGGGCGCCATGGTGCGGGCCGTGCCAGACCCTCGGTCCCATCATCGAGAAGGCGGTGGACGCCACCGAGGGTGCGGTGGTCCTGGC
Source organism: Acidimicrobiales bacterium (assembly GCA_035569695.1). Lineage (GTDB taxonomy): Bacteria > Actinomycetota > Acidimicrobiia > Acidimicrobiales > RAAP-2 > DASXMT01. The sequence continues at coordinate 409 of DATMMO010000118.1, read as the reverse complement.
CAAGGTGAACGTGGACGAGAACCCCTCGATCTCGCAGAGCTTTCAGGTCAAGTCCATCCCCGCCGTCTTCGCCCTGCGGGACGGCAAGGTGGTCGACGGGTTCATCGGCGCCCAGCCCGAGACAGCCGTGGCCGAGTTCGTGGCCAAGCTGACCCCGCAGCCCACCGAGGCAGACCTGCTGGTCGAGCAGGGCTTGGCCGCCCAGGATGCCGGGCTGTTGCGCCAGGCCCTCGAGCTGCAGCCGGACCACGTCGGCGGCATCGTCGGCCTGGCCGGATTGTTGATCGCCGACGGGGAGACCGACGAGGCCCTGGCCATCCTGGCCCGGATCCCCGAGACACCCGAGACCCGCCGTCTCCAGGCCGAGGCTCGCCTCGCCGCGCAGCAGGTCTCGGTCACCGACGAGGCG
>DATMMO010000117.1:0-15221 GCA_035569695.1 Acidimicrobiales bacterium | reverse complement strand
GGTGGCCCCGACGACGGCGACTCGCATCCACTCATTCTACGAGACAGGCCCGAGCGCCCCGGCATGCCGCCGCTTGGGCCAGGATGGCCCCGCCGTGCTCGGGCCGGAAGCCGTGCTCGGGCCGGAAGCCGTGCTCGGGCCAGAAGCCGTGCTTGGGGCCGACCCTATTGGGCCCGGGAGGCCTGGTCCAGCTCGAAGGCGGCATGCAGGGCGCGCACGGCGTCTTCCACCACCTCGGATCGGACCATGCACGAGATCCGGATCGACGACGTGGAGATCATCTCGATGTTGATGTCATGGGCGGCCAGCGTCTCGAAGGTTAGGGCCGTCACCCCTGGGTGCGTCTTCATCCCGGCACCGATCAGCGACACCCGGGCCACATCGGCGTCGGTGACCACCCCAGTGGCCCCCAGCTCGGGAACCAGGCTCTCGGCCACCTGGGTGCTGACGGCCAGGTCGTAACTGGGGACGGTGAAGGAAATGTCGGTCGTCCCGTGGAGGGAGGTGTTCTGCACGATCATGTCCACGTTCACCGACCGTTCGGCCAGGCCCCGAAACAGGAGGGCGGCCGAGCCCGGTCGGTCGGGAACGCCGGTCACGGTGACCTTGGCCTCGGCCAACTCGTGGGTCACCGCGGTGACAAGAGCCTGTTCCATGGATACATCCTCCTCTTCGACCCAGGTGCCGGGCTCCCAGGTGAAGCTGGAGCGCACGTGCAAAGGCACATGGTGGTTGCGGGCGAACTCGACCGAGCGCAAAGCCAGCACCCGGCCACCGGTGGCGGCGATCTCGAGCATCTCCTCGTAGCTGATCCGGGCCAGCTTGCGCGCCTCGGGGACGATGCGGGGGTCGGCGCTGAACACGCCGGAGACGTCGGTGTAGATCTCGCACACGTCGGCCCCCAAGGCTGCGGCCAGGGCGACCGCCGTGGTATCGGAGCCGCCCCGACCGAGCGTGGTCACGTCCCGGTCGGTCGACACCCCCTGGAAGCCGGCAACGACCGGCACCGCTCCCTGGTCGAGCGCGGCGCGCAAGCGGTCGCCCCGCACCTCGACGATCTTGGCCCGGGTATGGGTGGTATCGGTGATGATGCCGGCCTGGCTCCCGGTGTAGGAGAACGCAGAGACGCCCAGATCGGAGAGGGCCATGCACAAGAGAGAGGTGGAGATGCGCTCGCCCGAGCTGAGAAGCATGTCGAGCTCGCGGGGCGGCCTCGAGTCGCTCACATCGCCGGCCAGGCGGACCAGGTCGTCCGTCGTCTTGCCCATGGCGCTCACCACCACGGCGACATCGTCCCCCGATCGGCGGGTCCGGGCCACGTGATCGGCGACGGCACGGATCCGGTCGGCATCGCCAACCGAGCTCCCACCGAATTTCTGCACGACCAAAGGCATGGCCTGCCAGGCTACAGCGGCCGCGTCCGGTCCCGGCCGCGTCCGGTCCCGGCCGTTTCGGGTCCCGGCCGCATCCGGTCCCGGCCGTTTCGGGTCTCGGCCGACTGCGAGGCTCCGTGACGCGCTTGCTGTGGCCGTAGCCGGTGAGCGCCTCGGTACCCGATTACGAAGCGGGAAGCGGGACCGGCACGGCGACGGGCGGGATGGGGAAGTGCTCCGCCGTGGCCCAGGCCGGGTCGATCACGTAATTGCCGCTCGCATCGATGTCGAGCATCACCACCGGGGTGTTGAGCCGGTTGCCCGTCTTGGGCTGGATGGTGATAGTGCCGGTAATCCCGGCGTAGGCGGTGGTGTGGGAGAGCTTGGACTGGACCGCAGCCTGGTTCCAGCTGCCGGCGTCCCTCACCGCCTGGGCCAGGATCTCCAAGGAGTCGTAGGTGAACGTGCCCCAGGTCCCCGGCTGGGCCTGGAAGGTGCTGTTGTAGTTGCTCACATACTCGGTGGCCCCGGCGAACTGCTCGGCCGAGGGTACGCCGCTGTTCAGGCACTTCTGGGCCACCGGCGTGGTCGCCGCGGCCACGAAGTCGGGGCCCTGGGCGGCGAGGTCAACGAAGCACGTGCCGGGTACGTTCATCTGGGATGCCCCGAGGGCGAGCAGCCCGGCCTCTTTTCCGTACGCCGCGATGTAGACCAAGTCGGGCTTGGCCCCGGCCGCCGCGGTCAGCGCCTTGGTGAAATTGGTCTGCCCCTCCTTGATCGACTGGAACGCCACCGGCGCATGACCGTCCTTGGTCAGCAGCCCGCGGAGTGACTTGGCGATCCCCGACGTGTAGGTGGAGGTGTCGTAGATGATGGCCACCCGGGTGGCGTGGAGGACCTGGGTGATCTCCGTCGCCTCCACCGGAGCAACCTGGACGTCCATGGGCTGGGTGGTGGCCCCGAATCCCTGGGTGGCTGCCGCACTGGTCAAGCGGACGATGGAGAGCCCGGCCTTCTTGTAGATGGGCAGGTTGGCCACCCCGACCGACGAGTTGAACGGCCCGACGACGCCGAAGACACGCTGGGCGATCATCTTCTTGGCCACGGTCACGCCCGTCGCCGCGGTGGCCTTGTCGTCGGCCTGGACCAACTTGATCATCACCCCGTCTACGCCTCCCGAGGCGTTGATCTGGGTGGCGGCAAGCTGGGCCCCCCGCCACATGTCGATGCCGGTGGACGACTGCGAGCCGGTCAACGGAGCGTCGACGGCGATCAGGCCCGGCGTGAACTTCGTCGCCGGGGCCGCCGACGATGGCAATGACCACACGGTCGCGACCAGTGCGGTCGTCGCCAGCACGGTGGACAGCGATAACAGGCGAGAAGGGCGGCGCATCCAGGGGATGGTAGCGGACGGCTACCCTGACACACCGTGTCTACCGAGAAGCGTCAACGTCAAAAAGCCGGCCGCGATGCCAAGAAGGCGGCGGCGGAGAGAGCCAAGAAGCGAAAGCGGCTGATCCGAGGCGGGATCGTCGTGGTGATCGGCCTGGCCATCATCATCGGCATCTCCCTGGCCGTCACCAGCGGCGGGAACTCCCCCAAGGCCTCGACCACGTCAACCACCGCCAAGAAGTCGACGTCGACCACCGCCACGTCGACCACCGCCACGACCACCGCTCCCAAGGCCAGCGCCCAGGCGACCGCAAACAAGGCGGCCGTGGCCGCGGGCTGCCCGAGCAGCCCAACAGCCAAGCTGACCAAGCCGAGTTGGACGACGGCGCCGCCCATGACCATCGACACCTCGAAGACCTATACGGCCACCATCAACACCGATCTGGGCAGCTTCGACGTGAAGCTGAATGCAGCCGGCACCCCGGCGACGGTCAACAACTTCGTGTTCCTGGCCAATCAGAAGTACTTCAACTGCGTGACCTTCCATCGGGTCATCCCCCAGTTCATGGACCAGACCGGGGATCCCACCGGCACCGGCAGGGGTACGCCTGGCTACTCCTTCGCCGACGAGCTGCCGGCCAAGGCCAGCCCGCAATACCCCCTGGGATCGGTGGCCATGGCAAACTCGGGTCCGAACACCAACGGCAGCCAGTTCTTCATCGTGGCCGGGCCGCAGGGTGAGTCGCTGGCCCCGAGCTACTCGCTCTTCGGGCAAGTGACCTCAGGCATGAGCGTGGTCAACGCCATCAACGCCGACGGCAACCCGAGCCCATCGGCCAGCGGCGTGCCCCCCAAGGTCATCCACCGGATCCTCTCGGTGACCATCGCCACCTCCTAGAGCTCTCTCCCAGTCCTGCCCTGGGGCGTTCCACCGGTGGCACGTCACCAGGGGGCGAAGCCCCCCATTGCGAAGAAGCCCCCGTAGCGAAGTGGACCGAACACCACCAACCGATAGAAAGCCCGACAGAAAGCCCGACAGAAAGCGAGGCCTCCATGGCCCCTGAGATTCCCGCAGCAGACGGCTCGAGCCCGAAGACCCAGCGGTTCGACGGCCCACCCCCGATGGTGATCGACCCGGCCAAGCGCTACACGGCCGAGATGGTTACCAGCAAGGGAACCATGACCATTTCCCTCGATCCCATCGCCGCGCCGAAGACGGTCAACAACTTCGTCTTTCTGGCCCGCTACCACTACTTCGAGGGCGTGACCTTCCATCGGGTCATCCCCGGCTTCGTGCTGCAGGGTGGCGACCCCGAAGGCACCGGTCGTGGCGGCCCGGGCTATCGGTTCGAAGACGAGCTGCCCAAGCCCGGTCGCTACGAGATCGGCTCGCTGGCCATGGCCAACGCCGGACCGGACACCAACGGCAGCCAGTTCTTCGTCATCAGCGGGCCCGACGGCGCCGCCCTTCCGCCCAGCTACTCGCTGTTCGGCAAGGTGATCAAGGGCCTCGAGGTGATCCCCGCCATCGAAGCCATCGGGAGCCGGTCGGGAACCCCTTCGGAGAAGGTGACCATCGAGTCGGTGACCATCACCGAAGCCGACTGAGGCTCCCTGACCGGCCAAGCGCTGGACGGAAAAGCGGAACGGCGAAACCGCAGGGCGGCGTGCCCTATCGGCGAGACCGGCGAAACCGCAGGGCGGCGAAGGTGCGGCGCGGCGAAGGTGCGGCGCAGGGCGGCGCAGGTGCGGCGCGGCACGCCCTATCGGGGCAGCGCGTCCAATCCCGCCTCAGAGCGGGCACCGTCGACGTAGACAGTCACCGATCCCTCACCTGCGGTTCGCCATGAACCGTCCGGGTCCCGCAGGAGGGCGGTCCGCTCCTGAATGCCGGCGACCGGGAGGCCGGCTGGGGCCAGAACCACCGACCGGTGCAGCTTCTCGCCGTGGGCGTCCTCGTGGACATCCCCGAAGTGCGGCACCACCGCCAATCGCTGGAGCAGCCCCAGTCCCAGCGTGAGCCCACCCCCTCTGGCATCGACCATCGGATCGGTCAGGGCCATCGCCGCCTCGGCCGTGGCCGCGACCACGGCGCCGTCGTTCCAGGCATCGAGCAGCGCGCCCCACACGGCCGATCCCTTGAGCACGGACCGCAAGTGCATCGGAGACCCTCCGCTCAGATAGATGAACCGGGCCTTGCGCATCACCGCGGCCATGCCCAGGTCCTCGGCATCGGAGCGGGACAGCACCATCAGACCCTCGACCTGCCCGCCCAGCCCCTCGAACCACTCACCGGCCCGGGCCACCGACCGCTCCGGATGTTCGTAAGCGGCGGCCGTGGGCAGCACCAGCACCTGGTCGCCCTGGGAGCGAGCGAGCAGCTCGCTATCGAACGAACAGCCCGCCTGCCATTCTCCGCCGCCGACCAATGCCACGAGACCAGGTGATCCACTCATGCGGGTCACTGTAGGTGGCACACGCCAGCTCCAACATCACCGCGGCCGTCGCCCCCGATGTTCGCCAGGAAAGCCCCCGGGTTCGGCAGGAACTGAGCCGGGTCTGGGCATCAAATGGTCGGCCGAGCAGGCTCGATGTGCGCTCCACCCGGGCGGGACCGGATCACCCGACAAACAAAGCTACTGACCAGTAACATGGGAGGCCATGTCTATCAAGCGCGTGGGAATCGTCGGGTCAGGGATCATGGGATCGGGAATTGCTGAGACGGCGGCGGCGAGTGGCTTCGAGGTGGTGCTGCGGTCCCGCAGCCAGAACAGTGCCGACGCCACCGTCGCCGGCATGGAGAAGTCCCTGAACAAGCAAGTCGACAAGGGCAAGAAGACGGCCGACGAGCGCGACGCCATCCTGGCCCGGGTCACCGCCACCTCTGATCTGGGGGCGCTCAGGACCGTCGACCTGGTCATCGAGTCGGTCGTCGAGGATCTGGCCGTCAAGAAGGTGCTGTTCACCGAGCTGGACCGGATCTGCGGCGACGACACCATCCTGGCCACCAACACCTCGACGCTGCCCGTCGTCGATCTGGCCATGGAGACCGGTCGCCCGGACAAGGTCTGCGGGGTGCACTTCTTCAACCCCGCCCCGGTCATGTCCCTGGTGGAACTGGTCCGGCCCTTGACCGCCTCCGACGAGACGATCGCCGCCGTCCGCGAGTTCGCCGAGGCGTGCGGGAAGTCACCGGTCGAGGTCAAGGACCAGGCCGGGTTCATCGTCAACGCCCTGCTCTTCCCCTACCTGAACAACGCCGTTCGCCTCTACGAGCAGGGTGTGGCCTCGGTGGCCGATATCGACACGGCCATGAAGGGCGGCTGCGGGTTCCCCATGGGCCCCTTCGCCCTGCTCGACCTGGTCGGCCTGGACACGTCGCTGGCCATCCTCGACGCCCTGTACGACGAGTTCCGGGATCCGAACTACGCGGCGGTGCCCTTGCTCCGGCGCATGGTGGCCGCCGAGCTCCTGGGTCGGAAATCGGGTCAGGGCTTCCACGACTACCGGAAGTAGAGCGCGTTCTAGCCCCCTCGGGGCGTGGGGCTGATCAGCCCCAAGCGCGAGCCACAATGGAGGGATGAGCCACGTGGAAACAGGTAAGGACCCACAGCCCTCGACGCCGGAGACTCCCGCGAAGTCTCCGGCACCCAAGCGGGACAAGCCGTGGGTGATGCGGACCTACTCCGGTCACTCCACGGCCACGGCGTCCAACGCCTTGTACCGGACCAATCTGGCCCGGGGCCAGACCGGTCTCTCCATCGCCTTCGACCTGCCCACCCAGATCGGCTACGACCCGGACTCCCCCGAGGCGGCAGGGGAAGTGGGCAAGGTCGGAGTACCGGTCGCCCACCTGGGCCACATGAAACAGCTCATGGACCAGATCCCGGTCGAGACCATGAACACGTCGATGACGATCAACGCCACCGCCGCCTGGCTGCTCGGCCTCTACATCGCCAACGCCGAGGATCAGGGCGCCGATATCAAGAAGCTCTCGGGTACCACCCAGAACGACATCATGAAGGAGTACCTGTCCCGGGGCACCTTCATCTTCCCTCCCCTGCCCAGCCGCCGGCTGACCGTCGACACCATCGCCTACACCGTGCGCCAGGTGCCCAAGTGGAATCCCATCAACGTGTGCAGCTACCACCTCCAAGAGGCAGGAGCCACCCCCCATCAGGAGGTGGCCTACGCGCTGGCCACGGCCATCGGCGTGCTCGACGCCGTGCGCCAGTCGGGGCAGGTGCCCGAGGCGGAGTTCGCCTCGGTGGTCGGCCGGATCTCGTTCTTCGTCAACTCCGGCGTGCGCTTCGTCGAAGAGACGTGCAAGATGCGCGCCTTCACCTCTTTGTGGGAGCGCATCTGCACCGAGCGCTATGGCGTCGACGACGAGAAGCTGAAGCGGTTCCGCTACGGCGTCCAGGTGAACTCGCTCGGGTTGACCGAAGCCCAGCCCGAGAACAACGTCCCCCGCATCGTGCTCGAGGCCTTGGGTGTCACCTTGTCCAAGCGGGCCCGGGCCCGGGCCCTGCAGTTGCCGGCGTGGAACGAGGCCCTCGGCCTGCCCCGGCCCTGGGATCAGCAATGGTCGCTGCGGATCCAGCAGATCCTGGCCTTCGAGTCCGACTTGCTCGAGTACGACGACATCTTCGACGGCTCCAAGGTCATCGAGGCCAAGACGGCGGAGATTGAAGAGGACTCCTGGGCCGAGCTTCAGGACGTCCTCTCCCTGGGCGGTGCCTTCGAGGCCATCGACGAGCTCAAGTCCCGGCTGGTGGGCAGCCAGTCCGAACGGGTGCGTCGCATCGAGACGGGTGAGCAGCAGGTGGTGGGGGTGAACTCGTTCACCGAGACGGCCCGCTCCCCGCTGGCCCCCGCCGCCGACGAGGAGGGTGGCGGCATCGGCTCGGCTGGAACATCCATCCTGCGGGTCGACCCGGCCGTCGAGGCCGAGCTGCGTGAGGACGTGGAGCAGTGGCGGGCCGCTCGCGACAACGGGGCCGTCCAGCGGGCGCTCGATGACCTCCGACGGGCGGCCGAAGGAGAGGCCAACGTGATGCCGGCCACCATCGCCCTGGCCCATGCCGGCGGGACCACGGGCGAGTGGGCCGGGGCCCTGCGCGAGGTGTTCGGCGAGTACCGGGCCCCGACCGGCGTGAGCGGGGGCGTGGGCCATCGCGGCAGCGAGATGTCCGGCGTGCTGGCTCGTTCCAAGGCCATGGCCGACCACGCCGGTGGTCCGCCCAAGCTGCTGGTGGCCAAGCCCGGGCTGGACGGCCACTCCAATGGAGCCGAGCAGATCGCCGTGGCCGCCCGTGACGCCGGGTTCGAGGTCATCTACCAGGGCATCCGGCTGACCCCGGCCCAGATCGTGGCTGCGGCCCGAGACGAGGACGTCGACGTGGTCGGCATCTCCATCCTGTCGGGCAGTCATCTGGAGCTGGTGCCCGAGATCGTCGACCGGCTGCACGCCGCCGGGCTCGACATCCCGGTAACGGTCGGCGGCATCATCCCGCCCGAGGACGCCGAGGTCCTGAAGGGGAAGGGCGTGGCCAGCGTTTACACCCCGAAGGACTTCGAGCTGGATCAGATCATGGACGACTTGCTGGATCTGGCCGAGTCCCACCGGGCGGCCATCGCCCGCTGAGGTCGCGTGTTGACTGGTGGCTCAGCCCCGAGCCCAGGGACGGACCCGGCGCGCAGCGGTGGGCTTGGTCCACCAACGACCACTGAACCGCCAGGCCGGGCCCATCGAGGGCTCGGATGGTGGGTCCAACACGGGGCGGGGCCAGGCCTGGTCCACCGCGGCAGCCAACACGGCCAGCACCGCGGGGTCGACCGCCGGTCGCGGCGCCAGGCCGACCGGCTTGGTGGCCTCTGCGTTCGTGGCCTCTGCGGTTGTGGCCTCTGCGTTCGTGGCCTCTGCGTTCGTGGCCGATGCTGTTGTGGGGTCGCTGCGCACCGCGCTGGTCGTGGGGTCGCTGCGCACCGCGCTCACAGGGGCATGTTCCCGTGCTTGCGCTTGGGCAGTTCCTCGCGCTTGGAGGCCAGCAGAGCCAGGCCCCTGACCAGCACCCGGCGCGTCTCGGCCGGGTCGATCACGTCGTCGACGTAGCCGCGCTCGGCCGCGGCATAGGGGTTGGCATAGCGCTCCGTGTATTCCTCGACCAGTTCCTTGCGCCGGGACACGGGATCGCTGGCTTCGGCCAGGTCCCGGCGGTACACGATCTCGACCGCGCCCTCGGGGCCCATGACGGCCAGCTCGGCCGAGGGCCAGGCATAGGCCAGGTCGGCGCCGATGGACTTCGAGTTCATGACCACGTAGGCGCCGCCATAGGCCTTGCGGGTGATGATCTGGACCCGAGGAACAGTCGATTCGCAGTAGGCGTAGAGGAGCTTGGCCCCGTGGCGGATGATGCCGCCGTACTCCTGGTCGGTTCCGGGCATGAAACCGGGCACGTCGACGAAGGTCACCAGGGGGATGTTGAAGGCGTCGCAGGTCCGGACGAACCGCGCCCCCTTCTCGGCCGCGTCGATGTCGAGCACGCCGGCGAGCATCTGGGGCTGGTTGCCTACGATGCCGACCACATGCCCGTCGACCCGGGAGAACCCGCACACCAGGTTCATGGCCCAGTGGTGGTTGACCTCGAAGAACTCGCCGTCGTCGACGACCGCCTCGATGACCTTCTTCATGTCGTAGGGCTGGTTGGGCGACGCCGGCATCAGCGCGGTCAGCTCGGGGGTGGCCCGATCGGGGTCGTCGCCGGTGTCGATGACCGGTGGCTCCTCCAGGTTGTTGGAAGGGAGGAAGGAGAGGAGGTAACGAACGTCGTCGAGGCACGACTTCTCGTCGGGGGCCACGAAGGCGGCCACGCCCGACTTGGTGGCGTGGCTCATGGCCCCGCCCAGCTCCTCCAAGGTGACGTCCTCGCCCGTAACCGTCTTCACCACGTCGGGGCCGGTGATGAACATGTGACTGGTGCCCTCGACCATGAAGATGAAGTCGGTCATGGCCGGGCTGTACACGGCGCCGCCGGCGCAGGGGCCGAGGATCACGCTGATCTGAGGGATCACGCCGGACGCCTGGGCGTTGCGGTGGAAGATCCCCCCGTAGGAGTGCAGGGAGACGACGCCCTCTTGGATACGTGCTCCAGCGCCGTCGTTCAGCCCGATCATGGGGACCCCGATCGACGAGGCCAGATCCATCACCTTGTGGATCTTCTCGGCGAACACCTCGCCCAGTGCCCCGCCGAAGACGGTGAAGTCCTGGCTGAACACACAGACCCGACGTCCGTCGATCTCGCCGAAACCGGTGATCACCCCGTCGGTGAACGGCCGGTTGTCCTCCAGCCCCATGCCGTGGGCCCGGTGGCGGGCCAGCATGTCGAGCTCCTGGAAGGAGCCGTCATCGAGTAGGTACTCGAGACGCTCCCGGGCCGTCATCTTGCCTTTGGCGTGATGCTTCTCGATCGCTCTCGGTGAGCCGGCGTTTCTCGCCTGCTCTCGTCGCTCAGCGAGCTCCGCCAGTCGTTGGGTCATCGGGTGATCCATGAGGCCTGAGGCTACCGGACCCGCTCACCTGGTCCCATCCGACCTGTTCCAGGGTTCGGGATGGCGTAGCGGGTGGCGTCCTGGGTGGGGACCTTCGGGCTGGTCGGGAGGTGCGGGCGGTGGGGGTGGGTCGGGAGATTCGGTGGGGGGATGCCCTCAGGCCGGGCTGTTGACCCAGTGCGGGCCACACCACACGTAAGTGACCGGGTTCTGCGAGCCCGGGCTCAGGTAGGCGCTGACGTTCCGGCCTCGGTATTTGCGCTCGAGCTCGGGATCTCGCTCCCCGGCCAGGGTCCAACGGGCAGGCCGGGTCGATGAGGGCGGGATCGTTGAGGCGGGGACAGCCTGTTTCCACCCGTCGATCCGGTACACAGCCCGCACGAGGCCGTCGACCACCACGAATGCCCATTGGGGCGAGCGCCGCGACTGGGGGTCCGTCCAGCGACGGCCGATCGTCCAAGGCGAACGGACGGCCTGCTCGAGCTGGGCGTCCGAGGTCGCCGGTCCGAAGGACTTGCCCAGCCGGAGCAGGACGACCCGGTGGCTTCGTTTGATCTTTGCCGGCTTGGCCAACACTGTGTTCAGCGTGGCCGCCTCGGTTCGCTGGTTGGGGAAGGCCTGGCCGGTGTCAGAGGGGGTGGCCGCCCCTCCTCTACGATCAGGCGATCTCAAAGGGAGCCCGAGGGCGTCACGGGCCGTCGCCTCCACCAGACGGGCCTCGTCCGGGTTCAGCCCGTAGCGCAGGATGTCGATGCGAACCGATCGACCGGTTGCCTCGATCTCCCGGATCCGGTCCAGGACCGGGAACGCTCGACTGCCCCGCTTATCGTTGCCGGGATCGGACTCGTTGCCGGCCTCGGACGTATCGTTGGCCCGCTCTGGTGCGTCGATGTCGGTCGGCCCAGGCCCTTCAGCCCCGACAGCTACCGGCGTCGTCTCGTGCTCGACCCGGGCCGCCTGCACATGCCGGAAGCACCGATCGTTTCGGCCCCGACCGGCGAAGAAGGCCCGACCGGTCCGGGGGTCGACCAGCAGGTACACATAGGAGCGGAGCTTCTCCCCGATTCCCGGTGCGAAACCCTCGTCCATGGTCGTGTCCCTTGCGTCGGCGATGCGGGCAGTCGGCGTTGCTCGAACTCGGCGTTTGCTCGAACTAGGCGTTTGCTCGAACTAGGCGAGGTAAACGGTAGGCGAAAGAGACTCTCGGTGGAGGGTGTCCCTACTCCTGGACCAGCTCGATCAGTGTGCCGAACGCCGTCTTGGGGTGGATGAAGGCCACCGTGGTGCCTCGTGACCCCGGTCGGGGGGCCTCGTCGATGGTCTTGCCGCCGTGGTCCTTCACCGCCTGGAGGGCGACGCCGCAGTCGTCCACCCGGTAGCCCACGTGGTGGATTCCCTCGCCCTTCTTCTCCATGTATTTGGCCACGGGGGAGGAATCGCTGGTAGGGGTCAGCAGCTGGATGTACGAGTCGGCTACCTTGATCAGCGCCTCCTCAACCCCGTCGGACTCGATGCGCTCTCGATGAGCCACCGTGGCTCCGAACGTCTCGGCGTAGTAGGCGATGGCCGCCTCGAGGTCCCGGACGGCGATGGCTACATGGTCGATCTCGGTCAGAAGGCCGGCGGACCCGGGTGCCGACCCGGCGCCTGCCGACCCGGCGCCTGTCGACTCGGCCGCCGCCGCCCCGTTTGCCGTCGTCGTTCCGTTTGCCGTCGTCGTTCCGTCGTTGTTGCTCACGCCTCGTGCCTCCTGAACATAGTGATCCGGTCCTCGCCGACTTCCTCCCGAAGAGCCCGGTCTTCGATGCCCAGACCCTCTTCGGGCGCCAGGCACAACACACCGATCTTGCCCTCGTGCAGGTTCCGATGCACCTGGTAGGCGGCCTCGCCCACGTTCTCCAACGGGTGCACGGCCGACAGCGGGGGCAGGATCTTGCCCTCGCACACCAGTTGATTGGCATCCCAGGCTTCGCGGTAGTTGGCAAAGTGGGAGCCCTTGATCGTCTTCAACTTCATCCACAGGTGGCGGTTGTCGTACTCGATCATGAAGCCCGACGTCGCCGCACAGGTGACGATCATGCCCCCGCGCTTGGCCGCGAACACCGACGCCCCCATGGTCTGGCGGCCCGGATGCTCAAACACGATGTCCACGTCCTCGCCCACCAAAGCGCGGATGTCCTTGCCCAGCCGGCGCCACTCCTTCTCGTCCTGGGTGTGCTCGTCCTTCCAGAACTTGTAGCCCGCCGCCTTGCGGTCGATGACCGCCTCCACCCCCAGCTCGTGGAGCAGCCTGACCTTCTCCTCAGAGGAGACCACGCCCACCGGCGTGCCCCCGCCGTTCAGGACGTACTGCACGGCGTAGGCGCCGAGGCCCCCCGATGCCCCCCAGACCAGCACCTTGTCGCCCTGACGCATGGCGGCACCGTTCTTGGACACGATCATCCGGTAGGAGGTGGAGTTGCACAGGGCGTTGACCGCCGCCTCCTCCCACGAGAGGTGGGTGGGCTTGGGCATCAACTGGTTGGCCTTGACCACGGCCAGATCGGCCAGTCCCCCGAAGTTGGTCTCGAACCCCCAGATCCGCTGGTTGTCGGCCAGCATCGAATCGTCGTGGGCCGAGGGGTCCTGATCATCGACGTAGTTGCAGTGGACGGTGACCCGATCGCCCGGCTTCCACTTGCGGACAGCGGAGCCGACCTGGAGGACCACGCCCGAGGCATCGGAGCCGACCACGTGGTACGGGAGGGCGTGGCGCGCCCCCCACTGACCCTCTTTGCCCAGACGATCGAGAAACCCGAAGGTGGGCAGGGGCTCGAAAATGGACGTCCACACGGTGTTGAAGTTGATCGAGCTGGCCATGACGGCGATGTAGGCCTCGTCCGGGGCGAGCTCGGGCGTGGCCACCGGGCTGATGTGGAGGGACTTGCGGGGGTCCTTGTCCTCGGAGGCGACGCCCTCGAACATGTCCACCTCCTCCCGAAGGACGTGGGCAGCTCGATATGTATCGGGCAGCGCGATCTCGGCGATCTCATCACCTGACGCTCCAGCTTCAATTGCTTCAAGGAAAGCCTGCATGGCCGCTCAGGATACTCGGCCCGGTTGTCCAACTTCGGGGGCCAGTTGCGCTCTCTGGTGGCTGGCCGCATAGGTCCCTGGTCGCTGGCCACATACGAGAAGGGGGCACCCAACGGTCAGGGTTACTTAAGAGTCAGGATCCCCTACAATAGGAAGTCAATTCAGTCAGTTGTCAGTTGTCGCCGGCCCTTTGGGGGGTCGCCGGCTGATCAGCCTCGGAGGTCTTCCATGTCCGGTTCCGTCATCGTCGCAGGTGCTCGTACGCCGATCGGCAAGCTTTCGGGCGCGCTGGGCGGGTTTGCCGCCACTGAGCTGGGTGGATTCGCCATTGCCGCTGCACTCGAGCGTGCGGGCGTGAAGCCCGAGCAGGTCGATTACGTGTTCATGGGCCAGGTCATCCTGGCCGGAACGGGCCAGATCACCGCCCGCCAGGCGGCAGTCAAGGGGGGCATCCCGATGACCGTGCCGGCGACCACGGTGAACAAGGTGTGCCTCTCCGGACTCAACGCCATCTATCTGGCCGATCTCCTCATCAATGCCGGCGACGCCGAGATCGTGGTGGCAGGCGGTATGGAGTCCATGACCCAGGCCCCCTACCTGCTCCCCGGGGCCCGGGGTGGCTATCGGATCGGAGACGGCACCCTGGTCGACTCGATGATGTATGACGGCCTTTTCTGTGCTTTCGATCAGTGCGCTATGGGTCTGAGCACCGAGCGCTACAACGGCGCCGATGGCGTCTCCCGGGAACGCCAGGACGCGTTCAGCGCCGCCTCCCACGAGAAGGCCGCCGCCGCCATCAAGGACGGGCGGTTCGCCGAGGAGATCGTGGCGGTCAGTGTTCCCCAGCGCAAGGGCGACCCCATCGTGGTCGACACCGACGAGGGCGTCCGGCCCGAGACCACACCGGAGTCGCTGGCCAAGCTGCGCCCTGCCTTCACCAAGGACGGGACCGTCACCGCGGGCAATGCCTCCCAGATCTCCGATGGCGGCGCCGCCGTGATCGTGATGTCCAAGGCCAAGGCCGAGGAGTTGGGCGTGACGCCGCTGGGCGAGCTCGTCGGCTACGGCCAGGTTGCCGGTCCGGACCCCTCGCTGCTCACCCAGCCGTCGCGGGCCATCGCCCAGGCTCTGGCCAAGACGGGCACCAAACTCGACGACGTCGACCTGTTCGAGATCAACGAGGCCTTCGCTGCCGTCGGTCTTTCCTCCATCGACGACCTGGGCATCCCCGAAGAGAAGGTCAACGTCAACGGAGGCGCCATCGCCCTCGGCCACCCTGTCGGCATGTCCGGCACCCGAGTGGCTCTGACCGCGCTGCTGGAGCTGAAGCGCCGGGGCGGCGGGCTGGCCGCCGTCAGCCTCTGCGGTGGTGGCGGCCAAGGTGATGCCGCACTGCTCCGTTCGCTTGCCTAGGCGCTAAGCCGGCGGCCGTACTGGATGGCGCGGCGCTTCGGCGGTCGCCTACCTGAGTTGAGCGCTTTGCTCCTCATTCCTCTAGCTGACTCCTCTTGCTAAAAGAGCGAGGGCGACTCACCAGAATCGGGACGCCGTCCAGGATCGGGACGCTGCCGCGACTTTCCTTTGCGCCGAGGTCCAGCGGTTCGATCCGACCGAGCCGGTTTCGACCGATCCGGGCCCGAACGGGCATTCCGTTTCGACGTCTGGTCGGGTGGGTCGGCCCCTGAGGTTGTCGTTGCCGTGGTGGTCTCGTCGTCCCGATAGCGGTTGGGGTCATAGAGGCCCCCGCCGGGTTCGCCCCCGAGGTCCGGTTCTTGTCCGAACGGTGGGGGTGGGTCGAAGTGCCACGTGCCGTGATCGTCTTTGTACACG
>DATMMO010000116.1:0-5009 GCA_035569695.1 Acidimicrobiales bacterium | reverse complement strand
GTCGAGATGCAGATGGAGCTCATCGTGCGCTACGACTACGGCGCCATCACGCCCTGGGCCACCGCCACCGGTGATGGCCTCGTCCTCGTCGCCGGCAACGACGGTCTCCGCCTGCACAGCCCGGTCCGTCTCGTTGGCAAGGACAACACCACCCTTGCCACTTTCTCCGTGTCGGGCGATCTCCGCCGCTCCTTCTCGCTCACCTGGTTCCCTTCGGCGATCCACGCTTCTCTCCCTATCGACAGCCTCGCCGCCCGCAACCATACGCGGCACTACTGGCACAAGTGGGTCGGACGCTGCACCTACACCGGCGGCTGGCGCGACCTGGTCGTGCGCTCGCTCATCACCTTGAAGGCCCTCACCTACGAGCCCAGCGGCGCCATCTGCGCAGCGGCGACGACGTCGCTCCCCGAGACCATCGGGGGCAACCGGAACTGGGACTACCGCTATACCTGGCTCCGGGACTCGACCTTCACCCTGCACGCCTTGTTGGTCTCCGGGTACACCGACGAAGCGGCGGCGTGGGTGCAGTGGCTCCGCCGCGCCGTCGCGGGAACTCCGGGCGAAATGCAGATCATGTACGGAGTCAATGGAGAACGAATGCTCCCGGAGTTCGAGCTCCCCTACCTCTCGGGCTACGAAGGATCAACCCCCGTCCGTATAGGCAACGAAGCGGTGCTCCAGCTCCAACTCGACATCTATGGCGAGATCCTGGACTCTGCTGTCACGTACTGGCAAAGCCCTATTCCCAAGGAGTCCAACGTATCGCCGGGTCAGGTGACGGCGATCCTCGGTCACCTCGAGAAAGTGTGGCGCGAGCCCGACAACGGGATCTGGGAGGTCCGCGGCCCGCGGCGGCACTTCACCCATTCGAAGATCATGGCCTGGGTGGCCTTCGACCGCGCCGTTATGCTGGCCGAGCAGGGCGAGTTGCCGAGCGGACCGGTGGATCATTGGCGGCAATTGCGTGACGAGATCCACTCAGAGGTCTGCGACCAGGGCTTCGACCCTGAGCTCAACTCGTTCACCCAGTACTACGGCTCGAAGCTGCTCGACGCCAGTCTGCTCATGCTCGCATCGGTCGGCTTCCTGCCGCCCGACGACCCGCGTGTCGTCGGCACCGTCGAGGCGATCCAGCAGGGGCTCGTCACCGATGGATTCGTCCGTCGATACCAGACCGACACCGGAGACACTGTTGATGGCCTGCAAGGAGCTGAGGGCGCGTTCTTGATGACGAGCTTCTGGCTCGCCGACAACCTCGCACTGCTCGGACGCCACGACGAGGCAAAGGAGATGTTCGAGCGGCTCTGTGCGCTCTGCAACGACGTCGGGCTCCTCTCGGAGGAGTACGACCCCAAGACCGATCGGCTGCTCGGGAACTTCCCGCAGGCCTTCTCACACGTAGCCCTGATCAACACCGCCGCCAACCTCTCGATGGCCGAGCACGGCCCCTCGTTGGTGCGCAGTCGCCGTTACCGCCGGCCCCGACGTCGGAGCGCTCCAGCAGGCTGAACAAGCACTCCGAGCGGCGGCGCTGGGACGTTCGCTTCCCCGGGCGCCGGTGTGCTCCGTGCAAAGCTGAGCTGGAGGCGGTGGCGGATCCGGTACCTCTCAGGATCGCCGGAACGTTGATCCAACCTGCTCGGTGAGCGCAAAGGATGGTCTCACTTCTCCACTCGGCACGACACGACTCGCGGGAACCACGAGTGAGGCCCTGTTCTCCGAAGGAACTCCTCATGACACCGACCAATGATCCCGATCCACGGCTCATCCGTACACCTCTTCAACCGCTCAACGAGGAGGATGCAATCGATGAACACCCAAAGCCGTATCGGGGGGAACCGCAGGAAGGTCGCTAGGCGCCTGCTCCCGATCGGGATGCTCGTCGGCGGCATCACTACCAGCCTGGCCCTGCCTCTGGGGGCTTACGCCTCGACCCCAAAAGCAGGAAAGGTCAGGGTCGTTATGGCGGTCAGCCGGGGACAATTCGGCAAGATCCTGGCCACGACCACTGGCTCCGCCCTCTACACCTATTCCAAGGACACCAAGAACCACTCCAAGGTCACGGGCCCGCTTCTCGCGGTGTGGCCTCCACTCGTCGTTCGGGCGGGCGCAACGCCGGTAGGCAACGGCGTAACCGGCCTCGGCGTCATCAAGCGTGCAAACGGGCATGAGCAGGTGACATACAGAGGCAAGCCGCTCTACAGCTTCGTGAAGGATATGGGAAACGAGGTCACCGGTCAGGGAATCAAAGGCTTCTCGGTCGTGAAGCTGCCCACAACCAAGGGCGCGCCGATGACGACCACGAGCCCGACTACGTCGACCCCTATGAGCCCAGCTCCGCCGACGACCACGAGCCCAGCTCCGCCGACGACCACGAGCCCGGCTCCGCCGACGACCACGACCCCGGCTCCGCCGATGACCACGAGCCCAGCTCCGCCGACAACCAACCCAGCTCCGCCGACAACCAACAACGGAATCCCCCAGAACAACGGCGGCGACGGGGACAGCGACAACAATGGCGGCCCGAGCGACGGAGACGGGAACGTCTGACCGCCGGTTAGTGCACTCGCTCCGGACGACGGATGAATTCCTTCGTCGTCCGGAGCGAGCAGCACCGCAACATCCAGGACATTCCAAGTAGGAGTGGCCACCTTCCCTGTTCGAGGATCAAACATGTCTCAGCTCAAGCTGTACCCTTCCCAAGCCGAGTTGCGTCCCAAGCTGGCAACACTGACTGCGGCGATAGTGGCGATGCTGTCGATTGCACTGGGCTCGCCAGCATCAGCAGCCACGGTCAAGCCCTCCGGCCCTCACAGGGCCAACCCTGCAGCATTCAGTTGGCTCAAGCCGGCTCCGCCACCGAGTGGATGGCGACAACTGGCCCTGCCTTCGGGCAAAGCCGTCCTTTCATATCCACCATCACTTCGTCCCCTCAAGGGCGACTGGGGTACCGTGTCCGCCGCATCGGTCGGACCCGACGGCAAATTCCTCGTCTACGTGAATGCCACACCACAGGAAGGCGATGAGCGTCTGGCCGGATGGAAGGAATTTCGCCTCGAGCACCTACGGGGAGACGACGCTTCCTCGGTCCACGAGGAGTCTGCGGCGGAGGGTCTGGCCTTTCGCAGCGGCCGCGGATCCTGCGTGATCGACGACTACGTGACGAAGGTCGGCCACCATCCATTCCATGAGATCGCATGTCTCGTGGAAGGGGCCAAGGGCGGCAGCGTCGTCGTCGCCGCGGCTCCTTCCCCGGCCGAGAACCGCGTCAACGCCACCTTGGAACGTGCAGTCTCTTCGTATCTGGTTCGCTGACAGCACGGGCTGATCGTTCAAGGATCGATCAGAGGGCGAGCGTCGCACCCCCGTCGACCACCAGCGCCGACCCGTTTACGAACCGAGCTGGATCCGAGCACAGGAACGTCACCACCTTGCCGAAATCAGCGGGGTCGCCCATCGGCGCCCCGCCGTCGTTGCCCAGTTGGCGCATGCGCTCGGTAGCGTGCGGTCCCGGGCAGGCCAGATTGAGGGTGATGCCGGTGCCGCCGGTGGCCAAGTCGTTCGCCGCTGTCTTGGCCCATGCCCACAGGCCGACCCGGGCCGTGTTGGACAGGGCCAGGGTCGGGATGGGCTGCACCACAGAGTAGGAGGTGATGCAACAGATCCGGCCCCATCCGCGCTCGGCCATGACGGGCACGGCCGCCCGAACCAGGCGGACCGCCGTGAGCAAGTTGGCGTTCAAAGCGGCGACGAGTGCGGCATCGTCGAGATCGAGGGCACGGCCGGGGGGCGGCCCGCCGGCATTGGCCACCACGATGTCGAGGGAACCAAAGCGCTCGACAGCCAGGTTGACGAGACGGTCCGGAACCTCGGGGTCAGTGACGTCGACCGCCATCGTGGCCACCTCGGCCCCGGCGGCCTCGAGCGTGGCTGCCGCCTCGACCAGCGACTCCTCACCGCGGGCGGCGACGACCAGGCGAGCGCCTTCTGCGGCCAGGGCGTCGACTACCCCTCGCCCCAGCCCTCTCGATCCCGCCGTAACCAGCGCCACTCTTCCCTCGATACCCAGGTCCATTTCTTGCCCCTCGCTCGCCGACCTCGTGGTGCTAACCGTCAATGACCACCAGCGAGTGATCGACGCGGTTCAACGGATCAGGCTCGCCGTCATCGTCGATGATCACGATGTCCTCGAGCCGCATGCCGAACCGGCCGGGCAGGTAGATTCCCGGCTCCACCGACAACGCATGGCCGGGGGCCAGCACTTCTCGGTTCCCGCTGACCAGATAGGGGTCCTCGTGCGCCTCGATACCGATCCCGTGACCGGTGCGGTGGATGAAGTACTCGCCATAACCGGCCTCGGTGATGATGCCGCGGGCCACGCGGTCGACGTGCTCGGCCGTCACCCCGGCACGAGCCGCAGACACCGCCGCCTGTTGGGCCGATTGGAGGGCGTCATAGCAATTGCGTACCTCCATCGTGGGCTCCCCCGTGACCACCGTCCTGGTGATGTCCGAGCAGTAGCCGACCTCGCCGTCGAGCGAGTAGCTGCCGCCGAAGTCGCACACCACCGTCTCGCCCCGTTGGATGACCCGGGTACCGGCCTCGTGATGGGGGCTGGCCGCGTTGGGCCCACTGCCCACAATGGCGAAGTTGACCTGCTGATGACCTTCAGCCAGCAGCATCGAGCTGATGTCGGCCGACACCTCGGCCTCGGTGCGACCGACCAGGGCGATCCCGCTGGACTGCAGTACGGAGGCCACTCGATCAGCGGCGGCGCCGGCAGCCCGCAATGCCGCCACTTCGGACGGGTCCTTCACCGCCCGGACCGGCGAGGTGACCAACGACGCCACCTGCCAGGTGCGGTCGGGGAGCCGCGCCTGCAGCGCAAGCACAGACGTGGCCCAGGCCCGATCGGAGATGGCCACATGGTGCCGGCTCTTCCCCTCTGGGCCCGACTCCAGGAGCGAGGCGGTGATGGCGATGGGATCCTCGTCGTCGGACCACGG
>DATMMO010000115.1:0-5892 GCA_035569695.1 Acidimicrobiales bacterium | reverse complement strand
CGGTGAATCCGACCACTTTGTGGGGTTGGGTACGCGACGTAAGCCGGGAGGCCGGGCTCGGCGACGTCTCGACGCACGTACTTCGCCACACTGCGCTGGCGACGGGAAACGACGAGACTGGGGATCTCCGATCTGTCCAAGACTTCGCTCGGCACGCCGAACCCAACACGACCTCGGGTTACACCCGAACCACTAAGCGCCGAATCGTCGCGGTCTCCAATGCCATCGGGGACTTCTACGCCCGGCCCGGGTCGCCGGCTGGCGCCGTCCCCTCGGACGCAGCGACGTCGATGCCGGGCCTCTCATTCACCGAGCTGATGCACACCCTAGAGGGGCCACATGCCGTCGCTCCCTGGCTTGAGCTAGCCGAAATATTGGGAGATCGGCGCGGCTGGCGCCTGGAGGGCCTCGGCGGTAGCTCGGGTGCCGTGCATTTCATGTTCGCGGCCGGGAAGCTATCCGCGAGCGTGATTGCACTGACCAATGGGCGGGATCCGGCGTTCATGCTCCACCGCGAGCTCGGCCCCACAACCGACGACGTCGTGTGGTGGGAGTTCGGTGACCTCGCGACCCTCGATGCCTTGCTCGGCACCTTCGAGGCGGGAGGCGTTCCCTTCCCGCCGACCGGCTCCTTTGTCGTGGAAGAAAGCGAGGGTGCGCGATGACTCATGCACCGTCTGATAGTTCCCCTTATCGGACGTCAGCCCGAACTACAGCGTCCGATAACAGGCTGGGTGGCTCCCCCGATCGGCTCGTTGTCCCGTCTGATAACAGGGAAGCTCAGGGCGAGTCGTTGGAAAAGCTGCTCGTCGAGTACTCGGTCCGGCTGGACCGGTCCCCACTCTCCGACAACACCCGCCGGTCCTATCGGGGCCACGTCGGCCGGTTCATCGCCTATCTAGAGTCGCGAAGTGAGTCCCCCGCAGCGCTCTGGGATCCCCTCACTCGAGACTTCTTGGTCCGGGACTACCGCCGGGCGCTCAAAGATCAGCGACTCGCTCCCTCGACGGTTAACTCCCACTTGGCTTCGATCGACCACTTTTGCCGGACCTTCGGCGTCGGATCTCCCGACGTCGATCGAGATCACCTTCCAGACCGGGCGCCTCGCGCACTCAGCGACGACCAGCTGCGCTCAGTTATCCGCTCTGCGCTGCGCTTTGGGAGCCCCAGGGATACCGCCGCGGTGGCCCTCATGGCGTTGGCCGGCCTCCGGATGTCCGAGGTGGTCGGAATCGACGTAGACGACGTATCCATCTCGGCCCGTAAGGGCTCCGTAATCGTCCGGAGGGGGAAGGGCGACGCAAGCCGGTCGGTGCCTCTGTCGGCCGAGGCGCGGACACTAGTGGAGCCCTGGGTGCATCGGCCACGCCCGCCCGCCTCCGGACCACTCTTCGTGGGCCCGGCTGGGCGGCTGTCGGGCCGGGCCGTCGATCGGTTGACCCGGCGGATTGGAGAGGCTGCCGGGGTTGATCTCTCGCCCCACGTCCTGAGGCACACCTTTGTCACTCGCCTCATCCGGGCCGGAGTCGATGTCGTCATGGTGGCCGAGCTCGCAGGCCATCGATCCCTAGAGACAACGAGGCGGTACGCGCTTCCCACTCAAGAGGACCGCGAATCGGCCGTCGAGTCCGTGGACGTGCACCCATGACCAAATTTGCCCGGGTCCATTGGTCCACGGCGCCCAATCCAGGGCCTCTCAGGCGATCGTGGAAGCCCGCAGGTCGGCCCAAGGTCGGTGTCCTATGACGAAGCGTCGGGGACACGGCGAGGGCGGCGTTCGCAAGCGTTCCGACGGTCGCTGGGAGGGCTCTATCGACCTCGGATGGTCGAACGGGAAACGGCGCCGGAAGTTCGTCTACGGACATACGCGCACCGAGGTCGTGGAAAAGATGAGGCTTCGGAAGAACGATCTGGCTGGGGGCATTCCGTTTGCCGACGAGCGGATAACCGTGGAGAAGTGGCTCGACCACTGGCTAGACAATGTCCTCCCAGGGACGGTGAAGGCCACCACTGCAGCCAACTACGGCAACCTGGCCCGGACCCACTTGATTCCGGCTTTTGGGAAACTGCGGCTGGCCAAGCTCGATGTCCGCAACGTCGAGCAGCTCATCGGGGAGCTCGGACGACGGGGCTATAAGCCCAATACGATCCGACTCGTCAGGTCGGTGCTGCGTCGCTCGCTGGGCCACGCTGTGCGCCAGGGGCTCCTGGTCCGCAACGCCGCCGCGCTGACAAGCGGACCCCGGATCCCGCGGGCGGAGACGAGGGCCCTGACAGTAGACCAAGTGCGAGCGCTCCTAGATGCGGTCAAAGGACAGAGGTACGAGGTCGGCTTTGTTCTTCTCGTCGAGACCGGCATGCGGCTCGGGGAGCTGTTGGGGCTGAGGTGGGACGACGTCGATCTCGACGCCGGCCAGCTGCACGTTCGTCAGACACTCTCGACCATCAATGGGAAGATCGTTCTGGACGAACCCAAGACACCCACGTCTCGCCGCCCCTACGAGCTCAGTGGACAGGCCATTGACTCGCTGCGGGCGCACAAGGCATCGCAGGCGAAGGAACGTCTTGCTATGGGGGAATACTGGACAGCATCAGGGCTGGTCGTAGTGACCGACTTCGGCACGCCTGTCGATCCGTCCAACTTCCGGCGAGTTTTCACCCGAGTAACCCAGGGCGCCGGCATCGAGAGCTGTCACCCTCACCAGCTGCGCCACACCGCGGCGTCGCTCATGCTCTCCAGGGGTGTACCTCTGCACATCGTGGCCGACGTCCTCGGACACTCATCAATCGCCGTCACGAAGGATGTCTACGGACACCTGGTGGCGGGTGAGCGGCGAAAGGCAACTGACGCGATGACGGGAGCCCTCTACGGCTCCTAACCAGGGGCAGGAACGAAGAACCCGTGGTCAGGCCCTGCGGAGAGTTGACCGGGACCGCCACTGTCTCGCATTGCGCTACTGCCGAGGGTGCCGCATGCCAGTATTTGGACATGCCTGGTCGCCCCACTTCCCTCCAGGACGTCTCCGTCGGCGTCATCCCCACCCGTCGCCCCATGCCTGGACGGCAGTACCAGCCCACGTGGGAGCTCGGGCTCCGAGACCAGGCGCTTGCAGCTTGCCGGTCTCTGCCCCAGTCATTGCACACGCTCACGGTCGTGAGCGAAATGGTTGGCCCTATCGGCGTGCCGGACCTAACCGCAGTCATTCACCGTGCTGACGCACTCACTGCCAGGCTGGAGAGCGATGTCCCTCCCCTTCTCCATCAGGTGGACGCGGGAGTCGTGGCGGTGGCCCAGTCGAAGCGAGCGCGGTCTTCGGAGGCATTGGCGACGTCGCTCGGTTGGCCGGTGAGTACGGTCGAACGCCGAATACCGGCACTTCTCAAATCCGGGGCCCTGGTCCGTCATGGAATCGGCAGTCGCTACGTCCGGCCCCCTGAGCTGGCAACAATTGGACGGATGTACGCGATCGAGACGAAGGTCAGGAACTGGGGCCGGGCTCTGGCACAGGCACGCGGGTACAGCGTCTGGGCGGACACCTATGTGCTGGTGATGGGACCCCTGACGGCCAGCGTGGTGGCCAAGGTCAAGGAGCGGGTTACGGCGGACCGAGGCGGCCTTGTGGTTGACGGTAAGTGGGTATGTCGTCCGTTGGCCACCGGGCCGTCGCCGGCTAATCGCCTGCTTGGGAGCGAATACTTCATCGCCGCGCTGACCGAGCGCTCACCAACCCTCGTCGGCTCCGTACCTGCCTAGGCCAGCCTGGAATGGCGTGATCCAACTCTCGGCGCCCTGTGGGGTGCCGGTGATGGATACGACGCGAGGCCACTCTCCCTGGGCATTCTGATATGCATCCATCAGCCACCGGTAGGCATCTTGGAGGTCGAGGCCTTCGAGCGTACTGACCACTTCATTGAGAATCTCCAGATGCCGATTGAAGGCCTCGTGTGCGCCCGGCGCCGGCAGGGGTCCAAGCCGATGCGCCAACGCGGGGTCCCGTGAATTGAGGATTGCTGCCTCATTGGGCTTAAGGGAACCCAGGAGGCCGCGCAGGGTTGGCCTCGTGTACCAGCTGCCACCTTCGGCCCCGGGGTCGCGAGCTACATAGCTATTGAACCCACAAACCCTCTGGCGTGGATCCCAACCTGTTCCAAGCGAGGTTGCGCCCGCAGCGACTGCGGGAAGGGCCGCGAGGTCGCCGTGAGAGATGTACACCGGCGCATACTCGCTTAGGGCTCGCACGGTGCGGCAAAGCCCGTAAACCTCCTCCTGGCTCGCATCGCCCGGAAGTATGGAAATATGCCGGGCGACCGTTAGGAACCATCCGGCTGGTTCAAGCTGAGCCAGCGCACCGATATGTGCGTCCAGGGCCGACGCTGCACTCGACCAACAGGCCGAGGTGCCGGCGATCGACAGCCAGCATTGGTCGTCCAGTTCCATGGCTGTGTGACTCAGCTCTAGGGCGCTTTGGCTGGTTTCGGATGCAGGATGATGGAGCAGGATCGCCGGACCCAGATGGCGGGCTCCCAGATGGTCTTGGACGGCGAAGACGCGCCGCACATGGCCCTCCTGGTCTGCGGGCGTCCATAGGTCGCCCGGGGGGCCGGGCCAAAGGTCGTAGGCGTCGTAGAACCGGAAGTCGCCGACATTCGGCATCTGAAGTCCGTGCGTCATTGGGTCAAACCACACGTCTGCACCCACATCATGAAGAGCGGCCGCCATTGCCTCTGCGCCCTTATGATGGGGTACGTCCGTTGGGGGCACTTCGAATGGTGCGATAACGGCGCCCTGGGCGTCTCCCGAGCCCACCGCCTCCAAGGTCCAACTCGGGAAGGCGTTCCGTGGACTCGCTTCAATCAGGACGCTCATGACAACGTCTCCAGACCCTGGACCAAACGGGTACCGTTGTGATATCGCCTGGCTGGCTGCCGGTGCAGGCACCTCGCGACCAAAGCCAATTGCTCGGGCGAGAGGTCAGGCCGGTGCACCTCAAGGCCGACGTACTCCACTTTCGATAGGCGGCGGATGTAGTCCGCTTCGTCCCCTCTGTAGGGAATGGGCACCTCACCGGAGAGCGCCGCGTACATCAAGATCCCAACCCCAAAGACATCGGATGCCGGTGTCGGCGATCCTGAATAGCCCTGCAAGTGCTCAGGGCTATGCAATCCCGGGGTGCCCGGTTGTCCGGCCATCGTGAGGGCAGACCTCAACGTGAACCGGGCGAATCCGAAGTCCATCACCTTGTAGTCGCCACCTGCAAGGCACCGGACATTGTTCGTGCTCAGGTCACGATGAACGACACCCTTTCCGTGAGCTACGGCCAGGCCGCTGGCAACTTGATGAGCCATCTGGACTGTGTCGTCCCAGCTCCAGGGACTGCCGATGTGCTGCGTCAGGTCGTCTCCGTCGAGATGTTCCTCGAGCCACGCAGCGGCTTCCGGAGGGGCCCCAATCGTCACGAGGCGGGACTCGACCCGGACGACGTGATCAGACGAGAGGGAGGCTAGGAGTTCGACCTCTCGCTTAGCTCGCTCCAGAGCATCTGGTCGTGACGTACCGAGGATGACCATCTTCATGACCATGGCCTCGGTTCCCCGCTCAACCCGCTCGACGTGCTTTTGGCCGCCCCGCTTCATGTCGGCGACGTGCACCACTCCGAGCTGCTGCCTCGCTTCTTCTTCCGCCGTCATCGGTTATCGCTCCGCGGTCAGATGGATGTTGGCGGTCAACTTGGCGGTCAATCGCCGTCCGTTGCAGCTCAGCGGCCCCGGAATGGAACCGCTGAGCTGCATATTTCTGGTCGGGCTGCCGGGATTTGAACCCGGGACCTCTTGACCCCCAGTCAAGCGCGCTAACCAAGCTGCGCCACAGCCCGCATTACAAACAACCAGGTA
>DATMMO010000114.1:0-3730 GCA_035569695.1 Acidimicrobiales bacterium | reverse complement strand
CCGACCGCAGCCGCATGGTGCGGTCCGGCGTCTCGAAGTCGAACATGCCCAAGTTGGAGAGCACGAAGCGGATCTCGTGGAACTTGGTGGCCGACGGCCCCGCCGCCGAGGCCCGGGCGTAGCCGACGCCGGAGACCACGTCGACGTGCTCGACGAAGGAGCGGGTGGAGTGGTTGGGCACCCAGTAGCTGGTGGAGTGGTTCATGGTGTTGCCCGGTGCGCCCCGCACCCCGATCAGCTGGGCCTTGGGCTGGGCCCAGTCCCCGATGGCGCTGATGTTCTGGTTGCCGTCCCGGTCGATCTGGGAGGCCATCATGATCAGGTTGCGGCGGCCCGACCACACCACGTCGAACACCCTGCGGTAGGGCATGTGCGACTCGTAGACCAGGTCACCGGGCCGGGTGCCCATGGGCGGCGCCCCGTCGATCAGGGCGGCATCCCCGTCGGTCAGGGCCAGGTCGGGGGCAAAGGTCAGCTTGGCCACGCGGGCGCCCACCGCTGGAGCAGTCCCGAACGCACTGGCCATCACCTCGCCGTCACCCCGGAAGACCTCGGCGCAGGCGATGATGCAGTACTCCGCCCGGGACACGCTGGCCTCGCTCACTTGGACCCTCCTGCGCTCGATGCCTTCTGGCCCGATGAACCCGCTCCGCCGGCCGTGGCCGCTTTCTCGGCCGCCTTGGCCGCGGCCAATTCGACCGCCGCCTCCTTGACCGCCACCTGGTACCCGCTCTCGTCGACCTCCAGGTAGCGCTGCACGAATGCGGCCCACGCGTCGGGGTCCCCGGCCGCGGCCACGTAGGCCTTCTGGAAGGCCTCGTCCCGGTTGTAGTCGGGCACACAGGCGGTGAAGTGGGCGCCACCCGGGGTCTCGATCACCCCGTCGGTCAGCAACCGGCTGATGCACATGGTCTGGATGGGGCCCTCAGACGAGAACTGGTCGGTGCTGATCAGTTGCTCGGTGGTCACGAAGCGCCGGTCGGCCGCGCCCAGGAACAGCTCGTCGAAGAACGGGTCGGGTCCCAGGATCTGCCCGCTGCCCAGGGCGTCGGCCCGGTTGACGTGGATCAGGGCGGCGTCGAGCCGGAGGGCGGGCATGGCCACCAGCTCCTCGCCGTCGTCGTAAGGAGAGGTGACGGTGCGCAGCGTGGGGTTCACCCGCATCACGTCGGAGCCGAGGCCGGCCCGCGTGGGCAGGAAGGGCAGCCGCTGGGAGGCGGCCGACAGCCCCAGGTAGAACATGCCCTCGTCCACCTCCATGGCCTCCACCGCGCCGGTCTGGCGAGCCACCCGGAAGTGGGGGTCGGTGGGGATGGAGTCGAGGGTGACGAACCCGAAGACGACTTTCTTCACCTTGCCCGCCGCGCACAGGAGGCCGACGTCGGGACCGCCGTAGCTGACCACGGTGAGGTCGGTGAGGTCCGAGCGCAGGATGGCCCGGACCGCGGCCATCGGCTTGCGGCGCGAGCCCCAGCCGCCGACGCCGATGGTCATGCCGCTGTCGAGCTCGCCCACCAGTTCGGCCAGCGTGAGTCGCTTGTCTGCCATGGTCTCCTGTCCGGTCCTTCGCTCCGACGTCGTGGGAGCCGACGCCGGTCCTCCGTTCCTACTTGGTGGTGTCGGCGTCGCGCTTCTCGACGAAGGCCGAGCGCTGCTCGTCGGCCACCCCGGCCACGTGCAGCTCGTAGGTGAAGCCCTGCTCCAGCCGGTAGCTGGTCTTCACGTCGACGGGGTCGATCCCGTTGAGCGACTCCTTGGCCCGTCGGATGATGGTCGGGCTCTTGGCCGCGATCTCGCCCGCCACCCGGTAGGCCGCGTCCACCAGCTCGTCGGCGGGGACGACCTCGAGCACCGAGCCATAGTGGTGCAGCTCGGCCGCGGTGGCCGGCTTGGCCGTGTAGACCATCGAGCGCATCTTGTGCAGCGGGACCAGGCGGGACAGGTGCGTCGCCGCCCCCAGTGCCCCCCGGTCCACCTCGGGCAGGCCGAAGGTGGCGTCGTGGGAGGCCACGATGATGTCCGAGTTCCCGCAGAGGCCGACGCCGCCCCCCAGGCAGAACCCCTGCACGGCCGAGATGACCGGCACCTCGCAGTCGTAGACGGCGGCGAAGGCGGCGAAGCAGCCCCGGTTGACCCCGATCAGGGCCTCGTCCCCCTTGGCCTGGATCTCCTTGATGTCCACCCCGGCGCAGAATCCCCGCCCCTCGGCCCGGAGGATGACCACCCGGTTGTCGGGGACCCGACCGGCGGCCAGCACCGCGTCGGCCAGGGCGAACCAGCCGGCCACGTCCAGGGCGTTGACCGGTGGGTGGTTGATCACCACCTCGGCGATCCCCGGTTGCTTCTGATAGGTCTCGATGGGCATGGTTGCTCCGGGCAGTGGACGGCAGGGTCTGCGGCGAGCACTCGGTATACGTTCGGGCCGGCGCGCAGCCGGGTCGAACGGGCGTGGTCCCGACGCCAGAACTGTAACATCGCCGTCTTCTCCGGGGCCGGGGCCCGGCGGTCCCACCTGCGGCTGGTTCCCGCAACCTCCAAACATACCCAGTGCGTCGAGGGACCAAACGGTTGGTTGTCCAGGGACGATGCGATCGGCACCCCCTTCGGGGTCCATGCCGTCCAAGGTTTGTCTCGGACGCCCAATTGCCTGTTTACTGGCGCCCGTGAAACTCGCCGTATGTACAGAGACGCGGCCGGGTGAGACGAGGGTGGCGATCGTGCCTGACGTGGCGGCCAGGCTGGCTGCCTCCGGGATCGAGGTTTCGGTGCAGGCCGGCGCCGGTGCTGCTGCTCGCTTCCCCGACGCCGCCTACGAGGGTGCCGGTGCGGCCGTCGGTCCCGATGCCGCCGCCGTCCTGGCCGGGGCGGACATGGTGGCCCGGGTCCAGCCCCCGACGCTGGAGGAGGTGGCCCAGCTCCCCGAGGGGGTGTCGGTGATCAGCTTCTTGCAGCCCGGCCAGGCCCCCGACATCGTCCAGGCCCTGGCCGGGAGGCAGGCCACCGTCTACAGCCTCGACCTCCTGCCTCGGATCAGCCGGGCCCAGTCCATGGACGCGTTGTCCTCCCAGGCCACGGTGGCTGGCTATCGGGCGGGGCTGACCGGGGCCGAGCACCTGGCCAAGTTCTTCCCCATGCTCATGACGGCGGCGGGCACCGTGCGCCCGGCCAAGGTCCTGGTCATGGGGGCCGGGGTGGCCGGCCTCCAGGCCATCGCCACCGCCCGGCGCCTCGGAGCGGTGGTCCGCGCCTACGACGTGCGGGCCGCAGCCAAAGAAGAGGTGGCGAGCCTCGGTGCCGCCTTCGTCGAGCTCGGTCTCGAGTCCCAAGAGGGGTCCGGTGGCTACGCCAAAGAGCAGACGGCCGAGTACCAGGCCAAACAACAAGAGCTCCTGACCGCCGAGGTGATCGCCTCCGACGTGATCATCACCACCGCCCAAATACCCGGGCGCAAGGCGCCGGTCTTGGTCACCGGGGCCATGGTCGACGCCATGCCCGCCGGGGTGGTGGTGGTGGACATGGCCGCCGACTCGGGAGGCAACTGCGAGCTGTCGGTGGCCGGTGAGGACATCGTCACCGACAACGGCGTGACCGTGGTGGGGATGACCAACCCGCCGGCCACGATGCCCACCCACTCGAGCTTCCTCTACTCACGCAACATCGCCAACTTCTTGGCCCTGGTGGTCAAAGACGGCCAGCTCACCCCCGACTTCGAGGACGAGATCGTGGCCGG
>DATMMO010000113.1:0-4536 GCA_035569695.1 Acidimicrobiales bacterium | reverse complement strand
AGCGACGCCGCGGACCGCCTGATAACAAACTCCCGTGCCAGCCCCATCGGCACGGCACAACCGCACGAAGATCGTGCCGACCTCCTGAATCCGGCGCGGCCACCCCTGACGGGGTGATCGACCTCGTGGCTGTTGCACACTGGCAAACGTCTCCGTGATAGTCGACACATGACATCGGCTGGCGGTGACAGCCCAGAGGGGCTACTCGACGAGCAGATCGACTACTACCGAGCGGTGGCCGCGGAGTACGAAAACCACACTCTGCCCTTTCCCGGAGGCTCCGAGCTGTCCGAGGCGCTCGATGCGTTCCGGCCGACCGGCAGCGTGCTCGAACTCGCCTGCGGCCCAGGCACTTGGACCACCCAACTACTCCAGCACGCCGCGGATGTCACCGCCGTGGATGCGTCTCCGGAAATGCTCGCCATCGCCTCCGCTCGGGTGGGCGAACAGGAGCGAGTGCGCTTCGTGTCGGCAGACCTGTTCGGCTGGCGGCCGGACCGCCGTTTCGACGTCGTCTTCTTCGGCTTCTGGCTCTCCCACGTTCCGGCCGAACGCTTCGCGTCCTTCTGGTCGCTGGTGGCCGACTGCCTCAAACCAGATGGGCGGGTGTTCTTCGTCGACGACGGCTACCGCACCGCTGACGAACTCATCGACGGCGAGCGGTCCTCGACAATCCAACGCCGTCTCACCGACGGGACCGCCTACCGGATCGTCAAAGTCCCGCACCGGCCCGCCGAACTCGAACGACAGCTCCAGCGGATCGGCTGGCACATCAAGATCCACTCGACCTCTGGGCCGTTCTTCTGGGGAGCGGGAAGTCAGGCCTGACATCAAGGAAACGGCCACCTTCGATGAGACAACATCGGATCGAGTCTCATCGAACCTGTCACACTCCTGATCAGAGACCCCTCCAATCGCAAGAGTGTCCGCTACCGTGGCTTGGCCGTCCCCAGCCATACTGATCTGAACTGGCGCCTCCCCGGGTCTCCAGCGGCAGGGCCTGACTGTGCAGGGAGACGCGATGCGGGTAGTGCGGGTCCTGGCTGTCATCGCGGCGGTCATCCTCGTGATCGGGACCGGCTACCGGTTCGTCAAGTATCTCGACGGGCGGCAGCGGTACGCCGTCGCCGTCCCACCGGCCAACGCCTCACCCGAGCAGGTCGCGATGGCCTACATGCGTGCCCTCGACGCCCATGACCGTACAATCGCCGACAAACTCGTCACACCGGACAACCATGTCGACCCCGACCACTGGATCGACGACACCGCTCGCGTGACCAACATCAAGATCACCGGCGTACTACCGGACCCCACCTACTACACGGCCCAGGGCAAGGCCTACCGGCAGGCCTATCAGGTCTTCGTCAGCTTCAACTACCAGGCCCAGTGGTGGTCCGACTCCGAAGGTTCCTTCCCCAACGGCTACCACCCGTGGAGCTACTCGGTCGTCTGGGACCACGGGCGCTGGCTGATCGATAACAACGGTCTGGGGTGACGCGGTGGTGCAACGGCATGGGTGTACAGCAAGCGAGGCTACTGGTCTGTGCCTGCCGCAGAGAGGCATACCCGGCTGCCGTTGACAGGTTGAGAACTGCGCGAGTCCACATATCCTTTTGACGTGATCGAGATCGGCTCGAGGGCACGCAAACTTCCGGCGCCCCTGTCAGTAGTCTGGGAGTCGCTTGTGGAGCCTCATCGGCAGGGAGCTCGGCCATGGCTAAACCTGCTCTCCGATGAAGTAGAGCCAAGGGTCTTGGAGGCCGAGAAGCCCAACCGGGTGGTGTGGTCATCGCTTTGGCCAAGTAGACCAAACGACCAGGTGCACTTCGAGCTGGCGGCCGTGGGCGGCGAGACCTCGCTGAAGTTCACCTTGCTCACTCCCGACGAAGCTCCTGACCAGAGCAAGACCGGACACCTTCGGCGGCGACTCAACCACCTGCTCTTCGCCGACCTTCGGTTCTCTTACGGCCAGTGACTGCAGGCCACCGACGCCCGGATCTACCGCATAGCGCGCGTTGGCGTGGCCAGGCGGGCGGCCAGGCCGAGTTCCGACGTGGCGGCAATCTCCCCAACAAACTGACAAGATCCCTGAGAATTCACCGCGCCAGGTCTCAGCGGTTCTGCCGCTTGCCTAGTCAGGGCCCATCGGCCTGACAAGCTCATCGAGACATCGGCTCCGCGACATCCAGGTTCGCCAGGCCCAGCCGGATCGCCTATCCGCTTTGTCTCAACGAAGATGTCAGTGCGCAGCTCAGCGCCGGCTCCCTACACGACCGTTGAGAACGGACAATCGTCGAGACGCCATCAAGAACGCTCTGAGCCGCCGCTCGCCGACCCACCCCGGCATTCCCGATTCATCTCAAGGAAGATGTCGACTCGCAGGTCAGGGCGTCTTGCCAGTCACAATCATTGAGACCGGACACCTGTCCCGTGAATCTCGGGGGGACCGCTGTGTCTGGGCAGGTTCAGGTGGTGCGACGGACCTTGGCGTGCAGGACCCGAGAGGCGACTGGGCCGAGGTCGTCGATGAGTTCGAAGATCGACCCGAGTGCGTCGAGTGCGTCGAGGGCTCGTTGGGCGCCTTGTGGGTCGGCTCCGTCGTAGAGTTCGAGGCCGATGAACGTTGCTGCGATGACCCGGGCCACCCCGGGGATGTCGGCGATCTCGGCCAGTGGGGAGCCGCCGAGGATGCGGTCCAGCACGACTTCGAGTTCGGCCACCCAGACATTGAGGGCCGCGGCGGTGGCTGCGGCCAGTTCCGGGTCACGTTGGGAACCTGCGAGGGTCTGGGCCATGACGACGACGTTCCCGGCGCGGTGTTCCGCCTCGTGCAGGCTCCTGCCGACCGTGAGCAGTTCTCGTAGCGAGGTCACCTCCGCGAAACGCTCACGGTACAGGCCGGCACGCTCGGTGGCGCTCACGGTGCAGGCTGCGGCGAGCAGGCCACCGACGCTGCCGAAATGGTAGAAGACCAGGGCCTGGTTGACGCCCGCGGTCGCCGCGATCGCCCGCGCTGAGACCCCGGCGATGCCCTGATCACGCAGGGTTTCGACGGTCGCGTCGAGCAGTTTGCGTTTGGTCTGGTTCACTCGGCTCTGTCCTTGGGCGGTATGTGCCGTCCGTAGAGTACCCGCCGCGCGAGGAGCCCTCCCGCCGGTGCGGTGACGGCCCACTCCTCCAGCGTTGACCTGGTCCATTGGGCCAGTCCGGCGGAGTCGGCGAAGACCGGTGTACGGGTGGCGACGTGGCTCAGCGCCAGGCCGGCACGGACAACGGCCAGGAACCCGGCAGGAACGGCCAAGCCGGCCACCACGGCGAGTGCCCGGTGCCGTTGCAGGCACGGTGCCGCCACCGCGAACACCACCCCGTGCCCTGACATCCGTCGACCATGACATCTCCCCTGCGTTTGAGCATCTGCTCAAACGCACTCTACCCACGATTTAAGCGATCGCTCAAGCCCTGCCGTTGCCGTGGCAGGGTGGAGCGACAAGGAGGAGTAGCTGAGGCTCTCTGACCTGCACGTGGACGGTCCGATCAGAGCGTCGGGGCCGTCCGTTCCGCCTCCGCTGGGGCTGATCGCGAGGATCACTTCGCGGTACGATTCGTCGCCTGCTCACCTGACTGAGGGAAAAATCCATGGGCGTGATGTATGACTACTTCCGTGCCCCTGATCGCGAGGTCGCTCGTGCGGTCGGGTTGCAACCAGGTGGACCGTTCGGCCTCTCAGATGACGCAGATGTGCCTGAGGTGGATGGCGTCGAGACCAAGCATCTCGATCCAGCCGTCGTTATGGGCAAGCTGATGGCGATGGTGCTCGACCGGCCCTGGGAGGTGGGTCTCGTCAGCGACGAGCTCATCTGGCCCGAGGGTCCGTCACCCTCTATGGAGGAGATGGAGGCGTCGCCGGCCTCTCCATGGGTCACCGGCCCGTGGCTAGAAGAGCTGAGCACCTCGTTCCGGGATTCCCTCGCCGACGTTGACGATTCGGCACTGCCGGCGATCGCGAATCGGTGGTATCAGATCGAGGAGTTGTGGGGCTTTGATGACGCGTTGGCTCTCGACTTCATCGAACAGTTCGTAGCGTTCGCGCGACGTGCGAAGGAAGCCGGTGACCGGCTGTACTGCTGGTGCTGTCTCTGAACATGGCTGGAAGCAGCGGCGTGGACTCGGGTGACCAGCCGTCAGGGCCATGGCCGTCGATGGCGCCACACGGACTCAAGGCAGCGAGGTGTGTCCACATGGACGACGCGAACGGATGCCACCGGAAGCGCGCCGGGTGTCCGGCAGGCGTGATCTGTGTCACCTGCTGCTACCCGATCCTGTTGACATTTGGTTGACAAACGATCGAGGCCCCGATCCACAGAGATGTGGATCAGGGCCTTGACCTGGGGTTTCTTGACTATCCGCGGTGGAGATGAGGGGATTCGAACCCCTGACCCCTTCGATGCGAACGAAGTGCGCTACCGGACTGCGCTACATCCCCGTGGACTCGCCAAGGTTAGCAAACATCGGGGGGTCCTCGCGCACCGCATCACG
>DATMMO010000112.1:0-6253 GCA_035569695.1 Acidimicrobiales bacterium | reverse complement strand
AGCTCAGCAGCAGGTGGCCTTCCTCGAGCGGCTCGGCCCCGTTGACCACGACCTCGGTAGTCAGGGCGACGATCCCCCCGATCCTGACGACCCGAAGTTGCTCGCTCAGCGCTCGGCGCACCCCGTCGACGCCACCAAAGTGCTCGACCGAGCTGAGGCTGTACACGGCGTCGAAGGTCTGGTCCTCGTAACGCAAATCGAGGGCATCCATGTACTGGACCACGAGGCGGCGACGGTTGTATGAAAAGGGCGCCACGGCGTCCGGGTCCAGCAGAATGGCGGTGTCGGCCTCCTTTTCGGCGAAGTTACCGGTGCCGTAGATGTCGGTGGCGAAGACCCAGCGCACCCGGTTCGTGAGTTCGAAGAGGACTGCTTCCTGCCCGGCGGCCACGGCCAGGACCATCCCGTCGGGCGCCAAGGCCCCCAGATCATCCAGACCGTCGAGGACCTGGGCGAACTCCCAGTGCTTCCGGTGCTCCATTCCCGCCGGATACTGAGGATAGGCAGCAGCGAATCCGGGAAGGACCTGACGCATCGTCGCCGCTCGAGCGGGGATGTCCCAATCCTCGATGTTGCAGACCTTGTTCAGCTGCATTCGGGCACGGTACCAGGGCCCTTCCGGGGGGATCCGTTCAGTCCCGAAGCCCTTCCGCCCGGATCCGTTCAGTCTCGGCCCTCACGCCGGATCCGTTCAATCCCGAAGCGACCGGGGCTGTTCGTCCAGCGGAACCAGGCGCGCCTGGCTGACCTCCCGAGCGAGCAGATCCTGGTAGGCCGACCGATAGCGCTGTGCCATCCAGCTGTTCCATTGGGGAAGCGTTGCCTCTTCTCGGGCATAGGGTCCCCGCCGGGCATAGCGCGAGGCCCGGCCCAGCTGGACCGACGTATTGGCCCCGGCGTCCTGGGCGAACAGGCCGGCCTGGCCCTCCCCGACCCATTCGACCATCCGGTCGTATGCCGGGAGATCCCGGGCGGACGCATGAGTGAGCAGTCCTCCCCGGATCCGCATCGATGTAGGTCCTTCGGGCAGGTAGAGCGACCAGAAGACGTGATCGGGCAGGAAGCCCAGGTACAGGGTGGGGGGAACGGCGGCGAACATCACCTGGCTCCGCCGTTGCTCGTCGAGATCGGGGAGTATCGGGAGCAGGGACCGGTTCAGCGGGTTGTAGCCCTGGTCCATCTCCCGGAAACGGGTGGGGTGCATGATCTGGCCGTCCCCGTCTTCGAAGTCCAGGAACTCCGGCCAGGGCGCGAAGTCGTGCAGGCCATGATGCAAGAAGTGCGTGTGCAACGGCTCGAGCCCGTTCTCGAACATGGTCTTCCAGTTCCAGGGCAGCACCGGCGACTCGGTGATCGCCGTGGTCTCGAGCTGGTCCACGTGATACGGCTCGGCGTAGGCGTTCAGCTTGGCCAGGGTCGGAGCCAGCGGGAGCACGTCGGGGTCATGGCTGGCGAAGATGAATCCGTTCCAGATCTCAACCCGCAAGGCGGGCAGGCAATGGGCCAGCCGGTCGAACGCCTCCCGGTCGCGGATCTGGGTGGCGTTGACCAACTTCCCGTCGAGCCCGTAGGCCCATCCGTGCAGGGGGCAGATGAGGAGATGGCCGACGTGACCGTCACCGTGAGCCACCAGGTGGTTGCGGTGGGCACACACATTGGAGAGGACGTTGATCTCTCCCTCGGTGTCCCGGATGACAACCAGGGGCTCGCCGCTGACGCTCAGGGCGAAATAGTCGCCCGGCTCGGGTATCTGCTCCACGCGCCCGAGGCCCAACCATGAACGCTCGAAGACGGCGAGGCGTTCGAAGGCATAGAACGTCTCGGACGTATAGCACTCGTTGGGCATGGCCACGGCCGACTCCACCGATCCCAACGAGGCATCCAGTGCACCCATGGTCCGATCGAGCTCGTTGAGATCGAACCATGTCATGTCCGCAGTCGCTCTTGGCCCCCTGGCCTCGTGGTCTCCCGGTTCTCCATGCTGGCCCCAAGGCTACGTCCTGCCCCATGTAACGATGGTGACCAGGCGGTGGCGCGTCGTTGTGGAGTGAGGTGGCTGGACTCAGGACTCATGGGATCAGTACGGATGCCTGTCCGGCTTCTCGTCCCAGGCCCGGTAGGGCGCCTCGCCGAGATCCGGCCGGAACTGGGCGATGGCGATGCGACGCTCCTCGTAGGGCTTGGTGAAGTCCTCGTACTGGAAGGCGTCGTCGAATCCGATCTTGCTGGTGGCTTCCAGGTCGTTGGCGAAGTACACCGCGTCGATGCGAGCCCAGTAGATGGCGCTCATGCACATCGGGCAGGGGGCGCCGCTGATGTAGATCTCGTGCCCGACCAGCATCCTGGCCCGCTCGAGGACGGGATCGGGTGAGCCCTCCGGCCGGGGTACGAGCTCCAAGGTGGACTCGTTCCGGCGATCGGGAGCGATGGTCGGTGCCTCTGGGTTCAGGGCGACCACTGCTTTGCGGATGGTCTCGACCTCTGCGTGGGCGGTCATGTCACCGGTCAGCAGGACGCGGTTCTGCCCTCGAGCCACGATCTCGCCGTCTTTGACGATCACGGCCCCGAAGGGGCCGCCCCAGCCGTTGTCCACCGACTCCTGGGCCAATCGACAGGCCTCCTCCATGAACTCATCGGGCGTCACTGGCCACCACAGCCCTCTCGCCGCGGCACGCGGCCCTCGCCCACCGGACACACCGACTACTGGTGACCCGACAGCGATGACCCGATGACGATGACCTGGCCCCGGCTCCGCGCACGCCGACCCGCCCGGGCCATCAGGCGTCGGGAGCGAACTCGGGGAGGGCAACCTCGGCGCGCCGACGGGGTGCATCCAGCGACACCAGGACGAAGTCTCTGGTCTCGCCTTTGGACAACACGTCCCTGGCCTTACCCGGAGCGGGACGGCCCAGAAGGCTCAGGGGCACGTGGGCCTTCATCCCGTCGACATCGATGTGGGCGCCGTGGGAGGTATAGGAGGCCACAGTGCCCTTGAACCTGCTCCCAATGGGGTGGTTGGCGACGAAGGTGAGGAAGGTCATGGGCTCGTTGAGGGCCGGGGGTGGATCCTCATGGCCGGCGCCCGCCTGGGCCATGTCGGCCCGAGCTGCCGACTTCTTGGCCCGTCGCCCCGGACGTCTGCCGGCACCAGTCGGTCCGCTTCCCTCCTCAGGCACCTCGTCGACTCCGTCGCTGGCCCCGCCTCGCCCTTTGGCGGTCGTCCCCTTGGCCGCTTTGGCCGTCGCCTTCGCCGCTTTGGCCGGCCCATCCGTCCCAGCCGCCCCAGCCGGCCCAGCCGGCCCATCCCCCCCAGCCGGCCCAGCCGCCCCAGCCGCCTTTACTGCCTTGGTTGCCTTGGTTGCCTTGGTTGCCTTGGCCGTCTTGGCAGCGGCCTTGGTTGCCTTGGCCGTCTTGGCCGCGGCTTTGGTCGGCGCACCGGCCTTGTCCACGGCAGGGGCTTTCTTGGCCCTCCCTCCCGTCTTCTTGACCGTGCTTCTGGCCTTCTTCGGCGCCTCGTCACCGGTGGACGCGCCCGCACCGGACCCACCGGTTCCGTCGTTACCGGCCGTTGCTATCGAGTCCCCTTCGCCCAACTCGTCCGTTTCGCCCTCCGGGGCCGTCTCGCTCGCCTTCCCCCGCCGACCCCCCGCCTTCTTCGTGCTGGCGCCGGCCTTGCTCGTCCGGCCTCCGGCCCGGCCCGTCTGGCCCGAGGTGGCGTCGTCCTCGGCCACCCCGGCCTTCTTGGCTCGACTGGTGGTGGCCCGGCTCACTGCCCCCCGCACCGGCGTGCGCGGGGTGAAGATCCATCCCACGCCCGGAATCGGCTTCCCGCCGATCAGGCGGCCGGGCTCGAACAGCCAGGGCCGTTCAGCGTGAAACTCCTGGAACGAGTCGTTCGACAACACCAGGGCACCGGCCTTCTCGGCGATGCGCAGGATGAAGGCATCGCCCCGGCCGATCGCACCGGCCGGAGGGGTCACCATCTCGCCGTGGGCGATCGCCTCTTCGAAGGTCGCCCGCTCCGATTCGTCGATCCGGTGACCGAAGGAAGCATCCACCACCACGATCACGTCGGCATTGCGAAAGCCCGGGAATTCCTCCAGGAAAGCCTGGATGGCCTCCTCGAGCTGAGCCAGGCTGGGCAGCGATCGGCCTTCGGTGGCGAGGTTGGATCCGTCGACGACGATTCGTCGGTTCGGCGCAGGGTCAGTGG
This sequence comes from Acidimicrobiales bacterium, assembly GCA_035569695.1. Lineage (GTDB taxonomy): Bacteria > Actinomycetota > Acidimicrobiia > Acidimicrobiales > RAAP-2 > DASXMT01. Next base: position 2,040 of record DATMMO010000112.1, on the reverse strand, counting down.
GCATGGTCGGCCCTAGTCAAGCACCTGGAATCGGGCCTCTCGGTGATCCCGGACCATCAGGCCCCGATCGGGACGGCAATCGCAGCCGCCCGTCAGCCGATGGCGCGGGTCAGGAGGTCTTCCTGTTCCAGGTGGTGTAGAGCCGCACTCCCCGAGGCCGGGCTGGCCGACTCCGCCCGGCTCACATGGCGGAGGGTGTGGGACTCCCGGATCAACGCATGTAGACGCATATGGACGAAGCCCCACGCACCCATGTTCTCCGGCTCCTCCTGCAACCACACCACTTCTCTGGCATTGGCGTAGCGGTCGAGGAGGGCGGCGATCTGATCGGCTGGCCAGGGATAGAGCTGCTCGACCCGGGCCACGACGACCGAAGCGCCGGCATCACCGAGCTCGTCCCGGCGGGCCAGGGCGTCGTAGGCGACCTTGCCGGCACAAAGCACCACCCGCTCCACCCGCTCGGGATCGAATCCCTCCTGGGCTGCAGCCGGGTCGTCGAGCACCTCGGCGAACGAGCCGGTGGTGAAGGCCTGGATGGGCGAGCGGGCGCTTCGGGCCCGCAGCAGCGACTTCGGCGTGAACACGATCAAAGGCTTCCGGACCGGGGTTTTTACCTGGGCCCGGAGCAGATGGAAGTACTGGGCCGCCGTGGTCGGCTCGGTCACCCGCAGATTTCCTCGGGCGCACAGGGTGAGGAACCGCTCGATGCGAGCCGAGGAGTGCTCCGGACCCTGGCCCTCGTAGCCATGGGGCAGGAGCAAGACCAGGCCGGAATGCTGGCCCCACTTGTCCTCCGCCGCCACCAAGAAGTTGTCCACGATGATCTCGGCGCCGTTCCAGAAGTCGCCGAACTGGGCCTCCCAGGCCACCAGGTCGTTCTGGGCCTCGACCGAGTAGCCGTACTCGAAGCCGACGGCGGCGTACTCGGACAGGAGCGAGTCCTTGATGGTGAAGTGACCAACCTGCCCACCCCGAGCAGCGCCACCGACCCCATCCAGCTCGGCCAGCGGCAGCCACTCGGCCCCGGTGGCGTTGTCGACCAGGACGGCATGCCGTTGCGAGAACGTGCCTCTCCTCGTGTCCTGACCGGTCAGACGGACGTTGGTCCCCTCCAGCAGGAGCGAGCCGAGAGCCAGCGACTCGCCCAGGGCCCAGTCGATGTCACCGTCGGCCACTACCTTGTCGCGCTGCTCGAATTGCCGGGCCAGCTTGGGGTGCATGACGAAACCCTCGGGGACCGATCGCACGGCGTGAGCCAGCTCCATGACCACCGAGGTGTCGATTCCGGTCTCGATCGAGGGGATCTGGATGTTGGGCTGGATGAACTTGGGCAGGGTCAGCTGCACATCCGACCCCGGTTCGTTGGCCGCCCGGGTCTCATCCAGTGCACTCTGCAGGCGGGCCGAGAAGTCGTCGAGAGCCTGCTCCGCCTCGTCGAGGGTGATGTCGCCCCGACGGACCAGCGACTCGGTGTAGAGCTTGCGGACCGACCGCTTGGCCTCGATCAGGGCGTACATGAGCGGCTGGGTGTAGCTGGGATCGTCGCCCTCGTTGTGGCCGTGGCGCCGGTAGCAGACCATGTCGATGACCACGTCCTTGTGGAAGGCCTGGCGGAAACCGAAGGCCAGCCGGGCGGCGCGCACGCAGGCCTCGGGGTCGTCGCCGTTCACATGGAAGATCGGGGCCTGGACCATCTTGGCCACGTCGGTGGGGTACACCGAGCTCCGAGCGGCCTCGGGTGCGGTGGTGAAACCCAACTGGTTGTTGATGACGATGTGCACCGTGCCGCCGGTGCGGTAACCGGGGAGCTGGGACAGGTTGAGGGTCTCGGCCACAACGCCCTGGCCGGCGAAGGCGGCGTCGCCGTGCAGCAGGATGGGCAGGACCGGGAAGGGCGAACCGGGGTGGTCGCCGCTGGCAAAATTCAGCCCGTCCTGCTTGGCCCGGACCATGCCCACCACCACGGGGTCGACCGCCTCGAGGTGGGAGGGATTGGACGACATGGAGATGGGGATGGTGCCGCCCGAGCGGGCGGTGAAG
>DATMMO010000111.1:0-29401 GCA_035569695.1 Acidimicrobiales bacterium | reverse complement strand
AGCGTTTCTACCGCGCCGACCCGTCACGCTCCCGGCTCAAGGGTGGTGCCGGCCTAGGCCTCTCGATCGTCAACGCCATCGTCACTGCGCACGGTGGCACCGTCGAGGCTCTCTCTCTTCCGGTTGGGGGGGCCTCGTTCTCCGTCCATCTGCCCCTCTCCCGCGACGACTCCGACTCAGCCCTCGGCTCCGACTCCGAAGTGGGGAGCGAAGCCGAGAGGACCAGCTGATCAACGTGAACAGCGGGAGCTGATCAACCTGAACCGCCGCAGCTGAGCATCGGGATCCGCCGCAGCTGAGCATCGGGATCGGCCGCAGCTGAGCACCGGGATCCGCCGCAGCTGAGCGTCGGGATCGAGGGGTGACCAGCCGATCGCCCTCGATTCACACCCGGCTCACAGGTTCTCGTGGGCTGGCCGCAAGATTGCCCCCACACAATCGGTGCATGGCGATCGCCGAAACCGTCACCCCCATCCAGGTGGGACTGTCCCGACCGCCCGACGTAGAGATCGTGATTCCCGTGTACAACGAGGAGGCGGTACTCGAGCCCAACGTTCGCAAGCTCCGGGCCTATCTGGACCGCCAGTTTCCCTTTACCGCCCTCATCTCCATCGCCGACAATGCCAGCACCGACGACACCTGGCCGATTGCCTCGACCCTCGCCGCCACGATGCCGGGCGTCCAGGCTGTCCGACTCGGTGACAAGGGGCGAGGTCGCGCCCTCCGCGCCGTGTGGACGGCCAGCCGGGCTCAGGTCGTGGCCTACATGGATGTCGATCTGGCCACCGACTTGGATGCCCTGTTGCCGCTGGTCGCTCCCCTCTTCTCCGGACACAGCGACCTGGCCATCGGTACTCGGCTGGCCCCTGGGGCCCGGGTGGTCCGGGGCACGAAGCGGGAGCTCATCTCCCGTTGCTACAACGTGCTCATCCGGGCGCTGCTTCGCAATCGGTTCACCGACGCCCAATGTGGGTTCAAGGCCGCTCGGGCCGAGGTGGCCCGAGACCTGCTCCCCATGGTCAGCAACGAGGAGTGGTTCTTCGACACCGAGCTCCTGGTCCGGGCCGAACGCAACGGCATGCGCATCCACGAGGTGCCCGTCGACTGGGTCGACGACCAGGACTCCCGGGTCGATGTCCTCCACACCGCCCTCGAGGACCTACGGGGCATCTGCCGGCTCCTCTCTGAATTCGCCGCCGGCCGCGGCCGTGACCGTTCTCAATCGGTGACCGGCCATCCGATGGCAGGCGCCCAACTTGCTCGATTCGCCAGCATCGGAGTCATCAGCACCGTGGTCGACCTCGGGCTGTTCCTCCTGTTTCGGCCAGCTCTCGGCACCATGGCGGCCAACGCTCTTGCCCTCGCGCTCTGCAGCATCGTCAATATGGGCGCCAACCGCAGGATCACCTTCTCCGATCGAGCCCCATTCCGACGGCGAGACCAGTTGTTGGGCGGCCTGGCCGTCTTCGCCACCAGCTTGGGCCTCACCAGCCTGGCTCTTCTGGCTGTCGCCGGGATCGGCGAGACTTCGGTCACCGCTGACCTGATCGCCATCGTCGTGGCCAATGGCGCTGCTGCGCTGGTCCGCTTCGTGCTCCTTCGAGCCTGGGTCTTTCGGAAGAACCGTCACCCGCTGGGCCGCCGGTAGGTCACCTGGCCGGCAGGGTCACCGGTGGCTACCGGCCGCTGCCTCCCCTGCCACTGCTGCCTCCCCTGCCACTGCTGCCTCTGGAGGCGTAGCCGTCTATACCAAATCGTGATCGGTAAGAGTCGGGTGCACGTCGCTTCCACGCCCGGCCACGGAACGGTCCGAGCGCCGGCTTCGAGAGGAACTCGCGAGGACGGCGACTGAGGTGGGAGCAACGGCGCGGTGGCTGCTGTGCCAACCTCAGGACGTGGTGTCATCGGTAGTGGCCACGGGCCAATGCCCGTCGGCGACGACATCCTCCCCCTGCTAGCCGAGGAGAGCCCATGAACAAGCTGTTGACCAAGGACGGTGCGACGCCGGTGGCCCTGGTGACGGGAGCCAGTCGGGGAATCGGGCGCTGTGGTGCCTTGGCCCTGGCCCGAGCGGGCTGTGACGTGGTCATCACTGCCCGTACAGTGCGGGAAGGTGAGGGGCGAAGCTCCTCCTCCTCCTCGACCTTTCCCACCGCCGAGATGCCCATTCCCGGAAGCCTGGAGACGACGGCGAGCGAGATCGAAGCCCTCGGTGCCCGGTGCCTCCCCATTCGGATGGACCTCATGGACCGCCAATCCGTGCGCGACGTGGCCTCGGAGGCCCTGGGGACATGGGGTCGGGTCGACGTGTTGTTCAACAACGCCATCTATCAAGGTCCGGGAACCATGGACACGATCCTGGACCTGCCCCTGGAGCTGGCCGAGCAGTGCATGATCGGGGACTACATCCATCCCCTGTTGCTGATCCAGCTGCTGGTCCCCCAGATGCTCGAACGGGGCGAGGGCCGGATCGTGAACATGCTGTCCGAGGCTTCGTTCATAACCCCGCCCGCCCCCGCGGGCAAGGGTGGATGGGGGGTGGCCTATGCCGCGGCCAAGGCCGCCTTCCACCGGGTGACCGACGTGAGCCATGTCGAATTCTTCGACCAGGGAGTCTGGTCATTCAGCATCGCACCGGGCCTGACCCTCACCGAATCCATGAAAGCGTCGGGAACCCACAAGGTGCTGGAGGCGGCCGGGGCCGTACCGGCGTCCCCCGAGATCGCCGGAGAGGTAGCCGCGTGGCTCGGCACCGCCCCTGAGGCGGCGGCCTACTCGGGTCAGATGGTCTCCTCGCGGTCCCTGTGCCGAGAGCTCAACTTGCTCCCCGGTTGAGCGGGGACGGGCCGGTTGAGCGGGGTCGGGCCGGTTGAGCGGGTCGGGCCGGTTGAGCGGGGAACGGCCCGTCACCGTCCGACGAAGCGTGGCACCCTCCTGTCGGCCGTGGCCGCGATGCCTTCGGTGAAGTCGATGGTCTCGCGGAGCCGTTCCTGCTCGGCATCCTCCCTGAGGGTCGCTTCTCGTACCTGGGCGGCCAGGCCGCCTCGCAGCGTCTCTCGTATCGACCGCACCGCCAGGGGCGCAGCCCGGGCGATTTCGGCCGCCATGTCCTGGGCCTCGGCCCGGATCAGCTCCGGCTCGACGAGGCGGTCACAGAGCCCGATGGCCAGCGCCTCGTCTCCCGTCACCCGGCGCCCGGTGTACAGCATTGATTGAGCATGCTGGTTCCCCACAATCCGAGGAAGCGTGACGGTCAGGCCGAATCCGTGATGGAAGCCGAGCAGGGAGAAATTGGCGACGAACCGACTCCTCGGCGACGCCACCCGGAAATCGGCAGCACAGGCCAAACCCAGCCCCCCACCGATGGCTGCCCCCTGAACGGCGGCGACGACCGGTAGCGCTCCGCTGAAGATACGAACCGCTTCCCGGTAGAGATCGCCGCCCTGGCCGGCCTCGAGCTGCTGCGCGTTCCCTGTCCCGCCCAAGTTGGCCCCGGCGCAGAAGTGGCGACCCTCCGAGCACAAGACGATGGCCCGACAGGCTTCATCCTCGTCGAGCCGGGCGAACACGTCGGCCAGGTCGGTGATGAGCGAAGTGTCGAAATAATTGTTGGGCGGTCGGCAGATCTCGACGGTGGCGACATATAAGGCATCGATGGAAACGGCGATCTGGTCGGGGTGGTTCATGGTTCTCTCCGTTGTCTATGGTCACTCGATGATGGCATCCCACATGAGCTCTGACCGATGACTCCGCTCGAATCCCTTTTCGTACCTGGTTTCGGGCCCGTCTGCCCGGTCAGGCTGGCCCGGAGATGACCGTCGCATCCGACGGTGCGGTCAACCAGACCTACCGGCGCTCGCTGGCCGCCGCCGCTGACCCCCCCGACGTGGCCAGGGCCGCGGTGCGGCTGTCCGCCGCCTTGCGCCAACTGGTCGACACGGCCACCGGGAGCGATGCCCCCGACGATCTGCTCGACCTGGTGGCGGCCGAAGTCGAGCGCCTGGTGCCGCTCCTGAGCCCCCATTCCGAGGAGAGCCGGTATCCCCAAAGCGAGCGTCTGGGCGGCGCCGAGGGCATCATGATCAGCCATCCCGTGATCGGCCCGATCAACCCCTTCGCCCCGCGGGTCACCATGAGCCCGTCCGGCGAGCAGCTGCTCGGATCAGTGACATACGGTGCCGCCTATGAGGGACCGCCCGGCTTCGTGCACGGTGGCCACATCTCGTCGGGCTTCGACGCCATCTTGGCCATGACCGCGGGTATCCACGGCCGGGGAGGCGTGACCAAGTGGCTCCATGTCGACTTCCTGAAGCCCACACCCCTCTATGTCGAGCTGACCTATGTGGGGAACATCGACGAGCGGCACGAACGATCGACCACGGTCAAAGCTGAGCTCCGGGCCGGTGATGTGGTGTATGCCCGGGGCGCCAGCGAACAGGTGATGGCTCGGCCGAGGTGAGGGGCAGGATCGGTTCGTCCTGTTTGCCCATCAGACCTTGGCAATGACCTCGTCAGAGAATTCCTTCATCCAGTCGATGAACTCGTCCTTCCGAAGCGGGTTGCGGCTCGGCCCACAGGTGTACCGGGTCACGCCCAACTCCTCGAGGGCACGAACGTCGTCGGCGGTACCGCTGAACCCGGCATGGATCTCGAAGGGGCGATCAGCTCGCCCCGCTTCCTCCCGATGCTGGTTGATGATCTCGATCTCCCCGGTCAAGGTGGCGTGATCCTCTTTGACCTCATCGGGAGTGGCCGGGCGGGATCGGAGGGGTTTGTGGGCGATCCATCCGTCACCCAGCCGGCCGGCGCGCCGGAGTGCCGGCTTGCTGATCCCGCCGACCAGGAGCGGGATGCCGTGGCGCTTGACCGGTTTGGGCTCGAACGTGATCGGCTTGGTGAAATCGAAGAATTCCCCGTGGTGCTCGATGACCTCCTCTTGGGACCAGAGCTTTCGGAGCACTTCCATCGACTCGTCCATCCGACGACCGCGATCCTCGTAGGGAAGCCCCATGATCTCGAATTCATCGATGAGCCAGCCGGCGCCCACGCCGGCTGAGACCCGCCCGCCCGAGATCCGGTCGATGGTGACAAGGGACCGAGCCACCGAGATGGGATGGCGCAAGGGCAGGATGAACACAGCCGTCCCCAGGGTGAGGGTCGAGGTCACCGCGGCCATGGCTCCGAGCACCACCCAGGGGTCGTAGGCCGCGGCACTCGAGTCCATCGGGGGCATGCCGCTGTCGTGGTTGTAGCTGTACAACGGGGGCATGTCCACCGGGAACACCAGATGCTCAGGTACCCAGATCGACTCGAACCCATTGGCCTCGGCCGCCATCGCCATCTCAGGATAGTGACGGGCGCTCAAGCCAAACCCCTGCAGTGCGAACTTCAACGATCTCTCTCTTTCACTCGTAAGTCTCTTCCCTCGCATACCCGACGATGGCGTCGATCACGATCACCCTCATGTTCGACGGATCGGGGCCATGTACGCCCGCATGAAGGATCGCACCTCCTTATTCTGGTTGGCCAGATCCTGGTTGCGGTTCTCCAACGCAATAGCTGCAGCCATATTGTTCGTATCCAGGTTGTGCCACATGACCTCCTTGGTGTTGCGCAGGCCGTGGGCCGTGTAGCCGGCAACACCTGACGCCAGTGACAGCGCCTCGTCCCAGAGATCTTCGTCGGGGACGACCCGGGAGACGATGCCCATGTGTTCGGCCTCGACAGCATCGACGGTGCGCCCGGTCACGATCAGGTCGAACGCCCTGGCGGCCCCGATCAAGCGGGGAAGGAGATAGGTGATACCGATATCGGTGCCGGTAAGCCCGGTCTTGATGAAGGCCGAACAGAACCTGGCCGACGCGCCGGCAATCCGAAGGTCGCAGGCCAGAGACAGGGCGAAGCCACCGCCAAAGGCGGCTCCGTTGACCGCTGCCACCACGATCTGAGGAGTGGCTCGAATGTGCTGGGTGAGATTGGCCATGAAGCCCTGGGCAGTCTGACCAGCGGGGAAGTGGGCGTGGGCGCCGACCGATGGAGGGGTGCCCCAGTCCTTGAGGTCCAATCCAGCACAGAACCCCCTGCCCCCGCCGGTGAGGATGACGACCTTGCACTCCTCGTCAGCGGCAATCTCGTCCAGGGCGTCGTGCAGATCGGCGACCATTTCGAAGCTCATGGCATTGAGCCGATCGGGCCTAACCAGTCGCAACACCTTGACCGCAGACGCCGCGGTAGCCACCTCGACCGTGCTCAATGGTGATCCTCTCGTCCGACCCGACAGGGGCCCAACCCAGCATGATTTCGCCGTTTCTGTCAGCATCTGGAGCATAACGTCGTCGCCCTCGAACGCTCCTTTCCGCTCTTGCTCTGTTCCTCCAGTTCAAGGGCGATTGTGCTGAGTTCAGGGGCGAACGGACCGAGATCAGGGGCGAATGCACTGGCGAGGTCGTGAGATTCAATAGGGCGAACAAGGAGACGACGGTGAGCGCAGGGGACGACGTCGAGGCCATCAAGCAATTGAAGGCTCGCTACTTCCGGATGATGGATACCAAGGACTGGGACGGCCTGGCCGGCGTCTTCGCTGATGATGTCCACATCGACATGGTCGGCGAAGGCGGAGGCGTCACCGAGAGCGTGGCTGCGTACATGCCCTTCATCCGCCAGGTCCTCGAAGGGGTGATCACCGTCCACCATGGCCACATGCCCGAGATCACCCTCACGTCGCCCACCACGGCGACCGGCATCTGGGCCCTCGAAGACCGGCTGTGGTGGCCGGACGGCAGTCCCATCTCTCATATGCACGCCTTTGGGCACTATCACGAGACCTATGAGCAGACAGGTGGCGCCTGGCACATCAAGACGATGACGCTCACCCGTCTCCACCGGGTGATCACATCACCGGCATGAACCACGGGGCGCGGCGAGTCGGTCAGGCCTCAGTCACCCCTTCGGCAGTGCGCACCCGATCGAGGCCGTCGGCGATGAGATCCATCAGCAGGTGCACGCTCTGATCGGGGTCGGCCGGTAGCTTCATCATGTCTGCCGCCTCCAGCGACAAGAACCCCTGCAACGAGGTCCAGATGATCCGGCGCCAATGAGCCAGGTCATCGCCGGACAAGCCGTAGCTGGCCAGGAGGATGGTGAACGGCTCGCTCACCTCGACCAGGGCATCGAACATGGCCGCGTCGGTCGGATCGGGTTGGCTCCAAGAGGTGAGACGAGAGAGCCCGGGATGCTCGCGGTTGACGAGGACGAGCTCGTTCATCAGGGCCATGAGCGCCTCTCTGCCTGACTTGGCCATGACCGAACGGCGAACGCGTGCCGCCTGCAGATCCAAGGCATAGAGGATGAGCTCCCGTTTGAGACCGGTGAGCCCGTCCACGTGGGCATAGAGCGACTGGCTGCGCACACCGAGGCGCTCGGCCAACCGCGACAGCGTCAGGGCATCGGTGCCCTGCTCATCAACGATCGCCGCCGCCGCATCCAGGACATCGCTCTTGGTCAGCCCGACCCGGGCCGCCACGCTTAGACCTGACGCCCGAACTGGATGATGAGCTCGTCGACCGCTTGCTCGCCCCATTCGAACAGTCGCTCATGATCGGTGCCGCCGATGGGGTGCGGGAGGACGAGGGTCCGGGCCGAGGGCAGGCCGAAGTCGGTGACCAGCGTGCGGGCGATCTGCTCGAAGCGGGTGGTGGTGGTGAGGATGGTCGGTATCCCATTGCGTTCGAGCTCGATGGTGTCGTAGGCGGTATAGGCACTACAGCTTCCACAATCGGCCACACCGGTGATCACGACGTCGGCCTTCTCTTTCAACAATTGGAGGACGCCCTCCGAGATGCCCATCTCGTCGCCCTTGGCGTTGTCGAACTCGGCGCTGTTGGGCAGCCGCTTGCCGGTGAGCACGGTGACGGTCCCGCCGACCCGTGCGGCCATGATCTCGGCCGCACGCCCCATGACCACATCCGAGTTGGGCTTGGCGTTCTCCATGACCCCAATGCGGATCCCGGCGAGCGACGTGGGCCCCGGAGTGATGGAAAGCGGTTCGGAACCCGGCTCGCCGTCGGGTCGGTAGATCAAGGTGGGAGTGGTGGTGACAGTCATGTCGTCTCCTCGTGTCGAGTGCTAGCGGTCAATGCGTTCATTGGTGGTCTGGTGTCGGTGGGTCTGGTGGTTTGGTGGTCTGGTGTCTGGTGGTCTGGTGTCGGTGGGTTTCGGCGGCGTCCGTTTACGCCGTGAGGGGCAGGGTCACGCTCCTGGTCATGCCCCAGGACGGGATGATCGAGCCATGCTTGCCCGGACCCCCAATCACCATGATGCGGATTTTTCCTCCGTCGGTGGTCATCCCGCTCAGCTCGTCCTCGTCCGAGAGCTCCTGCCAGGTCGTGCGGCCGTAGCCCTTGAAGTGTCGATGGAAGTCGCGGAGGGGAAGGGCGGCGTGTTCGTGCAGGTACGAGGCGATCCCGTCGCGATCGAGCCCCACCTTGGCCAGGCTCTGGGCGTGCTCAGGCCCGAAGGCGACGAAGAACTCGGCGAAGGGCATGCAGGCGTTGTTCATGCCCAGGGACGTCATGGCCGACGCGTACTTGCCCAGGATCGTCACCGGATCCCCTTCGGCCTCCATGTCGTGCACATTGTGCGGGTTCTCCCCGCAGTGCACGGTCACGGCGCTGGCCGCATTGACCCCGATGCTGGCCGGGTAGCTCGGCCATGGGCACTCCTCGGCGTTCTCGGCCGCGCAGTAGGTGTACTTGGACGGCTGACCCTGGGTGGCGGCGTCGCCGAATCCCGGTCGGGCGCCGGCCACATGCAGCATCAACAGCCGGATAGCCCGGCCGACGGTGGCATTGGCCCGGTTGCCGGGCCCAAAGGCCCCGACTCCGGCGTTGAAGCCAGCCGTCCGGGCGATGTCTCCATGGACGATGGTCATGAACGAAACCGGATGGGTGGTGGCGTTGACCCCGCGCAGATTGGCCTCCGGTCGGGACAGGGCCAGCACGGCGGTGAGCACGACCGGGAAGACCTCGGGCGGGCATCCCGCCAGTACGGCGTTGACGGCCACCACCCGCCGAGTCAAGCGCCCGAATCGTGGGGCCAGCGTGGCCAGAACCTCGTCGGGGTTGCCCGCCGAATGCTCGAGCATGGCGTCGACCCGACCGGTGGTCGGAGCCACCAATGGAAGTCCATCGCCCCAGCCGTTGGCCTCGAACAGCTCGTAGAGTCGCTCGGGAGACTCGTCGCCCACCTCGATCAAGAGCTGGTCACCTGCCGTATCGGTTGCTGTCATGGATGCCCCCTGGCCACGAGGATGCCGTGCATTCCCATTCGCGGTCTTCACTATAGACCACTCACTCTACAACAAGTAGACAGATACAGGATCGCATCAGAGCAACTCGAAATCGGGGCAGATCCGAATCAGAATCAGTGCCGGCCAGGGAGCATCACCGACCGCCACCCTCACCGGCAAACCCAAAGAGCCGCCGCGTGTTCCCCCCGAGCACCGCGGCCCGCTCGGCCGGAGCGAGATCGGCAAAGGCATCGGTGGCCAGATCGACCAGGCCGGCGTAGCTGTCGTGGGTCGTTTGGGGGTAGTCGGACCCCCAGAGAATCCGGTGAGGGCCGAACCAACCGACTAGCTGCTCGACGAAGTGTCGCGCTGCACCTGCTGCACCCAAAGGGTTGAGGTTGTGGGAGGTGACCTTGACAGTCACCTGGGGCAGGCCGGCCAGAGCCTGAAGTGGACTGTCCCGGGCAACGGTCGCACCCGACATGTCGGCGAAGGCGCAGTGGTCGAGGACGACCGGTACGTCAGAGAACCGCTCCAGTACCGGCCTGAGGGCCAGGAGCTGCTCGGAGAAGACGGTGAGGACCACGATCAATCCAGCGTCGGCGGCCGCCGCGAATGCATTGTCGGCCTTCTCGGTCCCTACCCACGTGGCGCTCGGTCGGACGGCCATGCACCGCACTCCGCTCACCCCTCGACATGCGGCCAGCTCGGCGATGGTCTCGGCCGCCCCGAGTTCGTCCGGGTCCACGACGGCAACGGCCCGAAGCGAATCGGGGTGCGACTTGGCCACGTCCACGACATATCGGTTGTCGTCGCCATAGGCGCCGGCGGCCTGCACCGCCACCGCCTGGGCTACCCCGGCACCAGCCAGCGTGCTGAGCACATCGTCGACCCCGTACCCGCCCCGCCGCCACCAGTCGCTGCCGATCGGGGTTGGGTGACGCGGATACCGGGTCTCGTCGTCGCTGGCCACGTGGACGTGGGCGTCGATTGGCCCTTCGGCGCCGAGCAGGGTCATGGGCGGCCGATGTCCGATGGTCGGGTGCGCGAGAGGTGGGCGCCAGCATCGGCCAGGATCAGCTGGCCGGTGATGCACCGAGCCAGGTCGGAGGCCAAAAAGACGGTGAGACGGGCCAGCTCGTCCGGCTCGGTCATCCGCTGGAGGGGTGTGGAGGCGACGGTGGCCGCGACGAGCTCATTGGTGAGCCCGTCGCGAACCGTCTCGGTGAGCGTCGTTCCCGGGGCGACGGCCAGCACCCGGATGCCCGAGGGACCGAGCTCGACGGCCAGGCTCTGGGTCAGGTGGTTGATGGCGGCCTTGGACGCGGCATAGGCGGTCATGAAGGGCGACGGCCGGGTCGACTCGCCCGAGCTCACGTTGATCATGACGCCCCCACGACCCTGCTCGAGGAAGACCTGAGCCTCGGCCCGGGCACAGAGCGCGGTCAGCACGACGTTCTGGTCGAGGATGTCGCGCCAGTAGGCACCGTCCAATGTGGTCGAGGGACCCGGTCCCCGACCAGCCATCATGCCGATGTTGTTGACGGCGATGTCGAGACCCCCGAACGCGGTTGCCGCTTCGCTCACCATCCGGTCCACGTCATCGTCCTGCCGGCAGTCGGCCACGATGGCCTGGGCTCGCCCGCCCTCGGCGACAATGGCTTCGACGACGTGATGGGCATGGTCGGCTCGGACATCGGCGACGGAGACCGACGAACCGGCCCGGGCCAGCCACCGGGCTATCTCGGCCCCGATGCCCGCCCCCGCTCCGGTCACCAGCGCACTCTTCTCGGACAGGTCGATAGCGATGCTCATGGGATCCTTCCCCTCAGCCGAAGCGGCGAGTTGTTCCGTACCAGCCGGTGACCAGACCACCCGACCTGCGGGTCGATGTCCAGCTTGATGACCTACGGGTAGATGTCCACGTTGACGGAGCCCTCGGATCGCGAAGCAGCTACGGCGAACGCTTGTGAGCGGGGATCACGACGGTCAGCGAGCGGTATTGCCCATGTCCACAACGATCTGGGAGCCGGTCATGTACCGCGACTCGTCGCTGGCCAAAAAGGCGACCTGGGCGGCGATGTCCTCAGGCTGCATGAACATGTGCGGCAGCGTGTTCATGAAAATCGGTCCGAGCGTCTCCGGCTTGGAGTTAATGAGCTCTTGGAGGTGGGGATCGGTGACCATGGTGGTGGCCACGCCGGCAGGATGGATGGTGTTGACCCGGATGTCGTACTCGCCCAGCTCAGCGGCGAGGACGCGGCACAGCCCGACCACGCCATGCTTTGCCGCGCTGTAGTGCGCCTTGAAGGGAAGGCCCTTCCGGCCTGCGGTCGAGCTGGTCAGGATGATCGATCCGCCGGTCCCCTGCTCGATGAGGGTGGGGATGGCCGCCTTTGCCGTTTGCCACACCCCCTTCAAGTTGATCCCGACCAGCTCGTCCCACTGTTCGGAAGTGATCTTCCAGCTGAGGTTGGCACTGTCGATTCCGGCGTTGGCCACCACGATGTCGAGACGACCCAGCTCGGCCACCCCATCATCGACCAGCGCCTGCAGGGCGTCGAAGTCCCGTACGTCGACCGGGCGGGCCACGGCGCGTCGCCCTTCCTTCTCGACCAGCGCAGCCGTTTCGGCCAGCTCACCCGGGGCGGCGCCGGGATAGCTCGTGGTATCGAGCTCGCTGCAGATGTCGCAGATGATCACATCGGCGCCCTCTTGGGCCAGGCGCACGGAGTGGGCGCGACCCTGCCCCCGAGCAGCGCCGGTCACGAAAGCAACCCTTCCGGCAAGACGACCTTCAGCCATAACCCATACCCCCTGCGCGTGGTCTGCGAAGACGCTGCGTCAATTTCTTTCGCCCGAACGCTACCGGGTTGCCACGGTCCGCGCTCCCGGTGACGTCACGACGCGGACTCAGGGGTCAGTCGGGCAGCTCAGCCGACAGCCCGATGAAAGGGGGATGACGGGGGAACTCGAAGACTTGCCCCCGACCGGTTCTGGCCAGCGACTGGTAGTGGCGCTGGGCGAACCACCACCTGCCGTCCACTCTGCGGTACTGGTCGTGGTAGACCCCGAAGGCGTTGGTCCACTGGCCACTGGCTCGGTCCTGGCGTAGCTCGCACATGAACAGCCTGGATGACGCAGCGTCCGCTCCTTCCTCCCCACGGCCGAGGACGATGTGCGAGTTCAAGATGACGAACTCGAAGAACTCGAATCCCTCGATCGAGCGACCGATGAAGTCCCCAATCTGCTTGGGCCCGACGAATTTGAGCGGGTCCTGAGACTGCTTATCGACGGTGATGGTGCATTCGGGCAGAAACAACTGGGTGAAGTCATCCCATGCCCGCCGGTTCACCACGTCGGCATAGGCCGACTGCACTCGCGACACTGCGACATGGTCGACCGCTTCCCGAACCGCGTCCTCATCCATGGCTGCGACCATAAGCCATCCGGTCGGGCCCGACATCCGATTGACAGCCGTCTCCCGGTGGCAGATGCTTGGCCGTCGCCACCTCGTCGTGCTGTCAGCTCGTGCCATCAGGTCGTGCCATCAGGTCACGGCCTTCATTACAGGAGAATCACCGAAGCCCATGCCCCTACCGCAGCTGTCCGTCATGCTCATCAATTTCTCGGCCACCGATCCCGGTGGCTGGCAGCCCCTCCTCGACGGGGCCCGCGCCGCTGACCGGGCCGGTGTGGACCGCCTGGCCGTGAGCGACCACGTCGTGTTCGGTGAGAACCTCGAGGCCTACGGAGACAGCAAGGTGGGCGGGACCGAGGGAGGGAAACAACCGACTGGGCCTGATGGCCCATGGCTCGAACCGCTCACGCTCTTATCAGTCGTGGCCGGTATGACCACCAATGTTCGGTTGGCCACCGGGATCCTTCAGGCCGCCCTCCGTCGACCCGCCGTACTGGCCAAGGCCACCGCCACCCTGGACGTGCTCTCCGGGGGCCGACTCGATCTCGGCGTGGGGGTCGGATGGCAGCGAGAGGAGTACGAGGCCGCGGGCTTGAGCTTCGAAGACCGGGGCCGCCTGCTCAATCACACCTTGGCTGTGTGCCAGGCCTTGTGGGGTAACGATCGGGTGGACTTCGACGACGACGATCTCCACTTCGAGGCCATTCATTCCATGCCCAAACCACTTCAGGCCGGAGGGGTGCCCATCTGGGTGAGCGGAACGCTCAATGATCGGGTCCTCGATCGTCTCGTGCGATTCGGCGCCGGCTGGGTCCCGTGGGGACCCATCGCCCGAGATCCCGTTACCGGCATCGACCGGGTGCGAGAAGCGCTTGCCGCCGCGGGACGGGACGCCAGTGACCTTCAGATTCAAGGACGGCTGCCGATCGTAAAGAGCTCTGATGGCACCGTCGATCTCGCCCGCACCATGGAGGGCGTCCCTGCATTGGCCGAAGCCGGCATCACCGACTTCAGGGCCCCGGTCTCCATCACCCTCGAGCCGAGCGCGAATGCCGACTACCTCTCCGAGATGGTGGCCGCCTTCCGACAGGCGGTTGGCCGGCCCTAGACAGCTGGCATGGCGGGCAAGCACTCCACAAACATCTGGGGTCCGGCTCTTCAGCAAAGCGGGAACCAGTTGAGTACCGGGCCGAACCGCACGTGGAGGGCGCTGCGGGACGTTTCTTCTCGCTGGCGGCGACCCGGTTCGACGAGGGGGCCGGGCGCTCAGTCGGCGACGGCTACCCGCACGGCGTCGACGACCTCGAGGTCATCGAGGGCCAGCTCCGAATGGCGCCGAAGGGCGGTCCCCAGGACCTGGGCATCGCTCGTCGCGTACGAAGGCATGAAGGCCAGGAAGGTGGCGACGACGGTGTAGCCAGCTTGGACCCGGTGGACGAACCACGCCTCATCGAAGGCGATCTCGGCACCGCCGGCAATTCGGAGGGCGTCGAGGTAGAGCCGAAGCAGATCGCGCTCGGACTGTCGACGCTCCTCCGGGTCTACCGTCATCGTCAGGAAGTAGCTGACGTCGCGCAGGGGCGTGCTCACCCGGGACAGACCCCAGTCGAAGAAGCCAACGCGGCCGTGGTCGAGGAAAACGTTGCCGATGTGGGTATCGCCGTGAATGTACGTCTGCGGGCCGGCGTTCCACAGATCGTCAAGCCGGGCGTGGTGCTCGACGTACAGCTCACCGGTGGCCACATATGCCGGCGTAAGCACGTCTCCGTGCTCGTCGAGGACGGAGCGCATCAACTGGGCGACGATGTCGCTCCCCTGCGGCTGGGGCGCGGCCAACCAGGGGGCGACTGCTGAACGGACGGCGGGATCTTCGAATCGGGCATGGAAGTGTGCCATCTCCTCCAGGGCGACAGCGGCGGCGTCGGCCGTCACACCCCATGCGCCGTCTGAGAACGCGCACCCCTCGGCGGCGAGGTCTTCGAGGAGGAGGGCGAAGGTGCCGTCATCAGCTGAGGCCGCGTAGTAGGCGCGAGGCACTCGCAGGTCGACGGAGGGAGCGACATCGGCGTAGAACCTCGCCTCCCGCTCGCCCATACGGCCGGCACCGATCATCTCCCGGTGGGCCGGATCCAACGAGGCCAGCTTCACGAAGAGCGATTTCGGACCCGCTCCCGTGGCCGCGTAGGTGAGGCCGACACGCACCCGTTGGTTCGTGGCGGAGGCATGATCGAGGACCGTCACGTCCACGACCTCGGCATCCAGCACCCCCGATAGCCACGCCGGGGTGAGATCCGACGCTTGAAGGGGAAGCGCACTCACAGATAGACATAACCACAATCCGCCAACCACGCGTCGCCTCAGTACGGCAGAGACCGGGCGAGGGTTCGTTGCCGCCCGCCTTTCCCGCTCTCACCGGTGCCGCCTGTTCCTCTAGGACCGCCGGTACTCCCGAAGGGGCACGGCCGCGTCTTGACCGGTGCTGAGTCGGGGCCGATTCTCCTCGACGGCAGAAAGGGGCACCGCCGGGCGGAGGGTGTCGCGCGACCGCCGAGCCAATTCCTGGTAAACGCCGGTCCCATTGGCCTTCCAGGCCATTTCCGCATCGGTCAGCTCGCGGAGCACCCGGGCCGGGTTCCCGGCGACCACGTGGCGTGCCGGTACTTCCATCTCGGCTCGTACAAAGGTGCACGCGCCCACGAAGGTGAAGTCGCCGATGACGGCCCCGTCCATCACAACGCTGTTCATTCCCACCAGAACACCCCGACCGATGTGGCAGCCATGCAACACGGCCCCGTGCCCGATATGACCGTCTTCGTCAACGACCACGTCGCGGCCCGGAAAGCAGTGCAGGACGCAACCATCTTGGACGTTGGCGCCGGAACGGACGACCACCTGGCCGAAGTCACCACGCAGGCTGGCCAGCGGCCCCACGTAGCAGCCGGCACCAATCAGAACATCGCCGACGAGGACGGCCTCTGGATGCACGAATGCCGTGGGATCTACCACGGGGATAACGCCCTCGATCTCGTAGATTCCCATGGCGGACAACCTACGCGAGATATCACCGCGCCTCTCGGTTCAGCGCTGCATCCGGACCGGAAGGCGCTTCAGCCCGTTGTTGAGGTTGGACCGGACCCTCACCGGCTCGCCGGTCAGCTCGATATCGGAAAAGGATGCCAGGAGCTCCTCGAAGAACACCCGTCCCTCCAGCCGGGCGAGGTGCACGCCGAGACAGAAGTGCTCGGCGATGCCGAAGGCCAGGTGGGGATTGGGATGTCGGTGGATGTCGAAGCGCTGGGAATCATCGAATAGGTCCTCGTCCCGGTTGGCCGAGGTGTAGTACATGGCCACCTTGTCGCCCGCCGCGATCTTCACGTCTCGCACCACAGCGTCAGCGGTGGCCGTGCGCCGGAAGTAGTGGAGTGGGTTGGCCCACCGAAGGATCTCCTCGACGGCGGAGGGGATCAGCGAGGGATCGGCCCGGAGCTCACGCAACTGGTCGGGGTGACGCAGCAAGGCCCAGAGCCCCGACGAGAGCATGATCTTGGTGGTGTCGTTGCCGGCGGTGACCAGTTGCACGAAGAACGTGGCGAACTCGATGTCGTCCATGAGGTGGCCGCCGAATTCGGTACCGAGGATGATCGACGTGAGGTCGGGAGCAGGCTCCTCCGTCCGGCGACGGGCGGCCAACTCCATGGCGTACATCGCCATCTCCATGGTGCCGGCGTTGGGGTCGTCGCCGGCGTAATCGGCATCCTGACCGCTGGTATTGCGCTCGGCCAGCTCGTGTATGTGCGGCCAGTCCGCTTCGGGCAGACCCATGAGCTGGCCGATGACTCGGGAGGGAATGGCAGAGGTCACCCCGTGCACGAACTCCACCTCGCTGGTCTCATCGATGCCCGCCAACACGTCACGGCAGATCCCGCGAATCTGGTCGGTCATCTCTTCGATGACCTTGCGCCGGAAATGCTCGGCCATCGGGCGGCGGTAGTCGACGTGGCGGGGCGGGTCCATAGCCAGGAGCATCCCCCGCATCTGCTCGACCTGTTCGGGGGACAGCGTCTCGAGGACCACACCGCCCTCGCTGGCCGAGAACAGGTTGGGGTTTCGGGCCGCATGGATCACGTCGGCATGTCTCAGCAGAGCCCAGAACCCGGAGTCGTCCTTCATCTCCTGGAAATAGACCGGCTGGGTGCGCCGGAGCTCAGCCAACTCCTCGTGCGGGACGCCCCCCACGAAGGTGTCGGGGTCGGACAGGTCGACCAACGCCGGCATCAGCTGGCCAAGACGTTCGGTCGGGGCAGGCCCTCGGCCTCGCACAGGGCGTAGTAGGCAGCCAGAGACCCGGGCCCGTCGAAGACGCTCTCGATATTGCCGCTGGCGTCCAGGTTGAGGTTGGCTCCGTACATCTGGAACCAGACCTGGGTGTCGTCTTCGATGCACTGGAGGGTGTGCACGGAACCGGCCGGCTCGTAGAGGAACGATCCCTGCCGGTTGACGTACTCGTACTCCTTGTACTTCCACGCCCCTGACACGGTGTAGGCGTAGACCGGACCGGTGTGGCGGTGGGTCTGGACCTCATAGCCACTCTGGAAGATGTTCTCCACGATCCAGAGGCCCTCCTCCTCTTTCACCTGGATGACCTTCAACTTGCTGCCGTCGCCGATGTCAACGAAGGGCAGGTCGGCGGCACCAATATGCACGGCGCTGGGGATGGATTCGGTCGTTGTCATGACACTCCTCGTTGTCTCGGCTCGTTCAGTCGGCTCGTTCACTCGGCTCGTCGGCTCGTTCACTCGGCTCGTCTGCTGGAGCGGACCGCTTCGAAGCTCTCCCGCATCACCCTATGACCCGGAAGCCCGACTCGCAGAGAGGGGGGCGCGGCCGGCCCGGGCCAGGGTCGCTGGCGAGGCCATGGCCAAACTTCTCTAGCGTTGGCGCCATGCGCCCTGCAAGCAACCCGTCGGCTGTAGGCGCCGATGCCACCCCCTCAGGAGCGCTCCCTCTCGTCGGTATCCGCTTCTTGGAGGTGGGCCGGGACTTCGCCTGCGCCTATGCCGGCCACCTGCTGGCGATGCTCGGAGCCGAAGTCATCCGGGTGCCGGGCCCGGCCCCCAGCTCGAACCAGGCCGAAGGGTGGGACCTCGATGGGGGAAAACTCCTGGTCAAGAAGGCAATCACCACCGACACCGTGGCCCGACTGCCGGTTGTCGCCGCCTTGGACTCGACCGGATCACTCAGGGACGCCTCCTTCCCGGTGATCCAGGCCCCTCGCAGTTCCTCCCCGGCCCGGTCGTGGGCCTCCTCGGGGGCGATGGACCTGACGGGACGAACCGACGGGCCTCCTCTCCTGGCCCCGGGCGATGTGGCCACCTGCCTCGACGGCGCCGCCCTGGCCCTCCGAATCCTGGCTGCGGCCCGGGGTACCTCCGTTTCCCTGGACGGGGCGGCTCTGCTCGGCGAACGGGCGGTCCACTTCGGGCACCATCGCCAGGGCACCGTCTCCAACGGTGGCGCGTGCCGCCTGGTGGCCGCGGCCGATGGCTGGCTGGCCGTGAACCTGAGCCGGGACTCCGACCTCGAATTGCTGCCCGCCTGGCTGGAGGGACCGGCGGGAAGCAACCACTGGGCCGCACTGACATCCTTCGTCCAGCGATGTTCGGCCCATCCCATCGCCGATCGGGCCCAGCTGTTGGGCCTCCCGGTGGCCGTGGTGGGCGAGGCCGGCCGCCCCGACCAGGTCGACGAGCAGTACGAAGTCCGGGGCCAGCAGTGGCCACCTGCACCCTGGCTGCACGACGGATCCGCGGTGTCACTGCCACCGCCTCGGGTGATCAGCGAGCTGGGCCGGCTCGGTCCGACCCGCCAGGTCTCGCGACATCGGCCGTTGGTGGTCGACCTCTCGGCCTTGTGGGCCGGTCCCCTGACGGCCTCCCTCCTGGTGGCCGCCGGCTGTCGGGTGGTGAAAGTCGAGGACCCGAGGCGTCCCGACCCCGGCCGGCAGGGACCGCCTGCTTTCTACGACCTGTTGCAGGGAGGAAAGGAGAGCGTGGCGATGCCGGTGGCCGCCACCGGGCCCTTCCCGGCCCTGGTGGCCGGGGCCGACGTGGTCATCGAGGCGTCCCGACCCCGGGCCCTCGAGCAGCTCGGCATCCACGCCCAGCCCCACCAGGTCTGGATCAGCATCACCGGCTACGGACGGGTTGGGCCGTGGCGCAATCGGGTGGCGTTGGGCGACGACGCCGCAGCCGCTGCCGGGTTGGTGACCAGGGAGGCCGAGGGCGGTCCTCCCCTGTTCTGTGCCGATGCTGTTGCCGACCCCATCACCGGACTGCACGCCGCCGTGGCCGCCCTCGCCACCGTGGCCGGCGGCACCGGCGGGACCACGGACATCGCCATGCGGGAGGTGGTGGACCACGTGCTGTCCAGTGGACGACCGGCGCAGCCGGGCGACATCGGTTCGGTGGCTCCGCCCCGGAGCAGGACGCCGAACCAGAGGGCGGCGGCGATGGGGGCGGACACCGACGCGGTCCTGGCCGAGCTGTGAACGGGCCGACCGAGCCCGGCGGCAACGGTGAGCGCACGGCAGATCTCACCGTGGTCAACGTCGAAGTAGAAGGGCGTCCGGGGTGCACCGTCCACATCGAACGGGGCCGAATCGCGTCGGTGGAGACCACGCCATTCGGGTCCAGCCCAACGGGGACCGACCTACTCGAGGGAGGTGGCGGGGCACTCCTCCCCGGACTCCACGATCATCACATCCACCTCTTCAGCCTGGCCGCCCGGGACCACTCGGTGTTGTGCGGCCCTCCCTCGGTCCAGGATCGATCAGCACTGGCCGCCACCCTGGCCACAGCCGTGGGCGACCTCGAACGGGACAGATCCTCGTCCACGTGGATCCGGGGGTACGGCTACGACGAATCGGTGGCCGGCCCACTCACGGCTGACGTGCTCGACGACCTGTTGGGAGGTCAGCGATGGCGACCGGTGCGGATCCAGCATCGCAGCGGCCATCAGTGGGTGGTGAACCGGAGCGGGTTGGAGGCATTGGGCCTCGACCGGGGCGAGGCGGGCACGATGGCCACCGCGGGCGCACTGGGCGTTGATGGTGTCGAGGTCGGCGCCGACGGCCGGCCCACGGGCGCGTTGTACGACGCCGACGCTGTGTTCCGCCGGGGTGTTCGCGGTGACCTGCCGTCGCTGGCGGCAACCTCGGACCGACTGTCCCGCTATGGCGTGACCGGGGTGACCGACGCCACCGCGTCCAACGGGCCCGAGGAGCTGGCCGCCGTCGAAAAAGCGGTGGCCGGTGGGGAGCTCCACCAGTCCGTGCACATGCTCGGGGGCGCCCTTCCTGAGCGGACCGGTGGGCCGGTCTCCGCCGGTGCGGTCAAACTGATGCTCGAGGACCGACAGCTCCCCGCCCTCGACTCGCTGGTCTCCTCCATCCGCGCCGCCGGACGGCGCGGGACTGCCCTGCACGTGGTCACTCGGGAGAGCCTGGTGCTGGCGGCCACCGCCCTGTCGGTCGCAGGCGGTGGCCCGCATCGCATCGAGCATGCCAGCGTTGCTCCGCCTGAGGTCATCGACCTCCTCCGACCGCTGCCGGTCACCGTGGTCACCCAGCCCGGTTTCATCGGCGAGCACGGAGACCGCTATCGCCGGGACGTGGACCTGGCCGATCGGGAGTGGCTGTACCGGCTTCGGGCCTGGGACCGAGCCGGCATCCCGCTGGCCGGAAGCACCGACGCCCCGTTCGGCCAGCTCGACCCGTGGTCGGCGATGGTGGCCGCCGTGACCCGACGGACAGCCCTCGGGCACCAGATCGGGAGGGGCGAGCGGCTGACGCCGGAACGGGCGCTGAGCCTGTTCCTGGGTCACCCCACCGACCCGGGAGGCCGTGTCCGCACCGTGTCGGCGGGCAGTCCGGCCGACCTGTGCCTCTTGGCCCAGCCCTGGAAGGATGCCCGCACCGAACTGGGCCGCCACCTGGTGCGAGCCACCATCCGGGCCGGGCGCGTCGTATACCTGGCCGGGCCCTGATCCGAAGCGACGGTACGTTGTCCAGGTGACCAGCTCCTCGAGCGAGGCCCCGGGCATCCTCTCGGCCAGCGATGCACTGGCCCTGGTCGAAGGCGGACTGGCGCCCGAAGCCATCGGGGCTCTCGGCGATCGGCCGATGCTGGCCATCGCTGTGGATGATGACCCGATGCTGTCCCCACTGGCCGAGGTCGTTCGCCCCCTCCCCTGTGTGACCGTGGGTGTGGCCCGCGCCGGCGCCGACCTCTCTGCACCCCCCGACTTCGACATCCTGCTGGCCGAGGCGGTCTCTCCGGAGCGACCGTGGGTGGGCTGTGCCGACATCGACCAGGAGCTCGCGCTCGTGACCTCGACCGTCGCCCAGGGCTCGGGACCAGCGATCGCCCTGGCCCAGCTCCTGCGGTTCAGCGCCGGCATCTCGATGACCGATGCCCTGGTGTCGGAATCATTCGTCTACTCCCTGCTCCAGTCGGGGCCCATCCATCGGCAGTGGATCGACCGACGGGGACCGGTTCGGCACCGGGACCAGTCCGAGCCGACGGTGCTGGCCCAGCGACAGAGCTCGTCGTTGCTGTTGACCCTCAACCGGCCCCAGGTCCGGAACGCCTACGACGCCCGGATGCGCGACGAGCTGGTGGCCATGCTCCAAGTGGCTGCCGTGGATCCCACCATCAGCTCGATCGCGCTGACCGGAGCCGGACCGTCCTTCTGCAGCGGTGGCGACCTGTCCGAATTCGGATCGGTGCCGGACCCGGTCTCTGCCCACCTGATCCGCACCACTCAGAGCGCGGCTCCCTGGCTGGTTCGGTGCGGGTCCCGGACCACGGCCATCGTGCACGGCGCCTGCGTCGGGGCCGGCACCGAGCTTCCCGCCTTCGTCGCCCAGGTGGTAGCCCGACCCGACGCCACCTTTCAACTACCCGAGGTCCCCATGGGACTGATCCCGGGCGCGGGCGGGACGGTCAGCCTCCCCCGTCGTATCGGCCGGCAGCGTACGGCCTTCATGGCCATCACCGGCTCGACCATCGACGCGGCAACGGCGTTGGCCTGGCACCTGGTGGATCGGATCGAACCTGCCCCGTAGCGGTTATCGATCGGCGGGCGGACCAAACGGGTCCATGGACATTTAGTAGGACGTGCAACTATTGTGGCGGGATGAGCTCCCCCAGTCCGGCGACCGACGGGGCCGACGGGACGACCCCCCTCCACCGTCCGACCCATCCGGTTCGATTCGTCACCGCAGCCAGCCTGTTCGACGGCCACGACGCGGCCATCAACATCATGCGGCGGCTCCTCCAGGCCCAGGGGGCGGAGGTCGTCCATCTGGGCCACAACCGATCGGTCGACGAGGTGGTGGCCGCGGCGGTCGCCGAGGATGTCCAAGGGGTGGCCATCAGCTCCTACCAGGGTGGTCACGTCGAGTACTTCAAGTACCTGGTCGATCGGCTGCGAGCCTCAGGGCGAGGTGACATCAACGTCTACGGCGGCGGGGGCGGTGTGATCGTGCCCGAGGAGATCGCCGAGCTCGAGGCCTATGGGGTCCGTCGGATCTTCGCTCCGAGCGACGGGCAGCGCCTGGGGCTGGAGCGGATGATCAACGTACTGATCGAGGAGTGCGACCGGGACCTGACCGCCGAACCGTCGCCGTCGCTGGAGCTGCTCTACAGCGGCGACACGGCGGCTCTGGCCCGGATCATCACCGGGATCGAAGCCGACGCCATCGACGCCGCGGCCATCGAGGAGATGGCCGTGACAGCACAACGGCGTGGGGCGCCTGTCCTCGGCGTCACCGGAACGGGCGGGTCGGGAAAGTCATCGCTGACCGATGAGATCATCCGGCGCTTCCGCCAGGACCAAGAGGACAAGCTCCGGATCGCCGTGCTGGCCGTGGACCCGACCCGGCGCCGGGGGGGCGGTGCGCTCCTCGGGGACCGCATCCGCATGAACGCCATCGACTCGCCCCAGGTGTACTTCCGCTCGCTGGCCACCCGGGGGTCGGTATCGGAGATCCCACCGCCGCTGCCCCAGGTGGCGACGGCCTGCCGCGCTGCCGGCTTCGACCTGGTCATCGTCGAGACGCCCGGGATCGGTCAGGGCGACGCCGCCATCGTGGACATCGCCGACCTCTCCCTCTACGTGATGACGCCGGAGTACGGCGCCGCCTCCCAGCTCGAGAAGATCGACATGCTCGATCTGGCCGATGTCGTGGCCATCAACAAGTTCGACCGTCGGGGAGCCGACGACGCCCTGCGTCAGGTCCGGCGGCAGTGGGTCCGCGACCATGGTCCCGGGCCCGACGACGGCGAGCCCGTGTTCGGGACCATCGCCTCTCGCTTCAACGATGACGGCGTCACCGCCCTCTTCCAGCATCTGCGGGATCGCCTGGCCGGATCAGGGTTGGTGGCAACCAGCGGGGTGTTGCCGACGGTCACGGCCCGGGCTTCGACCAAGGCGTCGGTCATCATCCCGGGTCCGAGGCGACGCTATCTGGCCGAGATCGCCGAGACCGTGCACCGCTATCACGCCACCACCGCCGTCCTGGCCACCGAGGCCCGTCGGGCCCAGCAGATCGACTCGGTGTTGACCATGGCCGACGAACACGGGACCGCGGTGGGCGACCTGGCCATGCTGGCCGAGCAGACCGAGGCGGCTCGCGACCCCGAGGGTCGTCGGCTCCTCGAGGAGTGGGACACCGTCCGCACCGCGTTGACGCCGGTCGAATCCGATGACGATGCCTCGCTGTCGACTGCGACCCAGCCGGTACTGTGGCGGACGTCGCTGTCGGGGAACCGCATTCCCCGAGTGGCCCTGCCCCGGGTCACCGAGCACGGCGAATTGTTGGGCTGGCTCCGATCGGAGCACCTCCCCGGTCACTTCCCCTTTACCGCCGGCGTGTTCCCCTTCAAGCGCGAGGGTGAGGACCCGGCCCGCATGTTCGCCGGTGAGGGTGACCCCTTCCGCACCAACCGGCGCTTCCACCTCCTGGCCTCGGGGCTTCCGGCCACCCGGCTGTCGACGGCGTTCGACTCGGTCACCCTGTACGGGTTCGACCCCGCCGAACGTCCCGATATCTACGGGAAGATCGGCACGTCCGGGGTGTCCATTGCCACCCTGGAGGACATGAAGGTGCTGTTCGCCGGGTTCGATCTGTGCGATCCCACCACCTCGGTGTCGATGACCATCAACGGCCCCGCCCCCACCATCTTGGCCATGTTCCTCGCCACCGCCATCGACCAGCGGCTCGACGCGTTCGAGTCCGAGCAGGGTCGTCGGCCCGACGACGAGGAGGAGGCCGCCATCAGCGCTTCGGTGCTGCACACCGTGCGGGGCACGGTCCAGGCCGACATCCTGAAGGAGGATCAGGGCCAGAACACCTGCATCTTCTCGACCGAGTTCTCCCTCGGGGTCATGGCCGACATGCAGGAGTGGTTCATCGAGCATCAGGTGCGGAACTTCTACTCGGTGTCCATCTCCGGCTATCACATCGCCGAAGCCGGCGCGAACTCGGTCACCCAACTGGCCTTCACCTTGTCCAATGCGTTCACCTATGTCGAGGCCTACCTCGCTCGGGGCATGGACGTCGACGACTTCGCCCCGAACCTCTCCTTCTTCTTCTCCAACGGGATGGACCCCGAGTACACGGTGATCGGGCGCGTGGCCCGCCGCATTTGGGCCATCGCCATGCGCGACAGCTACGGGGCCAACGAGCGATCCCAGCGGCTCAAGTACCACGTCCAGACGTCGGGGCGCTCGCTCCATGCCCAAGAGATGGCGTTCAATGACATCCGCACCACCCTGCAGGCTCTGTGCGCCATCTACGACAATGCCAACAGCCTGCACACCAACGCCTATGACGAGGCGGTGACCACGCCGACCGGGGAGTCGGTCCGGCGGGCACTGGCTATCCAGCTCATCATCAACAAGGAATGGGGGCTGGCCGCCAACGAGAACCCCCTGCAGGGGAGCTTCATCGTGGAAGAGCTCACCGAGCTGGTCGAAGAGGCCGTGCTGGCCGAGATGGACCGGATCAGCGAGCGCGGGGGCGTGCTCGGGGCCATGGAGACGGGTTACCAGCGAGGGCGGATCCAGGACGATTCGATGCTCTACGAGCACCGCAAGCACGATGGCACCTTGCCCCTGGTCGGCGTCAACACGTTCATCGACCCTGATGCCAGACCACAAACCGGTCCGGTGGAACTGGCTCGCTCCACCGAAGAGGAAAAGCAGCTCCAGATCACCCGCCTGCGCCAGTTCCAACAAGAGCACGCCGAGGATCGGGATGCCGCCCTCGACACCCTCTGTCAGGTTGCCTTGACCGGAGGCAATGTGTTCGGCGAGCTCATGTCCACCGTTCGACATGCCACCCTGGGAGAGATCACCCACGCCCTGTTCGAGGTGGGCGGGTCGTATCGACGGAACGTCTGAGCCCCCGGCCTCAAGTGGCCAGGTCAGCGGGTCAATTGGTCAGCGGGCCATCCGGTCATCGGGTTACCCGGTGGGGGTGAAGTCGCCGATGTGCACCCGGATCTTGCGGATGATCCGGAAGAGGTCCCGGAGGTCACGGTCGTCCAGCATGCCGAGGCCAAGGGCGATGTCGTTGACGGCGCGGGTGGCCCGAGTGGCCAGCGCACGGCCTTCCGCCGTCACTTCGGCCAAGGTCGTCCGACCATCGGTGGGATGGGGCACCCGATTGACCAGACCCTGGGCCTCGAGCCGGTCAATGATGTTGGTGACGCTGGTGGGGTGGATCATCAACCGGTCGCCCATCTTGCCCAACGGGAGGGATCCCCGGCGGCTGAAGGACAGGAGGACCAATCCCTCGTACCGAGCAAAGGTGAGCCCGAAGGGGCGCAGCACGCCGTCGACCGCGGCCAGGACCACCTGTTGAGCCCGCATGATCGACGTGGCCGCGGCCATGGCGTCGCTGGCTTCCACCGCCCACCGTTTTGCCCACTGGGACCGGGCCTCATCGATGGGATCGAACTGGAGGGGATGAGCGCTCACCGACTGAAGGGTAGCGGGGGGCCCACCTGTCGAGCCTGGCCGTCAGGCCAGCGGAATACCGAGGACCGACGAGAGCTCCTCAATGGCCACGTCCGGCGCCGTGACCTTGATCGTGTGCATGCCCATGGCCCGGGCCGGTTTCAGATTAATGCCCAGGTCATCCAGATAGACGACCTCGCTGGGGGCAACCGACAGCGCCTCACAGGCCATCTCGTAGAAGCGGGGGTCGGGCTTGCGCACTCCGACCTTGGACGACTCGAGCACCAGATCGAACAGGGCGTAGATCTCGGCGATGTCCGGCCGATCAGCGGCCACATCGACGGCGCGTTCCAACAAGAAATTGTTGGTCAGGCAGGCTGTCTTGAACCGTTCCGCACAGCGGCGCACGGCCTCGACCATGGCTGGTCGAACGTCACCCACCAGGCCGGCCATCACCACGGCGGCGTCGACCTGGTACCCGAGGGTACGGGCCTCGGCCTCGAAGAGAAGGCTGAACTCGGACATGCCGACATCGCCTCGTTCGAGCTTGGCCCAGGCGTTGTCGTGGGGATTCGTCGAGTTGATGGTCCGGATGGCGCCCACGGGGAGCCCTGCAGCTTCCTCATAGCGTTGGAAGGCATCGAAGGGGCTGTCGGTGATGACACCACCGAAGTCGAACATGACCGATCGGATCACTGTCGCCGTCCTCTCGGGCTGTGAACACTGTGACTGGGGGTCGGCATGGTCATCGGTCAGGTGGCCTGCTGGCGAGCCCGCTCGATCAGCGCGACCCGGCGTTGCTCGATGAGCACCGGATCGATTCCGCCTCCGAGGAACGCCTCGGCGGTGCGGATCTCCTCGGCCAGGGCGGCAGAGCCGCCGCCGGAGAACCTCCGGTACTCCGACACCAGCACCCGGGTGGCCGAGGGCTCAGCGGAGGCAATGTCAGCGGCCAGCGCTCGAGCCACGGTCAACAGCTCATCAGCGGACACGACCCGGTTGACCAGTCCCACCCGGCATGCCTCGTCCGCAGTCATGAAGTTCCCGGTCAGGCTCATCTCCCGGGCCACCCGGACGCCAACCGCCTGAGGCAGGAGGACGGACATGCCCCAGAAGGGCACGAGCCCCACTCGGGTATGGGTGTCGGCGAACCGGGCCTGTTCTGATGCGATCAGAAAATCGCAGGCCAGGGCCAGCTCGAGCCCTCCGGTGACGGCGGCCCCGTTGATGGCGCCGATCAACGGCTTGGCCAGCTGTGGCCAGGGCCGTCCGTCGCCGGGCCGGATGTTCGCCCCCGAGGCCGCCATCTCCTTCAGGTCCAAGCCGGCACAAAAGGCCCGCCCGGCACCGGTCAGGACCAGGACGTCGACATCGGCCTGGGCATCGAGCTGGTGCATGCGCTCGGCCAACTGGGTGAGCATGTCCGAGCTCAGGGCATTTCGGGCCTCGGGCCGGTTGAGGGTGATGACGGCGATGCGATCGGTGACGTCCACCAATACCAGGTCAGACACTCGATTCCTCGCTTTGTCCGGTGTGTCGCCCTCGTGGGCGGCAATCGGCATCGTAACGTCCTGGTCGACACGAGCACCGTTCCTGACCGGCCCGAGCGGGCACTCCCCTCCCACCGCAGGCCCTCTGGGATCGCATCTGGCCGCGGGGGTCGTTAGGGTGCCAGGGCGCGATCGATTGAACAGAGGAATTCCAGACCGTGAATCTCATGATGCTGCTCGATATGGCCATGTCCGGCCACCCCTCCCGAGTCGCCATTGGCAGCGGCGATGATGGGCTCACCTACGAGGAGCTCTACCGACGGGCCGGCATCGCTGCGGCCCGGATCCGCCGGGACGGTGTCGCCCATGTGGCCTACGTCGGCACCAACTCGCCCGCCTTCGCTGTCGCCGTCTTCGCCAGCTCATGGGCCGGGGTGCCCGTCCTGCCCATCAACTACCGACTGGGCCACGAGCAAGTGGCCGGTCTGCTCGACAAGCACGAGGACGTCCTGGTCATTGCGGACGATCAGGCCAAAGCCAGCTTGTCGGGCGTGAACCATCCCGTGATCGACCGGGACGACTGGATGACATCGACGGCCATCGGCCCCGCCTGCGACGAGTGGCCGAACGACCCTGAGGGCATCGCCGTCCTCCTCTACACCAGCGGCACGACTTCGGCGCCCAAGGCAGCCATACTCCGGCACCGTCACCTCCTCTCCTACGTCTTCTCCTCCGTTGACTTCGGCGGGGCCGAGGAATCCGACGCCGTGGCCGTCACCGTGCCCCCCTACCACGTGGCCGGTGTGGCCAATCTGGTCAGCAACCTCTACGCCGGCCGACGCCTGGTCTATCTCGATGCCTTCAGCCCCGAGGTGTGGCTCGAGACCGTCCGCAAGGAGCAGGTGACCCACGCCATGGTGGTGCCGACAATGCTGGCCCGAATCGTCGATTCCCTGGCCGGCCACGACGACGCCGGCGTGGCCACGCTCCGAACCCTCTCCTATGGGGGATCCCGGATCGCCCCGTCGATCGTGGCCCGAGCGCTCGAGCTGTTTCCGACCACCGACTTCGTCAACGCTTACGGGCTCACCGAGACCAGCTCAACCATCGCCCTCCTCGGACCGGAGGACCATCGATCGGCCATCGAGAGCGATGCGGCCGAGGTCCAGGCCCGACTGGGCTCTGCGGGGCGGCTCATCCCCGGCATCGAGGCCGAGGTGCGAGGCCCTGACGGCACAAGCCTCCCGATCGGCGAGGCCGGTGAGCTGTGGCTCCGAGGCGAGCAGGTGTCGGGCGAGTACCTCTCGACGCAATCACCGCTCGACGCCGAGGGGTGGTTCCCCACCCGCGACCGGGCGTACTTCGACGACGAGGGCTACCTGTTCATCGAGGGGCGGTCGGACGACACCATCATCCGCGGGGGCGAGAACATCGCCCCGGCGGAGATCGAAGAGGTCCTGGTCCAACACGGGACAGTGGCCGACGTGGCCGTTGTGGGCGTGGCCGACGATGAATGGGGCCAGCGGATCGCCGCCGTCGTCGTTCCCGTCCCCGGAGAGCTGATCGACGAGGACGAGCTACGGGCCTTCGTGCGTAAGCAACTGCGCACATCCAAGACCCCCGACCAGATCGTTGTGTGGGAAGAGCTTCCCTACACGGACACCGGCAAGCTTCTCCGGCGAACGGTGGCTGCCGCGCTGGCCGGCGGCGAAGCTTGATCAGGTCGGGCGACTAAGGACAATACGCGAGGTCGGCACTAGGGCCGAGCGAGCGGGGCGCACAGGGCTACAAGGGCAATAGTGATGAGCTCGTCGCGCGCGTGGCCCACCTCCGAGAGATAACCGATCCGCACCACCGGGCGATAGAGGATGGCGATGGCTGCACCGGCCCGGAGCTCGTCCGACTCGCAGGGGGCCGAGGCCATGGTCAAGCGGACCAATCGCTCGGCTTGGTCGGCCACCCGAGGTGCCACCGATGGGTGCCGGGCGATTCCCGCATCGAGGATCACCAATTGGGCGACGTCTTGCAACTCGATCATCAGGTCGAAGAATCGCTCGAGCACGGTCGTGGCCGACAGGGGCGTACCGGAAGCGATCGCTTGTTCGCCCGAGGTGATCAGCTTGTCGAGACCGTCGAGATAGGGGGCGACCAGATCGGCGAGGAGGTCTTCTTTCGCCGGGA